>PFAI01000056.1:706-17749 GCA_002763225.1 Candidatus Diapherotrites archaeon CG10_big_fil_rev_8_21_14_0_10_31_34
CAGGAGTTCCAAGAAACATAAGAAAAGCAGTGGATGAATCAAAAGAAAAAATTCAGGCAAAAGATGAATTAGAAGTAAATATTAGTTCAGCAATATACCTGCTTGACGACATAAGCAATGACATTAATATGCCCCAGCATACAAGAACAGAAATCTGGACAATAATAAGCGAGTTAGAAAACCTAAAAGAAAAAATAAAGTAGTTAAAATGGAACAAAAAGAAATAATTGAATTTGGGTCAGAAAAAAACATTATAATAGAAAATTCAGCAGTTGATTTAATCATAGAACAAAATCTGGATTACAAAAAAATAATTGAAGAAGCAATAGAAAAAGGATTGTTTGTAATTAAAAGAAAAATGATTGAAGAAAAAATAGTTTTAGATTCAACTAAACTGTCTTCAACAAAAAAAGAAGAAACAATAAAATCTTTTTCTCCTAAAGCAGAAGAAATTGAATCAGATTATCAAATATTAGAAGAATTAAATGTGACAAACCAGTCTTGTTCTGAAGGAAAAGTAAAAAATTTCCTGGAATTTTTCAGAGACAAATTCACTTCAATAGAAAAAATGCTTAAAGCAAGAGGAATGACAAATAAGCCGATTAAAAGAATTAAAACTGTTTCAAAAGGCAATGAAGTTGAATTAATTGCAATGGTATTAGAAAAATGGAAAACAAAAAACGGGCACATTGGATTTAAATTAGAGGACTTAGAAGCAAACTGCATTGGAATAATTTTGAAAGACGATTTAGCTTTAATGAAAGAAAGTGAAAGAATTTTATGCGATAATGTTTTAGGATTTAAAGGAATTAAAGGAAACGAAGAAATGATTATAATCAAAGACGTGATTTTTCCTGAAATTCCTGTAAATAGTTTTAAAGGATCAAAAAGAGATGTTTTTATGGTATGCATTTCAGACATGCATGTCGGAAGCAAACTGTTTTTAGAGGATTCATTTCAAAAATTTCTTTTATGGCTGAAAGGAAACACTGATAACCCAAAAGAAAAAGAAATAATAAACAAAATAAAATATTTGTGTGTTTTAGGAGACAATATTGACGGAATAGGGGTTTACCCAGACCAAATAAAAGAATTAAGCATTAAAGACATTGGAAAACAATACGACAAATTTGTTGAATTAATTAAAGAAGTTCCTGATCATATTGAAGTATTTATTATTCCAGGACAGCATGATGCAGTAAGGTTTGCTGACCCACAACCAGCAATCCCAAAAGAATTTGTGGAAAAATTATATGAAAAAAAGAATTTTCATTTTTTAAGTTCTCCTGGCTGGGCTGAAATAGAAGGACTAAAAGTATTGTTTTATCATGGTCCATCATTACACGATTTATATTCTAGTGTGAGTTTTTTAAGTTATTCTAATCCGGCTAAAGCAATAGAAGAACTAATAAAAAAAAGAGATTTAATGCCAGTTTATGGATTGAAAAGACCTTATGTTCCGGAAAAAAATAATTATATGGTAATCAAAGAAGTTCCGGATATTTATTTAGGCGGAGACTTACACCATTATTCAATTGGAACTTACAGGGGAACAAAAATAATCAGCTGCGGAACATTTCAGGAAAGAACTAATTTTCAGACACAACAAGGACATGTTCCGACTCCTGGCGCAGTAATATTATTAGAACTAAAAACAGGAAAAGTTTATGAAAAAAATTTTTATAAAGAAGAAGAAGTGTTAGAAAAAACGGTGTGAAAAAACAACTTTTTAGAAAAAAGTTGTATCAAAAAAACCTTTTTAGAAAAAGGGTTTATCAAAAACAAAAGGTTGAACAAAAAAAACCTTCAGCAAAAAAGTTTAACAAAAATAAAATTAGAAAAAGAAAAAAAAATTAAAACAAAAAAATTAATTGAAAAAAAGAAATAAAAACAAAAAAAAGAAAAAAAATGAAGTAAAAAAAGACAAAAAAAACATTAAAAAATTAATTGAAAAAATTAAAATAAATGAAAAAAAAGAAATAAACTAAAGTGAAAAAAATGGAAGAAAAAGAAAACAAAACACCAGCAACAGAAACAATAGCTGAAACAAACACAACAACTGAAATAAATGCAACAACTGAAACAAAAGAAATTCCAGAAACAAAAGGGATGTCAGAAACAAAAGAAACAGTTGAAACAAAAATAATTTCAGAAACAAAAGAAACAAAAACAGAAACAAACGCAACAACTGAAACAAAAGTAATTCCAGAACTAAAAGCAATCGTCGAAATACAAGATTATTTTAAAGAATTAGACAAAAAAGTAAGAATTCAATATAATTTAGCAAAAAATGCAAGAGAAACAGGGTTAGATTTAAGTGATAAAGTCGAATGTGTTCCTGTGACAGATTTAGCTGAAAGAACTGAAAGCATTATTGGCCCAAAAGGAGTAGCCAAAAGATACAGAGAATTAGTTAAAGAACTAAAAGGAGACAGACTAAAAATAATGTTTACTTTATGCAAAGAAATAATCGAACAAGACTGGTGTGAAATTCCTGATGACTCAAAAAGAATTGAACAAGCAATCAAAACCTGTTTGGTAATTGAAACAGAAGGAGTTGTTGTTGCGCCATTAGACGGAGTACCAGAAATAAAAATCAGTAAAAATATGGATGGAAGCAAATTTATTGACATTTATTTTGCCGGACCAATAAGAGCAGCAGGAGGAAGTTCAACTGTTTTACCATTAATTTTAGGAGACTATGCAAGACATTTAATGGAATTAGACAGATACAAGCCAACAGAAGAAGAAGTTGAAAGATATGTTGAAGAAATAACAATTTATCAGACAGAAATTTTTTCAAGGCAATACAAAATTAGTGAAGATGAAATCAGAACTATTGTAAGAGGATGCCCTGTATGCATTAATGGAGTTCCAACAGAAGAAAAAGAAGTTTCAGTTCACAGAGATTTAGAAAGAATTCCTTCAAACAGAATCAGAGGAGGAATGGGATTAGTTATAACAGAAGGAGTTGCATTAAAAGCAATGAAAATAATGGATTGGTCAAAAAAATTGGGTTTGGATTGGAGTTGGTTAGAAAAAATAATTAAAGTAAAAAAAGGAAGTGAAGAAAAAACAGAAATTAAGCCGAATTACAAGTATTTGGATTCAATTGCTGCAGGAAGACCATTACTTGCTTATCCAATGAAATACGGCGGATTCAGGTTAAGGTATGGAAGAGGAAGAAACACAGGAATAATGGGAAAAGCAATCAATCCTGCTACTATGGTTGTATTAGATGAATTTATTGCGGTCGGAACACACATTAGAATTGAACGACCTGGAAAAGCCGCTCAATTATTTCCCTGTAATTCAATTGACGGCCCAATAGTTAAACTCAAAAATGGCAATGTAATGCGTTTGGATTCAGAAGAAGAAGCAGTAAAAGTAAAACCTCAAATAGAAAAAATTTTATTTTTAGGAGACATTTTAGTTTCTTTAGGAGATTTCAGAAAAAGTTCTCATCCATTAATTCCAAGCTCTTTTGTAGAAGAATGGTTTGAATTAGAATTAAAAAAAGAATTAAAAGAAGGAAAACTTGAAGGAATAAAAGAAAAAGACATTAAAGATGTAAATTCAATTGATTGTTTTACTGCAGTTGAATTAAGCATGCAGTCAGGAATTCCATTGCATCCAAAGTTTTTGCATTATTATACTGCATTAAATTCAGAAGAAATAATTGAATTAATAAAAGAAGCAAAAAAAGCCGAAAAAGTTTTTGAAGGAGACAAAATAACAGGAGCAAAATTTGAGTTAACAGAAAAAACAAAGGAACTAATGGAAAAAATTGGTTTGCCCCACAAACTTCAGGAAGAAAAAATTTTGATTGAAAAAGAATATGCTTATCCATTGCTTAAAACTTTAGGTGCATTAAGCACAAAAGAAATTCAAAAAACAGAAAAAGAAAAAAGTGTTTTAGATTTATTGACAGAAATTTCAGGGATAAAAATAATGGATAAAGGAGCAAGTTTTGTCGGAGCAAGAATGGGAAGACCTGAACAGGCAAAACCAAGAGAAATGAAAGGAAACCCCCACGGATTATTCCCAATAGGAAATTACGGAGGAAATACCAGAAGTATTAACAAAGCAATTAATGCATTGAGTTCATCAAACAAAAAATTAAAAGCAGAACTGGCTTTATTTCGCTGTCCTAAATGCACTAAAATAATTCCTTTTTCTAACTGCAGGGAATGCGGAATAGAAACTCTTAGAGTAAGCAAGTGTTCAAAATGCGGCTGGATTGGAAAACAAGATGAAAAAAACTGCAAGCAATGCAAAGGAATAATGATTAAATCAGAAGAAAGAGAAATAGATTTAGAGGAAACAGTTAATGCTGGATTAGAAAAATTAAATGTCAGGATGCCAAACTTAATTAAAGGGGTAAAAGGATTAATTTCAGATTTAAAAGAACCTGAACCAATAGAAAAAGCAATTTTAAGAGCAAAACATGAAATACATCTTTTTAGAGATGGAACAATGAGATTTGAATTACTTAATGCGCCAATAACTCATTTTAAACCAAAAGAAATTAATTTAAGTGTAGAAAAAGTAAAAGAATTAGGTTATAAAAAAGACTTTAAAGGAAACGAAATTACTTCAGAAGAACAAATAATTGAAATTTTTCCGCAAGACATTATTGTAAACGAAACTGCAGGAGACTGGATGCTGAAAGTAACTGCTTTTATTGATGAACTGCTAAAAAAATTTTATGGATTAAAAAGTTTTTATAACGCAAAAACAAAAGAAGATTTAATCGGAGAATTAGTAATTGGTTTGGCTCCGCACACTTCAGCAGGAATAATTGGAAGAATTTTAGGTTACAGTAATTCAAGACTTGGCTGGGGCCATCCGTATTTTATCAGCTGCAAAAGAAGGAATTGTTTAACCGGAGATACCCCTGTTTTGATTCAGAATGGGAAAAAAATGAAAATCGTTTCAATAAACCATTTTGATGATAAAAGCGAAAAAGAAGAAATACCTTTAGAAAATGTTTTCACTTATACAATTGATGAAAAAGGAATGCTTAAAACAAGAAAAGTTAATGCACTACTAAAACAAAAAGCGCCAAAACAATTGCTTAAATTCAAAACAAGGTTTGGAAGAGAAATAACTGCAACAGAAAATCATAAGCTTTTGACTTTTGACGGAATAAAAGTGTTTGAAAAACAGGCTTCAGAATTTAAAGAAGGAGAAAACTTATTGGCATTGCATTCAATTAAATCAAATCAAATTCAAAAAGAATTCAATGCACTTGAATACTACCTAAAAAAACCTATTTTACAAAAAAAACTTTTGAGAGTCCATGGGTTAAAAAAAGAATTAAGAGAATTTGTTTTAAAAAATAAAGGGTTTACTGAAACGGCAAAAAGAATTGGCTGGAGAAACGGAAAAGCATTGCATACTGCAGTTGATTTTGATTCAGTTCCACTGGATTTATTTGAACTGCTTTTAAAAGACATGAAAAAACACGCAAAAGATTTTAGAAAATGCTTTATTGGATACAATAAACAGAAAAGCACTATCCCAGCAGTAATCCCTTTCAGCAAAGAATTAGGGGAATTGATTGGATACTTTCTTGCAGATGGATGGGCAAGAAATTCAAAAGAAAAAAACCAAGAGAAATTTGTTTGTCAAGTAAATTTTGTTTCAAATGAAAAAAAAATAACAGAAAAATTAGAGAAATCAATAAACAAAATATTTGGAAGAAAAGTTTCAGTTCAAAAAAGAAAACTTGATTATATTACTTTAAGTGGAAGAGTTTACTTTGAATTCTTTACTGAAATGCTTTGCGCAGGAAACAATGCAAAAAACAAAAGAATTCCTTTCTTGCTTTTCAATGCAACAAAAGAATGCCTGCAGGGACTTCTTGCAGGATATATTGTAGGAGACGGGCATATTAATTCTAATTCAATCAAAATGACTTCAGTTAACCAAAACCTGATAAACGATTTTGGGTTAGTCTGCAATCTGCTTGGGTTGTTCCCGCATTTTATTAATGAAAAAGAAAGAGAAATCAAATCAGGCTGTTTAAAAGAGTTTTATGAAAAAAAAGGAAAAAAAATTTTAATCAAAGCATACGGAATAAGGCTTTACTCAGAAGACTTAAAGGAAATTGGAGGGAATTTATTTGGAAGAAAAAAAGAAAAATTCAAGGAAATTAATTTAACTCATAACTTCAGGAAAAAAAGACTGAAAAGAATTGGAAACTTTGCATTAGATTCAATAAAAGAAATAAACAAAATTACAAGCAAAGAAAAATGGGTTTATGATTTAATGGTTGAAGGAGAAAAAAATTATATTGCAGGTTTTGGCAATCTAGCAGTATATGACTGCGACGGAGACCAGGATTCAATTATGCTGTTAATGGACGCACTGCTAAACTTTTCTGAACATTACCTGCCGAGCTCAAGAGGAGGAAGAATGGACGCCCCATTAGTTTTTACCACAGTATTAAATCCATCAGAAATAGACAACGAAGTATATGAAATGGAAACAGTTTCTTCTTATCCATTAAAATTCTATTATAATACATTAAATTATGCTGAACCAAGCCAGCAGGAAGTTGAAATAGTTAAAAAAAGATTAGGGAAAGTCGGACAATACTCTGGATTGAATTTCACTCACAATACTGAAACATTTGACCAGGGCCCAAAACAGTCAATGTATGTTCAATTGAAAACAATGGAAGAAAAAATTAAAAGACAGGCAAAATTACAGCATAAAATTAGTGCAGTAGAAGAAAAAGACGCATTAGAAAGAGTTTTACTCTCTCATTTCCTTCCAGACATAATCGGAAATACAAGAGCATTTTCAAAACAAAATTTTCGTTGCACTGCATGCAACACAAAATACAGGAGAGTTCCATTAGTAGGCAAATGCACTAAATGCTCTGGAAACCTGATTTTAACTATTGCAGAAGGGTCAGTTAAAAAATACTTAAAAATTGCAAAAGAAATCATTCAAGAATATGAGTTAAGCAATTACTTAAAACAAAGAATTGAATTAGCAGAAAAAGAAATTTCTTCTGTATTCAAAAACGACAAAATAGAACAAAAATCTTTGCACGAATACCTTTAAATTAATTACTTGCCTTGAATTAGCTATGCCTGTGCTAAAAAGACAAAGACCATTAAACAAAAAGTTTGAATACAAAGATCCTGCTTCTGGAAGGCATAGAACCCTACCAACAAGACCTTTAATAAACTCTGCAGGGAAAGTCAAGAATCCAAAAGATATTATAACTAGAAAAACACAAGCATTAACAACTGAAAAATTAAAAATTACTCCTGAACTGACTTACCAAGAAGCATTTAAAATTCTTCGAGGGTCAGGATTTAAAATAACCAACAATTTTATTTCTTCAAATACTGGAGTTAAATCCAAATTTACTGGCGGGAAACTAACTGCAAAAGTCTCTGCAGGAACAGCAAGAAACTTAAACCGGCTTTTACAAGAAAACTTAAAAAGAAAGCAAAACAGATAAACTAATTCTAGAAATTAAGATAACCTAAACTCCAAAGGACTATTAGAATTAAAATTATTAATAAAATAAATGACTGATACTTCCAGTTATGCAAAAGATTATGCATTAAATTTCCTGAAAAAGTATTTTTGACAACAAAATTAGCTGAATCAGAAATAACTGAAGTAGTATAATTAATCCAGGAAGAAGGAGACTTTAATTCATTTAATGTTTCTGAAGTGATTTCCCAGAAACCCAGTTCTCTTTCAGGAATTTCTTCTTCTAAAATAACTGAACCATCTACTCCGGAAACAGTGAACTGAAAAGTTTGTTCTTCAACAGAAAAATCAATTATCCAGACAGGATACAAAACTTTTTTGATTGAATGAATTATCACATTATCTTTTCCTGTCCTCAAATGATGCGCTGTTTTAATCTGAACTATTTGCTCAATTTTTTCTGTTAACTCAAAAGATTTTTCTTCAAAAGGAATGTTTTCAGGAAGCTCTTCAATTTCTTTAACTAATTCATCTGATTCAGGAACAGAAATGCTTTCATCTAATTCTCCTGTCAAGCCGTTTAATGCAAGTTTTCCATTAGATGTGTCAGAAACAATTTTTTTGCCTTCTTCGTCTGATTCAAAGAAAGCCTCAAAAGAATAAAAATAGTAGGGAACAAAAACGATTTTTACTTCAATTACTTCAAATTCAAACCAGTTTTTTTCCTCTAAAGTTTGTTTAATGAAATCTGTTGTTTCCTGTAAAGAAAAAGATAAAGGAAAAGAGTTTTCTTTTAACTTCATAATAAAAGATTATTCTTTTCTCTTAATAATTTTAACTTTTGCAGGAGTAACAAGAATTCTTTCAGTTGAAATCCTTGCAATGTCTCCATTTATTTCATCTGCAACATTTCTGATTTGTTTTACTAAGTCTCTTAACTTGATTGCATTTCTTTTTGACAAATCTCCAATGTTTAACAGAATTATATTTCCTTTTCTTAATTCAGCTATAACCATTGCAGTGTCTTCGTCTCCAGTTAAAGAAATAGGTTTGACATATGCATCTGCATCTTCAACCATTGTTTCTTCTTCTACATCCAAGTTATTCAAAAATTCTTCTATATCCACATTATCTTCTTGTTTCTTGAACATTTTATCCATTAAACCCAAAAATATCACCCCTAAAAATAAACGAAATTCTACAATACTATCTGAAAAGAACATATTTTAAAAGAATAGTTGAATCTTCAGAAAACAAACTAGTCTAATTTAAATCATTTTTCGTGCAAAGATTAATTTATGCCAAACCTATTTGAAGCAGAATTAAAAAAAGAAAGCATTTTCAAAGACAGAGATGCAATTTCTCAGCACTATTTTCCAAAAGAACTTCCGTTCAGGGAAAAACAAATTGAAGAAATAACAAAAATTTTAACTCCTGCATTAAAAGGAAAAAAACCAGATAATTTATTTTTGTACGGAAAAGTAGGAACAGGAAAAACAACTGTAACTTTTCATGTAATAAAACAATTAGAAGATTTTGTTAAACAAAATAATGCTAAAGTTGCATGCACTTACATTAACTGCAGAAACCATAACTCTAAATACAAGGTTTTGATTAAAGGAATAAAAAAATTTTATCCAGACGAAAATTTTATTGGTTATTCAGCAGGATTTATTCAGGAAAAACTAATTGATTACTGTAAAAAAGAAAATCAGATTGTATTGATTTTAGATGAAATAGATAAAGTAAAAGATGTAGATGAATTAGTTTATTCTTTAAGCAGAAGCAATGACGAAATAGAAAAAGGAAGCATTTCAATTATTGGAATTTCAAATAATTTAATGTTTAAAGAAAAACTTGATGCCAGAACTAAAAGCTCTTTATGCGAAAAAGAAATGGTTTTTCCGCCGTATAACGCAGAAGAATTAAGGGCAATACTACAGGCAAGAGTTGAATTAGCTTTTTTTCCTAATGCAGTGGCAGATTCAGCAATAAACCTGGCTGCAGCAATTGCTGCACAAGAATCAGGTGACGCAAGAACTGCAGTAATGCTTTTGATGAGAGCAGGAGAAATAGCTGAAAGCAGTAAAGCAAAAAAAGTAACTGACTTGGAAGTACAAAAAGCAAAAAAGAAAGTAGAAGAAGACATTATTTTTAACATGGTTTCAACTCTGCCGGAACAACAGCAATTAGTTTTAAAGGCAATAGCAGTTCTTTCAATGAGCACTAAAGGAATAAGAAAAATTACCGGAAAAGAAGAAGCAGGCGTATTGTATTCAGGAGAAGTATATGAAAAATACAAGCAATTAAGTTTAGCATTAAAAGAAACCAGCGTGAGTTCAAGATGGTACAGGCAGTATATTAATGAATTAGAAACTTATGGATTGATTTTAACTTCTGCTTCCGGTCCTGGAATAAAAGGACAAACCAAATTAATCAAACTTGGTTTTGACCCGGAAAAAATTAATTCAATTTTAGAAACAGAAATTAAAGGCAGTGAAAATTAAAAAATGTTTTTAAATCAAAAAAAACAGTGAAAATTAAAAAATTGATCAAAAAACAATGAAAATTAAAAAAAGGTTTTTCTAAATAAAAAAAACAGGGAAACTTAAAAAAATGTTTTTATGAACTTTAAAAGCAGTAAAAAAAATACATAATATTAATCAAAAAAAAGCTTTTCTGAATCAAAAATCAGTGAAAAAAAATTAAAAAAAGCTTTTCTGAATCAAAAATCAATTAGTAATGCAGTCTGATTCAACGAATAAATTATGTTCATCTTCAATTCCTGCATCAGCAATTACTTCTGATTCATTCCAGACAATATAAGTGAAATTTCCTTCATTTTTAAAACAGGCTTTTCCTTGGTCAACTAAATCAAACAAGTCTTTTAATGAATTAAGAGAATTAGAGGAATCCAATGAAATTGAATTTTGTTGAGAGTTAGTTGAATCACTTAAACCATCTTTTGAATACAATTTAACTGTAAAAGGATTATTGTTTTGGTTAGTAAAAGGAAGAATCTTTAAAGTGCGTGGAGGCGCATTTGAAGGAGAATAAACAATTGAAGTAAAAAAAGTTTTTCCTGTTTTTGAAGCATAATTCCAGTATAATTTAAATGCATTATCCAAGTTAGTTAAATTAACTGAATCTGAATTATCTGCTTTTTGGTCAACATAAATATTGTTTTGAGTTGAATTTCCTTTAAAGTCAACACATTCTTTTCCTAAACCATTCCAAGTCAGTAAATTATCTGAAAGAATTTCTTCTCTTTCTTCTTCCAGAGAATTATAAATTGAATAATAAATCAATGCATTTCCTGTTTTATTTAAATCTGCTTCCATTATCAAAGCAGTCGGAGTAGTTGGATAAAAATTCATTGTCCTTAATTTACTGGCATTATCTTTTGCAATCTCTAATAAAGCTGACTTATAAAAATTTTCATTTAAAGAAGCAAAATCATCGTGCTGGATTACTTGCAGCAGTTTATATCCGTCTAATTCAGAAGAAAAAATATTAAATCCTGCAGTTTCATTGACTTTAAACAATCCATCAGGAGATTGCACATCAAAGCTTGAACCATAATTAGCTCTTTTAAATTCGCTGTCCTTTAACCCTATTTTTCCGTCAAACGGAATATAATAAAAAGCACTGTCTTCCAAGCCAGTTATTGACTCTAAATCAGCTGAAGATTGAATTAAATCAAGGTCAATGTCAATTCTGTTTTCTTCCACGCTAACATTAACATCATACCATCCAGGAACTTTAATTTTTGAACCCCAAGAATTCTTTTCTTTATCAAAAACATTAACATTAATTTTTCCTTCAGCAAAATATTTTCTAACTAAATTATAATAATAGTCTTCCTGGTTTGTGTAGTCAGTTGGGGCATCAGCTAATGTGCTCATTGCCCATTCATCAAAGTCTTTAAAAAAAGCAGTTGATAAATTATCTGAAATTAATGTTGCTTTATAATGAAAGTTTCCTGTCTTATGTTCATCTTCTGCTTTAAATGCAAAAATTCTGTAAAATAATTCCATTGAAAATTGGGCTGCATCACAAAAAGTATAATCATTATATTCTGTAGTATCTTTGCCGCAGATTCCGTTTACTGTGTAATCGTCATTAATAATAAAAGAAGAAAAACTCCAGTCTAATTTTATTTTTGGGGGTTCACTGGAACATTGATCAGAAGAAATTTTTTCCCCTATATTGCATCCAATCCAAAAGCTTACATCAAATTGGGAATCAGAACTATCATTTAATGCTCCTTCTCCAATGCATGCCTGTAAATTAAATGAATTTGACTCAATTTCTTTTGGAGCAGTTAAAATTGAAACAGTCAGAGGAATTGTTTTATTAAAATCTCTTCCTGCAGCAGAATATTCAACTAAAATTTCTCCTTCAAAATATTTGCTGGAATCAATTTCTTTTCCCTCAGAAGTTAAATTCAAAGTAAAATTAATGTCTTTGCCTGAATTAGTTATTGAACTGGAATAAATTGGAGGAACAGCTGAAACATAAACTGAACTTAAATCAAAGACAATATCAGTTAAATTTAATTCAAGGAAATTTGAATCGCTTTTAAAGTTAAGGGTTTTAGTCTGAGAAAAAACTTCTGTCTCTAATTCAAACATATAAGTTAATTCATCTGGAACAACTGTTAAAGTGTCTTTTGAAAAAAGGATTTCAACTTTAAACGGAAGAACAATAAAATCAGGCATTCCATTTACATCAAAACTTAATTTGATTTCGCCTGACTCAATTTTTTCCTGATTAATGGTTGAAGCCGAAGAAGACAAAAAAGCAGTAAAATCAATTAATAACCCGTCAGAGTCAACAAGCCTGTTTTCCTGTAATTCAATTGAATCCTGCATTTTAGATAAATTAAGGTAAGTTGAATCAGAAAATAATTCAATTGAATTTATAGTTAATTCTGCTTCACCAATATTTTTTCTTTGCAGTTCAAATTGAGTTGCTTTAGAATCATCATCTGAAAACAAGGAAACTATAATAGGATTTGATGAATTAATATCCTGATTTGAATTTACTGGGAAAAACGCATTTAAATAATTTGATTCAACTCCTCCTGCAGCATTAATTACTATTGAAACAGGAATAATTTTTTCAAAATCAAATTCATTTATTTTTATGTTCAAAATTAATTCAGAATTAATTGAAAGGTTTTCATTTAAGCCTGCTGTTTCGCCAGTGTCTAAAGCAAGATTTAGTTTAGTGATAATTCCTTCAACAGTGAATTTTTCTCCATTCCATTCTCTAAATGATTGTTCAGAAAAGAATTCTGAATTAGAAGAAAAGTCAACTGAATAAGAGTCAATTTTTTGGTCAAGGAATCCTGCAGACAAATCAAAGAAATTAATTTCTTTTGTTTTAGTGCTTGAATCAATAGAAGAAAAATTAAATTTTAATGATTTAGGAGCAAAATCAAAAGTATTTATATCACTTACAGTAATTTCTTTAGAAGAAATAGTTCCATCAGGCAGTTCAACACTGATTTTAACTTTAGATAAAGGATATAAAGCAGGAATTCTTTCAGAACCATTAAACACAACTAAACCCAATGAATCTGTTTCCTGCGGAGAACGCAATTCTTTTTCTCCTGAAACAGAATCAGTTATTTCTAATATTACTGCCGCATCTTTTATTGGCTTTCCTTCAATATCCAGTAATTCTATTGTCAGGTTAGTTTCAGTGAAAGCAGAAATTTCTTCAGGGTCAATTAAAATATTAAAATTTGAGTCACCTCTTATTCTTAGTTCCTGATAGTTTTTATCTATTATTCCAGGGTCGGATAAAGCAGTTTTAATTGAAGGAATTTTATTGTTGATTGTTTTAACTAATTTAATTGGAGTGAAATCGGCTTCAGAATAAATTAATCCTTTTTTTGTTAAATCAATTGTTTCCTGAATTATTCTTGAATCTGCGTTTCCAGTTAAATTCTGCTTTTTTGTTTTAATCAAAAAAGAATTAAATAAAAGCGCATCTAATTCGGCTCCTGCAACAGTGGAATTTTCAATAGAAAAATCAACTGAAGAATAATCTTCTTTGTTATTTAAAATCAAAGAAGAAAATTCATACGGACAATTTAATTTAACTTTTGAAACCGAACCCAAAGAAATTACTTTACAGTCTGGTTCAGAAGACTTACTTGAAACTAGATAAGAATAACAAAAAGGCTTGTCACAAAAACTTAATTCCTGAATTTTAGTTTTAGAATAAGTATATGCATTTAATGAAGTGAATTCTCTGTCGTCTTTTGGATCCAAATGGAATTCCGGTTCAGCAAAAGAATTTCCTACAGCCAAGGCCTTGAAAAACAAAATTAAGTTATTTGCATCCAAAGTCTGTTTAGTTAACTGTTCTTTATTTAATTTAATTTCAACTGAAACAGTAAAAGCTGTTTCCTCAAAATCTCTTTTATCAAAGTCATCAAATTCCACTAAAACTGCTTTTGAGTTCCCTTCAGTTAAATTAGCTGAATTTTCAAAATCAGTCTGATAGTTTCCTGTAAAAGACGTTGTTTTTAAAATCTGGGCTTCATCAGTAAAAGGATTATTAAAAGAAGAAATAAACAAAGAATCTTGCGCCATTGAAGTCCCTCTTCCTGTTCCAATCAAAAAATTAAAATAAAACAAGTCAGGGTCAGGCGAAACAGCTAAAGTGAATTCAGCTGAATACACTTTATTTAAATCAATTAAATCAACTTTTTCTCCGTTTAAATTATATAATCCATTAAAATGAATTTCAACAGCTTCTCCTAACTGAGGCAAAGCAATGTTAACTGTTGCCCTTGTTTTTGCTTTAACAACAAAATTCTTTGAACGAGTAACATGATAACCTTGTTTTGAAATTATTGCATAATAAGAGCCTTCATCAAAAGAATAAACATCATTTTTTTCATCAAAAACAAAATCTGATTCAGGAACTTTAATCAAAGACAAAGCATTAAAGAATTCAACTTCAAAGCCAGTTAGTTTAGCAGAAGAATTTAATTTAGTTACATTTAATTTAACTGTTCCCCTTACTTTTTTCATTCCGACTTCAAAGTTTACAAGCCTGTTTTTATCAATGTTTTTTGAATCAGAAATTCCTTTTTGTTCATTAGTTATTGCTTCAGCATAATAATTTCCCGGAGAAATTCCTGTAATCACTGCTTCTCCTGTAAAACCAATTGAACTGGAATAAGAATTAATCCTGTAATCCTTTAATGCACCTGAACCAAACCTTAAATACACTTTTCCGACAGAAGCAGGGTTTCCGTCTTCATCAAAAACTTTTATTTCAGCGGTTCCGGAATTAGCAGGAGTAAATTTAACTAATTCAACAGTCAAAGAACTTCCTTTATTCAGGATTTCTGTTTCATCAAAATAAACCATGTAGCCTGAACTAGAAACTATTACAGTAAAATCTTTGTCTTCTGAAACAGCAAAAGAAACATTAGAACCTTGTTTTAAAGCAATAAACTCAAATCTATTGTCTTTTTTTTGCAGTAATTCAATAGTTGATTCAACCAGAGTCTTTGAAGCTGAATCAATTACTTTAACTGAAATCAAGCCATTTAAATCTCCTTGAGTTAATTTAGTGCAGGTTACTCCAAAAGTTATTTGTCCTTCTTCAGTTAACTCTTTTTCAGCTGAATCACTGCAAGAATATTCCGGAATTGCATCTGGATCAAAAACAGAAATAAAATAAGTTCCTGGATCCATTGAAAAATCTTTTATTCCATCAAAAACTGAAACTGAATCAAATGCACTTAAAGGACTGGAATCTCCTTCTTCAAACAAAGAAAACTTCATTTTTTTCTGAATAAAGTCTCCTTCTTCATCATAGATTTTAATATGAATTGTTCCTTTTGAACCATTCTCTTTTCTGGTTAAAACTATTATTTTGTTTTCAGCCAAAACCTGTTTATCTATTTTTTCATATTCAGTTGACTCAACACTAACTAAAACATTACCACATGAATCTTTTGTTTTAATCTGAATTAAACCAGTAGTGGTAGTTGAAGTCAAAGAACTTTCTCCTACAACTTCAATTTCATTTTGAGCTGAACACTTAAATGAAACCCTTAAAAATTCTGTTACAGTTCTTCCGCTTTCGCTTCCCTCTTTAAACCTTATTGTTTTACTGCTCCACCCTGAATCAATTACTGGCTTCTTTTTTAATTCAATTTCAAAAGAGTTTTCTTTTTCTGCAGTAACAAAAGATTTATTGAAATCCTCGTATTGAGGGACATCATTTACTTCAACTTTGACTTTAGAGCCTATAATTAAATTCTCTAAAGTAATCTGGGCATTTTTGTCAGTTGTAATTGTTCTTTTATTTCCTTCAACCCATACGTTAATTTTATAGCCAGACATTATTTCAGTTGAATTCTCTTTAGTTAAAGTTAAAACTAATTTTCCTGTTTGATCTGAAGGAGGAAACACAAAAAAAGATAAAAGTAAAATCAACAAAACCAGAATTATTCCTAAAAACAATAAAAATGAAGGGACAATATTGTCTATCGGGTCAATTACTTTATACACAGGAATTTTTTCGTTTACTTTATCCAAAAAATTGTAATAACCATCTTCCAAAGAATAATAAAAAGCCATTAATTTATCTTTCAAACTTCCATCAGATTCGTTTAAGCCTGATTTAGATTCTTTTGCTCCTGCACCGGATTTAAAAGAAGTTCCTTTTTCTTGCGATAAAAAGTCTTTTTTTTCTTCTGTTTTAGTTTGTTCAGTGAAAGCAAACTTTCCTTGTTTTTCTGAGTTAGTTTCCAGCTCTTTTTTTGGTTTTTTTCTTAAAAAAGAAAAAAAATCTTTTTTTGGCTGCTGTGATTTAACCTGTTCTTTTGCAAGCTTTTTTAGTTCTTGTTTTTGTTTTTTTATTTCCCTGTTCTCTGTTTTTTGTAACCCGAAGTTTTGCTTTTCTGTTTCACTGCTTTTGGATTTATTTTCGGGAATTGGTTTTTTCTTTACTAATCCTTTTAATGCATTTAATTCGTCTTTAATGCTCATTGCCATAACCTCTTCCAAGTAAAGAAATTAAAAGAAAAGTCTTTGCAGTTAGCTGAAGACCTGCAAACAGTAAAATTAATTGTATAAAAAGTGTTTGGATAAAGTGATGCATTAATTTCAGTGGAAAACATTTCATTTGAAAAATCTCTTTGAGTAGAGTCTAATTCAAAATCAATTAATCCATTAGCAATATTAGTTATTTTAATGTTTTTAACAAAACCTGAATTGACTCCATTAATTTTTCCGTTAAAAGGCAGAACCATGTCTTTTTTTTCGCTTGCAGTCAAATTGCACACTTCATTTTTATGATGAGTTACAGAGTTATTAGCATTTAATTCAACTCTGTCATAAAACTTTAATGGATTAAATACATTAAAATCAATTGAGTTTGCATCAATTGAAACCAAAGGAAGATTACCTGAACCAAATCCAAGCATTGCATCTCCTTTTAACCTGCAACCAGTAATCTGGACATCTCCTAAAGCAGTATATTTTGTTTCAGGAAAAAAATAAAGGTATTCAAATGGTTTTGATTTAATTGAAATGTTTTCTGCTC
>PFAI01000059.1 GCA_002763225.1 Candidatus Diapherotrites archaeon CG10_big_fil_rev_8_21_14_0_10_31_34
AAAAACTATTTTTTTGTGTCCGGCAGATTTTGCTGCAAGCAATGCGTGAGTTGAAATTCCTTGAGAAACCATGTTAAATACTCCAGCGCACAAGTCTTCTTTTTTCCTGCTTTTTGTTTTTCCAAAATGGGCAACAGAAACATTTTTTTTAAGCAATCCTATTCCTTTTGGATAAACATCTTTTAGCATTAAATCCATTTTTTTCAGGTTTCCTTTTTTTGCACAAGATTCTATTTCTTTAAAATCAGTTTTTTTTGTTAAAAAATAACTTAATCCTAGCAAAGTTCTTCCCCCTATTGCTGTTCCTCCTATGTGTGCGTTTTTTTTTCTTTTAACTGAAACAAAACAGATTCCTGTTCCGGCTGAAGCAGCCAAAAACTCTTTTTGTTTTGATAAAAATGAAGCTCCTTTTGCTATTGCTTCAATTTCGTTTACCTTGATTATTTTTTTTCCTTGAATTTCTTTTATTTTTATTGAGTTTGCTCCGGTTAAAGCAATTGTTTCTGCGTCAGAAAAAAATTTGTCTGAAAGAAATTCTTGTCTTTGCTTTGAAACACTTTTTTTTGGATTCAAAAAAACTCTTTTCTTTTTTTTGATTTCTTTGTCTTCAATTAACACTGCGTTAAAAGAACTTAATCCTAGATCTGCTGAATACATAAACATCATTTTGCAGTATGGGCTTGTCCCGTACTTTTTGTTAAACCTTTTGTAAAAGGTTTTGCAGGCGGGAGGATTCGAACCTCCGAAGGCACTAAGCCACTAGGTGTTTTCGAATAAAAATCAAATAACTTATTATTCCCCTAAACCTAGTCCATTTGACCGCTTTGGTACGCCTGCAATAAGATTTATTGCTTTTATTCTGTCAGGATTTTTAGGTAAATAATTGTTGTCAAGAACGTATTTTAATCTTTTTATTTGATTTTTCTTTATTTTAAAATCAGTTTGAGGATATTTTTCTTTTATCAAGTATGTTCCGCTGTTTTTGGATTCAATATTTAGTTTTGCTAGCATTTCTACTAAGTCATTCACTAGCCTTTGACTTCGAAAGGTGCAACCAATTGAATTACCGTGTTTTCCTAGGTCACTGTCAATTAATCCTGCAAGAAAAGGCACTGCTTCATTTGGTTTAAGTTTTTTTATTGTTTCAGGAATGTGTGCTTTAATGCTTTTCTTTCCAGAAGGCAAACCCATAATTTGAGTAAAAAATCTGAATATTGCTTTATTTTTTATTGTCAATTCCCAAGCTTGATGCCTGAAACCGAATAAAATTTTTTCTATTTTAAACACTTTTTTCATTAATGGAATTATTTTTTCAGTGACAAATATTTCTTTTCCACTGTAATAAATTACTTTATATTCAAAATTTTTTGTTCTCCTTTTTATTATTGGAAGACACCCGTCGCCCAATATTAATCCTGAGAGATATATAATATCTGGAGAAATTTTGTTTGGAATTTTTACTGTGCTTCCTGTTGTGCTTGAAACGTATTTCAAATTCTTTGCTATTTCTTTTGTTTCTTTTTCACATTCAAACTGGCGCAAAACAGAAATAGCAATAAGAGGAATTGACGCCCTTCCTAATATCCAATCATTGATAGTCTTTTTGGATACTTTATAAGGGATTATTTCTGCCCATTTTTCAGTCCAGTTTATTCCAATTTGTTTTTTGAGTTTTTTGTTTATTTGTCTCAATTCGATATTTATTTTTAGTGCTTCAAAATTTTTTTTGGCCGGATTATTGCAATATTTGGGAATAATGTTGTATGCTCTTAAACAATGCCTCAATGTTGTGTCTTCTTCTGAATCATGCAAATCAAATAAATTGAATTCCATGATAAAATGAGTTTTTTCTTTTTTATAAACAATTTGAGGGCAGACTGCCGGTAAAGAGGATTCCCAAAAGTTTTTATTACAGAGTTTATTGTTTTATAGTTCTGTTTAAATATTTTTCTTGAAGCAATTCTTGAATGAAAAGAGTAATTAATTTTTTTATGCCGAAAGAAGACATTTTTTTTGATTTATTGAAAAATCAGGCAAAAATTGTGTGTGAAACCAGCACTATTTTTGGAAGGTTTTTAAGGGATTTTGATGAGTTAAATGCAAAACAAAAAAAAAGAAAGTCAGTGAAATAAATGAAATGGAGCATAAAGCAGATGAATTGACTCATGAAATGGTTGCTTTATTGCATAAAAGTTTTATTACTCCTATTGACAGGGAAGACATTCACCAGTTAACTGATTTGCTTGATGATTTGGTTGATGTAATTGATGATGTTTCAAATAAAATGATTCAGTATGAATTAAAGGAAATTCCGGAAGACTTGTTTGATTTATCTGTTACTGGCTTGAAGTCTTTGAATGAAGTTTTTGAGGCTGTTTCCTGCCTGAAGAACCCTGTTTCAATTAATGTTCATTTAAGGAGAATCCATGATTTTGAGGATGAAGGAGACAGGATTTACAATAAGGCAATATCTGGTTTGTTTAAAAAAGAAAAAAACGCAATTAAGCTGATTAAGTTAAGGGATATTTATGGGGAAATGGAAGACCTTTTGGATAAAAGCCAAAGGGTTGCTATTGTGATTGAAGGCATTGTGGTAAAGCATGCTTGACCCTTTTATTTTGGTTGCAATAGGAATACTCACTGCCTTGATTTTTGATTTCGGCAACGGATTAAATGATGCTGCTAATGCGATTTCAACTGTTGTTGCTACACGGGTTTTGTCTTTGCGTTCTGCAGTACTGCTTTCTGCTTTCTTTAATTTTGTTGCTGCATTTGTTTTTTCTGTTGCTGTTGCCGCCACAATAGGGAAAGGATTAATTGACTTTGAAGCCGTTACTACAACAATTGTTTTGTCCGGCTTGGTTGGCTCAATTGTTTGGGTTTATTTTTCTTCTTTTATTGGTTTGCCTGTGTCTGCTTCACATGCTTTAATCGGAGGCCTTGTTGGTTCTGCTTTGGTTGGCGCAGGATTTAATTCTTTGATTGTTTCTGGAATCTTGATTGTTTTTGCTTTTATTTTTGTTGCTCCAATCATTGGAATGATTGGTTCTTTCCTGTTTTCTGCTCTGGTTTTAAGGCTTGTCAGGAACACTCCTCCAAGAAAAGTAAACAATTTGTTTAAAAGGCTTCAGTTGATTTCTGTTTCAGTTTATTCTTTAGGGCACGGAACAAATGACGCACAAAAAACAATGGGCATAATTTCTTTGATGCTTTTTTCCAGCGGATTTCTTGGAAACGAGTTTTTTGTTCCTTGGTGGGTTATAATTCTTTCTCATACTACTATTGCTTTGGGGACCATTGCAGGAGGCTGGAGAGTCATAAAAACAATGGGAACAAAAATAACCAAGTTAAGGCCGATTAACGGTTTTTGTGCTGAAACTTCTGGTGCAGGAGTAATAATTGCAAGCACTGTTTTTGGAATTCCAGTCAGCACAACCCATGTTGTTTCAGGTGCAATTATGGGGGTTGGCTTAACTAAAAGAACTTCTGCTGTCCATTGGAGTGTAGCCAGAAACATTGTCTGGGCATGGGTTTTAACTATTCCTGTAACTGCTTTTGTCGGGGCAATAAGCTATTTAATTTTAAATCCAATAATTAATGCTCTTTAATTTTTTTCCAAAAACGTTTTCAATTTTTCTGCTGCTTTAGCCCTATGCGAAAACTTGTTTTTGCTTTTTCTTGAAAAAAATGCTAAAACTTTTTTCTTTCCTTTTGGAACAAAAATTTTTTCATAAGCCATTACTTTTTTGTTTTCCAGAAAAACCTTTTCAGTTATTTTTCCATAAAGTTTTCCTTCAAAAAATTTAGTTTTTTTGCCGTCAAAAAAACAGATTACTGTTTTATAAAAAGCATTTCTTTTTTTTCCTTCAAGTTTCTTTAACAGTCCAGCTAATCCTAATTTCAGATACTGCCTTTTTGGTTCTGTTCCAGGAAAATTCTTTAATGCAGTGAAATAAATTCCTGTGTCTTCTGCAATCAAAGGCTTTTTGATTTTCTTGAATGCCTGTTTTGCTTTTGATTCAGCTATTTTTTCAACTGAATTGCTTTTTGGTTCATGCAGTTCAATGTTAATTTGTTTTAATCTGATTTTTTTTCCAAGCAGTTTTTTTATTTCCTGTACTTTATGCTTGTTGCCTGTTGCAATAATTAGTTGCATTAAAGTTTTGTTTTTGTAAATGTTTAAATAGTTGTTTATACTATAATTTAGAATGAATAAAACAGTTTTTGTTTCATTAATTTTTCTAATTATTTTTTCTGGTTGCTTATTACAACCCCAGATTACAATTAAGTCTGCTGTACTAAATGGAGACTTTATTAAAGTTAATTTGCATTCAAATAAACAAATTAATGCTGAAATACAATTATCTGATGAATCTGATTTAATTTTGTGTTCACAAAACACTGTTTTAAATTCTGGAAACAATGAGGTTCAATTAAAATGTTTTTCTTCTGATTCAAACATTAAAGTAACTGTTTTTGCTGATGGAACAGTTTTTTCCAATGATTTGGAATTAGAGTTTGATGAAACTGATATTGAATCCAAAGTGATTTTTTTGGCTGAAACAAAGACTTTTGAAGGAGAAGCATTAAAGGTAATTGAAAACGGGACAGCAAAACAAAATCAATGCAATGCCCTGGATTATGTTGCCGGAATGAAAGCTTATTTCGGGTTTGCTTCAGTTTATTCTGATTCTTCTTCTCAGGATTTTATAAACACTCTTGATAATTTAACTTCAGAGCAACTGCAGTTATTGGATGAACAGCTAACTCAAACGAAAAACTGCAATATGTTTATTGAAAAAGAATTGACTGATTTTGGTGACGGAAAATACAGTGTTTCTTATTCTTGGGTTGGAAAAGGAGACTGTTTTTATGCTGGCCAGACAAGAAGATTTGAATACCAGAAAAATGTTGTTGTAATTGAAGTGAATTTAAAGAATAATTCTGCTAAAACAACTTCTGGTGGAATTACTGATAGTTATACTGATGAAGAACAGGCAAGAAAAATGATTAAAGGATTTGAAGTTCTTGGAGGGTGCTTTAAGGCTTTAATTTTAGGAATCGACCCAATTTCAGGAATTATTTATGAAGAAATTGAACCGTCAAAAGCATCTGAAGTTAAAGAAATTCAAATTAATTCAGAAGATTTAAATAAGTCATCCTGGGAAGACTTAAATGCAACAGTTTCTTAAAAGTTTTATTTGCTGTTTTTTTCAATGAATTCTTTTATTAGTTCAGTTCCTTTTTTGATGTTTTCATCTGATGTTGCAAAAGAAAATCTTAAGTGTTCGCCTTCTGAAAGAATTTTTTTTCCGAAATGAATGTCAGACAAAACCGCAACTTTTATTTCATCCAGTAATCTTAATCTTAATTCTTCTGCAGTTTTTATTCCAGTCATTTCACATGCTTTAGTTACATTAGGATAAACATAAAATGTTCCTTTTGGGCTTAAGCAACGAAATCCTGGAATTTCATTTAATAATTTGACTATTAAATCTCTTCTTCTGTGGAATGAATCAGTCATTTTTTTTGCGTCATTTCCTGCTTCATTTAATGCAGCTGCTGCGGCATACTGGTTTACATGCCCTGCACAGGCATTAGTGTTTATTACCCAAGTAGTAAAATCTTTTGCAAGTTTTTCGTTTATTATATACCCTATTCTCCATCCAGTCATAGCAAAAGTTTTACTTACTCCGGTTGAAATAATTGTTCTTTCCTGCATTCCTTCTAATGAAGCAATGCTTTCAAATTTTCCTTCAAATAAAATATGCTGGTAAATTTCATCTGAGTAAACCCATAAATCGTTGTCTATTGCAATATCTGCAATTCCTTTTAATGATTCTTTAGTTAAAACTCCTCCTGTTGGGTTCTGAGGAGAATTAATTATAATTAATTTAGTTTTATCTGAAACTTTTTCTTTTAGTTCTTCTAAATCAAAGTTAAAGTTTTTTGATTCCAAAATATTGTATGGAACTGGTGTTGCTCCATGAACTATTGTTTGTGTGGAATAAATCGGGTAGCCTGGATTAGGGTACATTATTTCGTCTCCTTTACCATAATCAGTTGAAATCATAATTGAATGAGTGATAAAAGGTTTTGCTCCATTGTCCACTACAACTGAATCAGGGTCAATTTCTATTCCTCTTATTTTTCCTTCATATTCAGCTATTGCTTTTCTTAACTCTGGGATTCCGTTAGAAGAAGTATACCCTGATTTATTTGAGTCAATTGCTTTTTTTGCTGCGTCTCTAACCACTTTTGGTGCATCAAAATCCGGCTGACCAATACAAAAACTGATTATATTCTGCCCTTTGGCAATTCTTTTATTGACTTCTCCTAAAACAACAAAAGCATTTTCTGTTCCAAGGTTTTTTGTTCTATTAGAAATTCCAGCCATTTAATCACATCCAAAAAAGTTCATAATTTTTCATAAAAAAGAAAGTGCAAAAGAATTTAAATGGTTTGTGGTTCATTTGTAAATCGATTCAACAATCTCCTTTTTTAATCCAGGGAATTGTGCTAACCATTGTTTTCTTTCTTCTAAAAGTTTATTGACTTTTTCTTCGAATTCTTCTTTTGAGTAATAGTTTGCAGGATCAAATTCTGAGAAATCAATTCCTTCAATTCCTTTTGGCACTAAATAATTCCAGTTAGAATCTTTTTTCCATTCGATTTTTCCTTGTGCAATAAATTTCATTATGTCAGTTGAAAGTTTAATGCTGATGTTTTTTCCTTTTTCAAATCCGGTTCTTCCGATTCCCCCGGTGTTCATTACAAAGCATTCAATGTCTTTATTGTTTTTGAGTATTTCATACAACCTGTTTCCTTCGTCTTCTTCTTTTCCTGTAATAAAAGGATTTGTTCCGACTTCTCTTTTTGACTGTCCTGCTTTTGTTGGGTCTCCTGCAGAAGTTTCAATGCTTTCTCCTAACATGAAATATGCTGCAGCCTGTTCTGGAGTTAGTTTTGCTATTACAGGAACAATGTCTTCTCTTCTTGTAATAAAAATTATTTTGTGTGCTTTTTCTAAGTCAATTTCTTTTTCTGCTCCTTCAACTGAATCTCTTGGCAAAACTCCTCTGCCGTTTGCTGTTAATTCTAAGTTTTTGAAATCAACTTTTCCGTTTTCACTTACTTTAACGTTTTCAAAAATAGCAGTTGGTTTTACTGATGCTTCATACAAAACTTTTTGGCTTTCATCTAATCCTTCTGTTTTAATGAAAAAACCAAATTCTGTTCCTGCACAAAAACCTTTTTCATCCATAAAAACTACATCATCCTGTCTTATGCTGACCCCTTCTTCGCCAGTTAATTCATGATTATGAATTGTTAAAGTGGTTTTTCCTGTCCCACTTAATCCAAACATAATAAATCCAACTTCCTGTAATTCGTTGTTTTTGTTTTTGACTTTCAATAGTTTGCTTCCTGCATGTAATCCTAATCCTTTTGTTTTTTCTTTATGAAATAACATTCCCATTCTCAGAAAAGATTTTTTTACTTCTCCAAAGTAATCTGAACCCAGACAAAAAGTGATTTTTTGTTTTGGATAACAAAAGATTTTTGTTTCAGGCCATTCAGGGACATGGATTGAAATCATTTCAGGTTCTTTTTCTTTTGAAGGATAAAGCATGTAATTCCACATAAAAGCCAGTTTTGCCTGTTCTTTTGAAACATAAAGCCTGCACTCAATTTCATTTTTTGGGTTAAGACACATTGTTTTATTTATTTGAATTAATTCTTTGTCGTTTAAGTATTCAAAAACTTTTTCTGCTAATTCTTCTGCTTCTTTTTCTTTTATCGGCGTTTGTTTTATTCCTAATTTTATTTCAGGTACAATAAAAGTTTTTTTTGCGCTCCTGTTCCTGATTTTTGTTACATAAGAAGCAGAGCCAAATTCTGTTGTTGTTTCCATTGGCTTGGCTATTTCCCTTAATTCTTCCGGTGAAATGTTTTTGATTATTTTGCAGTTTTCTTCAAGTTTTTTTATTACAGTTTTTTTATCCATTTTCTTCCTCCAAAAAAAATCTAATTTAATGCCGGCAAAAAATTAGTTTATTTTTCGCTTTTTCTTTCACAAGAAAAAAATTAGCCTTCAAAAATTATTTAAATAAACCGTTTGGATAACTTCTGGTTTTATTCTTTTAGGTTTTCTTGTTTTTGTTTATTCCGGCTGAAAATGATTCAATTTCTTCAAAGAGTTTTTCTGCGTCTTTTATTGCTTCCAATGAATCTTCTTTTGTACAGCCTGCCCCAATGTATTGTATTGCGTGCCTTGTAATCCTGTATGAATCCATTGTTTGCAGCAATTCTTTTAGCTTAACTTTTTCTTTATAGATTTCTTTTACTGCTGAAATCATTGCTGAATGGCTTCTTTCTTTTAAATTGTTTTTGAATAACAATGTTCTGGCTGAATGAAACATTGACTGATAGGCAAGGCTGAAAGCAACATCAAAGAATTCTATTTTCTGGTTTCCTTTTGCTTTTTCAATGAATTTTTCTGCAATTGCCAGTGAACCAGAAACTTCTTGTTCGCTTGATTTGCTTTTAATCAGTAATCCTTTTTCAATCAATGAACTTATTTTCATATTAATTCCCCTATCAGAAAAACATTGTTTTTTGATACAGCCAAACCAAAATCTTCTTTTGACTGCTTTCTCCATTCAGCTAAAGTAAAAACCTGGATTCTGGCTTCTTTTGAAGTTTTTTCTTCTATTTTTTTTATTGAGTTCAGCTTAATTTTTTTGGTTTGGCTTATTGCAATCAAATCAATATCGCTTTTTTTGTCAAAAGTTCCTTTTGCATGGCTTCCATACAAAACCAAAGAACTTGCAAAAGGATTTTCTTTCCGGAATTCTTCAATAAAAGGCATTATTATTGAAAGAAAAAAAGTTTTTTTTAATTCAAGAGTTAAAGGGGTTTCTTTCAGCGAATAACTTAACACATTAGCAGTTTTTTCTTTTTCTAAAACTCCTTGTTTTTCGTATTCCAAAAGGTATTTTTGGGCTGTACCAGAACTCACTTGCAGTTTTTTTGCAAGCCCTTTTACATGTATTTTCTGGTTATACTCCAAAAAAAACTCTAATATTTTCCATCCCCTGAACTTACTCCAGTTAAATAACATAATAAAATAAACTATCGTTCAATATATAAAACGAACGTTTTATGGGCTTTTTGCAGAAAGGTGTTTTGATGATAAAAAATCAGGTAATAATCATCTATTGCTTTTCTTTCCTGTGCTTTTTTTTTCTGCAAAACTTTTTTTAATTGATGTGCCTTTTTATAATTATGGCTGAAGCAGTTATCAAGGCAGTTAATGTAGTTAAAACTTATAATATGGGTTTAGTGCAGGTTCATGCATTAAGCGGAGTCAGCTTTGATTTATTGAAAGGCGAGTTTGTTTCTATTATGGGGCCTTCTGGAAGCGGAAAAACAACTTTATTGGATGTGTTAAGTGTTTTGTCAAGGCCTACTTCAGGAGAAGTTTTTATTAATAAAAAACCGATTTCTAAAATGGATGATAATGAGTTAGCTAAAATTCGAGGACAGACAATTGGTTTTGTTTTTCAGACATTTAATTTAATTAACAGATTAAGTGCAAAAGAAAATGTTATGATGCCTTTATGGTTTCAGGGAGTGCCGAAAGGAGAAAGAGAAAAAATTGCTGAAAAAATTCTGAAAGATGTTGGTTTAGGTGACAGAATTAATCACAAGCCAAGCGAGCTTTCCGGAGGGCAAAGACAGAGAGTTGCAATTGCAAGAGCTTTAGCTGTTAATCCTGATATTATTGTTGCTGATGAGCCAACAGGAAACCTTGATTCTGTTTCAGGAGACCAGATAATGGATTTGATTGTTGATTTGAATAAAAAGCACGGAAAAACTATTTTGATGGTTACTCATGAAGAAGATATTGCTGCTAATGCAGAAAGAATTGTCAGGTTAAAAGACGGAAAAATAATTGCTGATGAAAAAGTAAAAAAGAAAAAGTAAAAAAAACAAGGAAAAAAACAAGGAAAAAAAATAACTAATAAAATAATTAATAAACTAATTAAAAAAACAAATAAAAAACAAATGAGGTGTAAATGAAAAAATAAAAAAGAAAAATCAAGGAATAGCTTAAAAATAATTAAAAAAAAGAAAACTAAATGGAGTAAAAATAAAAAGTAATTAATGAAATAAAATTAAGGAGTATTTATTAAATCTTTTGAGTTTAATTTAATGGGGTGTTTTAATGAAAAAGTTCGTATTTTTTTTGGCGGTTTTATTGTTTGCTGCAACGGTTAATGCAGTTAATCTGGATATTAATTCTGTTACTTATTCACCTTCCCCTGGCGTGCCCGGACAGTATGTTGATTTATGGGTTGTAGTAAAAAACACCAGTGGAGCAGAATCAGGCAATGTTGATTTTATTCTGGATTTAGATTATCCTTTTTCTTTGGATCCCGGAATTTTGGCTGAAAAAAACCTTGGAAAAATCAGGGGGAATGACAGCATTTTAGTTAAATTAAAAGTCAGAATTGATTCAGAGGCATTAAATGGAACTTATACTGTCAGAATGAGAACAGTTGAAGAAGGAACTTCAAGCAAAAGCACTCCATATAATATTGATGTTAAAAGAATTTCTCCTCAGATTGAAATTATTTCAGCTGAACCGGTTGAGATTGCTTCGGGGCAGGTAACAGGAATTAATTTAAACCTGAAAAACATTGGTTCAGGAAAAGCATTAGATGTTTTGGTTGGAAGCATTGAAGACAGAACTGTTACTTCAACCGGAGTAGTGGTTGAAAGAGAAATAAAACAATTAGGAAGCAGTTTTGTTTATTTAAATGAATTAACCCAAGGACAGGAAGAAACTGTTGTAATTATTTTAGGGGTTAATCCTGAAGCAGACCAGCAAACTTATATGATGCCGATTACAATCAAATTCAAGGACGAAGAATTAACTGAATATTCTTCAACAAAATACATTGGAATCAAAGTAACCCAGAACGCTGAAATGGATTCAGTTATAAGCGGTTATTCAGTAAAACCTTTTTCCGGCGGAACAACTGAAATAACTTTTGATTTGTTTAATGTTGGGGCAGGAGACGCAAAATCTCTTGTAGTAGAGCTTTCAACTGAAGCAGGGGTTTTTGATAACACAAAACAGTTCATTGGAACAATGAGTGCAGATGACTTTGATTCATTTAAAGCAGAAATAAAATTAAATAATGATTTACAAAAAGGAGAATACCCGGTTACAGTTGCAATGAAATACAAAGACCAGTATGGTGCAGAAGAAATTGCCGTAAAAACTTTAATGCTGAAAGTTTATGACATTACTGAAATTTCAACTGAAGAATTCAATATCTGGTTTTACATTGTAGTTTTAATAGTATTATTCTTTGTTGGAAGGTTTTTGTACAAAAAATTTATCAAAAAGAATAATATGAAGTGAGGAAAGGTTTAGATGGTTCTAGAAACCTTTTCTGTTGCTTTCAATAACATCAGAAACCAAAAGCTCAGAAGCTATTTAACTTTGCTTGGGATAGTAATTGGGATTGCTGCAATTGTTTCTTTAATTGGAATAGTTCAGGGTTTACAAAATTTTATTGGATCTGAATTACAGTCTTTGGGAATGAATTCTATTTTTGTTGAGCCTGGTTCAGAGATGGGAATGACTACTGCTGTTTCTAGAAGCCTTAAAGCAGATGATTTGGATGTAATCAGAGGAGTTCCCGGAGTAAAAGATGCAACTGGTTTTTGGGAAACTTCTGCTACAATGAAATTCAAGGATCAGGAAGCAGAAGTTTTATTGGTTGGGATGGAACCAGATAAAATGTTTATGTTAGAAGACATGGGGTATGTAGAGATTACTGAAGGAAGGGAATTCACTAATACTGATATGTTTTCTGTCGGGCTTTACTCTGATTTTGCTGAAGAAACTTTTGATGACCCGATTCAGTTAAGGCAGACAGTTGAACTTAATGGCAAAAAATTTCGGGTTATTGCGATAAGCAAACCAAATACTTTTGCATCGTCTTTTGGTGCTTCAAACATGGTTTTAGTTACAAAAGATGTAGTACAAAAAAATTTTGATGAAGAAGACCCTGTAGAACTAATTGTTACTGTAAACAATACATCTGAAATAACTGATGTTCAGGAAGAAATTGAAAAAAGATTAGAGAAAAAGCATGGTTCAAAAGACTTTTATACAATGACTTCAGAGAATTTGCTTTCCGGAGCAGATGCAATTTTAGGTCTTGTGGGTTTGGTTGTTTTTGTTATTGCAGGAATTTCTCTTTTAGTTGGAGGAATCGGAATAATGAATACAATGCTGATGACTGTAATGGAGAGAACAAGAGAAATTGGAATAATGAAAGCAATTGGTGCAAGCAGTAATCTTGTTTTGTCATTGTTTTTGTTTGAAGCAGGATTAATTGGATTGATTGGAGGAATTCTTGGAGTTGTAATTGGTGCTTTGATTGGATTGCTTGCTTCGGTTGCAGCATCTTATGAGGGTTTTCCGTTTTCAGCTTTGCCTTCAATGGAATTGATTGGAGGCGCATTAATTTTTTCTTTGGTTGTTGGAATGATTTCCGGCTGGATTCCTGCAAACAGAGCAGCAAAAATGGATCCAGTGGAGGCATTGAGATTCGAGTAGCCCTGCTCTTTTTCTCTTTTCCGAAAGAGAAAAAGTGCAAGTTGCAATTTAATTCCAAAGGAATTAAATGCACATTAAAATCAAAAAGATTTTAATAGTGCCCAAAAAGAGAAAAGGAACTAGAAAAAGAAAAAAAAAGCAAAAAAATTAAAAAAATTAAAAAACGGAAAAAAGAAAAGAAAGAAACTGGAAAAAAATGGTTTTGGAATAAAAAATTTTTTGGAGAAAAAAAATAAAAGAAAAAGCAAAAAAAGAAAAGAAAAAAATGGGAAAGAAAAAATAAATGAAAAAACAAAATAAAAGAAAAAATTAAAAAAAAGTTTGGAAGAAAAAAACAAAAAAACAAATTTGGTTGAATAAAATGGATTTAGAATTGTTTTCAAGGGCAGTGGAAAACCTGAAAAGGCAAAAGCTCAGAAGCGTATTGACTTTGTTAGGAATAATTATTGGGATTGGTTCTGTTGTTGCATTGATTTCAATTGGAGATGGTTTTAATAAATCAGTTGAAAAAGAATTTGAAAAACTTGGTTCAAATACTTTAATTATTCTGCCTGGCTCGTCTTTGGTGGGTTCAGCTTTTGCTAAACTGGATGAAAAAGATGTTGATATAATTGAATCAGTCAGAGGAGTTGAATCTGCTACTCCGATTTATTTGTCTTCTGGCACAGTGAAATTTAAAGAAGAAGAAAAAACTGTATTGCTTTTAGGAATTGATACAAAAAAACAAGATTTATTAAAGAGTTTAGGGATTTTAGAAGTTGGAGAAGGAAGACTTTTAACTCAATCAGATAATTTAGCTGTTTTAGTTGGTTCAAGGTTTTCAGAAAACACTTTTGAATCAGAATTAAAACTAAAACAAAATCTTTTGCTTGGAACTGACTCGCTTAAAATTGTCGGCATAACCAAGCCGGCAGGCCAGTCTTTTGGAGCAATGTTTGACGGGGCAATAGTAATGAATTACAGGGCATTAGAAGATTCAACTGGACAAAAATTAACTCCTTTCAGAATTTTTGCTAAAGCAGTAAACAAAGACGAAGTATTAGAAGTAAAACAAAGAATTAAAGACAGGTTAAAACGAGCTCACGGAAAAGAAGATGTTCAGGTTATGACTGCATCCCAGATACAGGAAACAGCTTTAAGTGTTTTAGGCTTGATTCAGTTAGTATTAGTTTTTATTGCAGCAATTTCTCTTGTAGTCGGAGGCATTGGAATAATGAATACAATGCTGATGGCAGTATTAGAAAGAACAAAAGAAATTGGAATAATGAAAGCAATTGGTGCAACAAATACTACTGTATTATCGCTTTTTTTGTCTGAAGCAGGAATAATTGGATTGATTGGAGGAATAATAGGTTATCTTTTAGGTTTGACTATTGCTTTAATCGGAGGAATTGCAGCAAGTTCTTCCGGAATAGATTTGATAATTGAATTTGACCCAATGCTTTTGTTCGGTTCCCTTGCATTTGCTTTTGGAGTAGGAGTAATTTCAGGTTATATTCCTGCCCAGAGGGCAGCAAACATGGAGCCGGTTGAAGCTCTAAGGGATAAAGAGTGACATATTCCGTTTTAAATATTTTTTTATTATAATAATAACCATGCTCAACAAGGTTCTGGAAACTGAAACTTTTTCTCATTTATTTAATACTCTTGAAAGAGAAGAAAAGGAATGGATTAAAAAAATAATCGGGCAGTTGCAAGAGGATTCTAATGTTGGAAAGCCATTGCGTTTTAAGTGGTTTAGAGAAAAAAAGTTTGGTGGGAAACGACTATACTATTTGATTTATGAAAAATCAGGCACAGTTCTTTTAGTCGCTTTTGGAGCAAAAAAAGAACAGCAAAAAATAATCAGCCATATTCTGCAAAATAAGGAAAGATACAAGAAAATTGTTGAAAATTAATGCACAGCAGATTTTACTTTGCCTGACTCAATATCACGCAGACTTGCATCTAACTGAACTAAAACATCATCTGCAAAGTCTGCTTTTTTCTTTAAAGAAAAATATTCTTGCTTAGAAATAACCATTGTTTCAGCCATAACAAAATAGTATTTGTTATATTATTTAAAACAACTGGTCGGGGTTTAGTTATTATTAAATTTATAAATTATTTCAAGGGGGCTACATTAACTACTCATTTTTGGGTACCTTAACATTTTTAAGTAGAATTTTATTTGATTCTTATTGTGAGTAAATGAAAATCGGAGTAGCTGACACAACTTTTTCCAGAGT
>PFAI01000044.1 GCA_002763225.1 Candidatus Diapherotrites archaeon CG10_big_fil_rev_8_21_14_0_10_31_34
TTTAGGCTGGTTTTTAATTGACAAAATAATGAAAGCACCTAATCCGGAAAAAAAGCCCGGGCTCGCATTATGGAGGTTTTGTTACTCTATTGTAGGATTAGAGGAAAAACATTTAACTGGCTTTAAACAAGCCTGTACACTAAATGACTGGTTTATGTTTGTTGAAGAAGAAAACGAGACTGACAAAATGTTTGGTGTAACACTAAAAGAATACGGAGCAAAAGAAGTTAAATTAGGTGTGAAAGGGTGCGCAACAAAACTTAGCGATAAAATGATTTTAGGAGATTACATTGCAGAAATAGTTTACCCTAAAACATTCAGAAAATTATGGGAAATACAGAACAGGCTTCCAAAACAACTAGCAAAATTTAATTTAGGAAAACACATTCAATTAATGAGGCTTCCACAACCAAAAATGACAGTAATCCTCACAAAAAACAAAAAATTAGCGGAAGAATACAGAAAAGAATACTTGCAGAGGGAAAGAAACTGAAGTTTGAAAAGAAAGAACTAGCAAAAAAGATTAGTGCAGAATCTTACAATATTTTGAAAAAAATCTTAATTAGTGATTAAATTTAAAATCAAATGAAAGTTTTAAATATATATAATCATAAAACTAATAATGCAGGTCACATATTTATTTGAAGTTTTTTGGTTTATTACCTTAATCTTGAGCTTTATTCATTTTTCAAAGCAAACTTCTTGGAAAGATGCATGTGTATTCTTTATCCCTGCATTAATTTGGGGGTATTCCCTAGAATTTTTTGGGATAATTATTTATAAAATGTATTTTTACCCAACACAAAACTATATTTTAGTTTTATTTAATGTTCCTTTAACAATAGCCGCCGGTTGGGCAACTATGCTGTATTTAGGATATTATTTAACAACTAAACTGCTTCATGCAAAAAAAAACATTAAAATGGATATTGAAACAGCATTAATTTCAACTTCTTTTGATATAATTCTTTTAGAACCCCTTGCATTCATTTATAAACTATGGATTTGGACACAAAACAATTTGTGGTTTGGCGCCCCTTTACTTAATTTTATTGGCTGGTTTTTTGGAATATCTATTTTTATGGCGACATACGGCTTTACGACAAACAAAGTAAAAGACAAGAATAAACAGCTAACATTGATGCTAATACTATTAATCCCTGCAAAAATATTTTTACATTTAATTGGAATAACCTACTTTCTGTTTTTTAGCACGTTTTAGTCTCTCACATCACACACCGTTAATTTTAAATTTAAAATAAACATAGTTATAGTGTGACAATAAATACAAAAAATTTAATTGATCTAACAACGCCTCAATATCTGTTAATTGCAATAGTTAGTCCACTGTCTATATATCTAGTAATAAATGCAAAATTCCCTAGTCTAGAAATAGTTCCAATAATGGTTTCCATGATGTTAGCAATCTTGGGTTTTAATACTTTTAACCAAATTTCCGATATAGAACTTGATAAAATTGACAAACCACTTCGCCCTTTAATTTCAAAAAAAGTAACCATCAAAGAAGCAACTTTACTTACGGTCGTTTTCTTTTCAGCTTCACTCCTAATAGGGGCTTTTATAAATCTCATTTTTTTTACTCTGATGCTTTCATTTTTTTTGATTGCATTTGCTTATTGTTACAAACCTATTTATCTTAAAAGATACTTTTGGGCATCATCAGTTGTTGGGGCAATAGTTTATGGTATAATCCCTTTTGTTTCAATAGCAACAATTTCAAGTAAACCATTTAACATAATCTTCTTATTGTTCTTCACATCTTTAGCCGCAATAATCTCTAATACTAAAGACTTTGAAGACACTTTGGGAGAAAAGAAATTTGGAATTAAATCCATTCCATTAATTTTTGGATCTTATAAAGCAGCTATTTTCATTTTAATATTTGAATGCGGATTAATACTCGGGATTGGTTATCTAGCACTTCAAAGGTATATAGAATACAAATTTATTTATGCTTCATTAATCAGTCTTCTTACATTTGCTTTAACGTGTGATCCTTTCTTGAAAGAAATTAGGAAGATAAAACATAAAAACATTGCATTCTCTGAAACAAATAACATAAAAATTAAACAAATTATAACTCAGTCAGATGCCTCTACAATTAGCATGATTTTTGGATTATTTATCCAAATAATATTTGGATTAACTTCAATTTCAACTTTTTGAGAATAACACAATGAACAAAAGAGAAATGGTTTTGGTTATGAATTTGAATTAAAGATTAGGGAGCAACAATTGTCTTTTTATTTCTGCATTAGTCAAATCAAAATTTTTCTTGGGCATTATTACAAATTCACAAATTTTATCTCCTTTTGCCCTACATTTAGTCTCAATTGCATCAAGATCTTCTCCATAAACATAAGACCACGCCCCACAAACCAAACCTCTAAATAAATGGTCAACTGCTTTACTACTTTTTCCATAGATTTCAGAATTTACGGATTTTTCCAATGTGACAAAAAGGGATTTTTCTGAATCTTTTTTCTTTCTAACAGTCACTTTACCCCAACCAGCCAAGCTTATAATATTTGGACCCCATTTCATTACATCTTTCATTTTTAATCCATAACTATCCCCCATAGAATTGAACCAGTGCTTACCAAAATTTCTAGCAACAAAATATATAAGATTATCTAAATTTTTTTTCTCTAATTCTTTTTGTAATTCAACAACAAAATATGGGGAAACCATAGATATTGGCATTCCAAATAAATTTATTCTGCCCTCTTCAAAAACTAGTTGATGATGTAACATCAGTTCTGTGACTGTTTTTAACATACGACCCCCTTATTTAAAAATTTCTTCTTGTTTAATTATAATTCCTTTATTCTCTAATTCATACATTAGGTAATCTTTTTGATGCGCAGTGTATCTCATTTTTCTTATCATCATGCTTCTAAATTCAGCACTCCCAACCCCCAAATAATGCAAAACAAGCACCCCATCACAAATGAATTCTGAGAGTCCGTCTGCGCTGAGTTCTTTTCCGTCCTCAGAGAGTTCAGTAGTTAATAACGCGGTTGCGTCAAAGTCTTTTAGTTCTGA
>PFAI01000038.1:0-14487 GCA_002763225.1 Candidatus Diapherotrites archaeon CG10_big_fil_rev_8_21_14_0_10_31_34
ACTTTTTCTACATTAGTCATAGAAGAAAGAATTTCTTTTGAATTAGAAAAAGAAAGTTTTGTTTCTAAAACTAATTCATTTAATTTCCATCTTAAACGCATTTTTTCTTTTTCTCTTAAAGACAAAGCAGTCTGGGAAATTTCTTTAACCAAAGAAAACTCTTTTTCTAAATCCAAATCAATCAGTTTTTGATTATGCTTTGGAAAAACAAGTAAGTGAACTGATTCAAGCATTTTTGGTTTTTTAAAATCACTGTAAATGTACTCTGAAAAATGAGGCAAAACAGGAGCCATTAATTTCAGTAAATTAATTAAAACATAATTCATTGTAACTGAAACAGCTTTGTCTTTTCTATTCCTGATTAATTTAATGTAAGTCCTGCTGAATTCTTCTGTTACAAACCAGTTTAACTGGGAAACAAGCTTTGGATATAAATATTTTTCATATGCTTCAACTGAATCCCTGATTAAAGAATTAAGTTTAGAGACAATCCATTTGTCTTCAGGCATTAATTCCTTTAAATCTTTTTCCTGAATTAAAGGATTTTTTTCTAAATACAAATTTAAGTAATTATAGGAATTAAAAAAGATTCCAAAAAACTTGTTGATGTCTTTGAATGCATTCCAGTCAAAAACAATGTCTTCTCCTTTTGACTGAGAACAAAAATAATACCTTAAAAAATCCCTGTTATGTTTTTGAATTACTTCTTTTGGCTGAATTGCATTTCCTTTTGACTTGCTCATCTTTTTTTTGCCTAAATCCAATACCATTCCATGAACCATAATGTTTTTGTAAGGAGTTTTATCAAAACAAATAGTTGAAGTAATTAATTGCGAGTTCCACCAGCCTCGAACTTGCTCTGTTGCCTCAATGTTTAAGTCAGCTGGCCAGAATTTTTTAAATAAATCATCTGATTTAGGGTAATTTAATGCAGCCCAAGAACTTACTCCTGCATCAAACCACACATCCAACACTTCTGAAACCCTTGAAAATTCTCCTCCACAATCACAAGAAAACTTGACTTTATCTATTTCAGGTTTATGCAAATCAATTGAATCTGAAACCTTTGCTTCTTTTTGTAATTCTTTTAGTGAACCAAAAACTTTTCTTTTATTACATTTACTGCAAACCCAGATAGGCAGTGGAGTACCCCAATATCTTGCCCTTGAAATAGGCCAGTCAGACAATGATTCAATCCAGTTATTCATCCTGTCATTCATCCAAGAAGGAATCCAGTTGTTTTCTGAATTTAATTCAAGCATTCTTTTTCTGATTGAACTGACTTTGAAAAACCATTGAGGAACTGAAAGCATTAACAAAGGAGTTTTACATCTCCAGCAAACAGGATAATCATGTGTGTATGGATGCTTTAAAACCAATGAATTCATTTCCTGTAAATCATCAATTATTTCGGAATCAACTTTTCTTGCTTTTTTTCCCTGATATTTTCCTGCCTGTTCAGTCATTTCACCGTTTAATTTTACCGGAGAAAGAGAAGGCAAATTATTTTCTTTTCCTACTTCAAAGTCTTCTTTTCCATGGCCTGGCGCACAATGCACTAAACCAGTTCCTTCATCTAAATTAACATAACGGGAACTTAAAACAATTTTATAGCCTTTGCTCATGTCAGGCAAATTCAAATTTTTATTAAGCGGGTTTTCATATTTCCAGTCTTTTAGTTCTTTTCCTTTCCACACTTTTTTTTCTGTAAAACCTGCTTCAACTGAATCCATTAATTTTTGAACTAGTTCTTTTGCAATAATCCATTTTTCTCCTGAACTTAATTCAATTTCCGAGTAATCAAATTCAGGGTTAACCATTACTCCAGTATTTGCAGGCAGAGTCCAAGGAGTAGTAGTCCAGATTATCAGGAAAGTATTTTTTTTGTCTTTTAAAGGAAATTTAACATACACAGAATTATCTGTTTGTTTAATGTATTCAATTTCGTTGAATGAAACTGCTGTCTCGCATCTGGGGCAAACATGAACAGAGTATTCTCCTAAATACAATAATTTTTTTTCTTCTGCTTTTTTAAAAGTCCACCAAATGCTTTCAATGTACTCATTTTTCAGAGTAATATATGGATTCTCCCAGTCCATCCATACTCCAAGATTTTCAAATTCATTGTTTTGCTGGTCAATAAATTCAGTTGCATATTTCCTGCATTTTTTAATAAAATTTTCTACTCCAAACTTTTCAATATCCTGCTTTGATTTAGTGTTAATTTCTTTTTCTACCTGAAATTCAATGGGAGTTCCATGAGTGTCATATCCTGGTCTATCAAAAACATTAAATCCATTCATTCTTTTATATCTAATTGAAACATCTTTCAAAATCTTGTTTAATGCAGTTCCCATATGAATATGGCCTGTTGCATAAGGAGGGCCGTCCATGAAATAAAAGCATTTTTTTTGTTTTGAACTTGTTTTTCTGGCTTTTTCCGGAATTTTGTTTTTTGCCCACTGCTTTCTGATTTCTTCTTCTTTTTGCAGAGAATAATTTTCTAACATTTTATCCCTTTTTTGATAAAACTTTTTCTAAAAGTTTTTGCAGTACGACTGAAAGTCGTACGTTTTGTTGAACCTTTTGGAAAAGGTTTATGGGCGTGGGAGGATTTGAACCCCCGACTCCTGGTGTATAAGACCAGTGCTCTAACCAGGCTGAGCTACACGCCCATCGCGATTCCGCTCGCGAGCAACGGCGCACGACATTCATTGCATTCAGTCGTGCTGTCTGAGAAATAAAATAAAACCAATAAAATCCTTAAATACTTATCCAAACCAAAACTTGTTTTTAAAGTTATGCGGAACCAGTTTTTGATACAACTTTTTCCAAAAGTTGTTCTTTGTGTTCAATTGAATGCATTATTAAATCTGCGGCAGTCTTCATCAACAGGAAAAGAACCAAAACAGAAGAAGTTGCTGCTGAAGCTCCTGACAAATCAATGACAAACCCCTGCACTAAAACAATAATGATTATGTGCATTGGGATTATTCTTATATAAGGAAAAAACATCAGGCTGCCTGCAGTATATTTTTTTGGGGAATCCTTAAACTTAATATAAGAAAAAAGATGGTTTAAGAAAAAAATTATTGCAACCAAAAAGACGTAACCAAAATCAACTGCAACTGAATTTCCTCCGAATAAAGGGAAAACAAAAGTGATTGAAACCAAAAAAACAAGGTAAACCAAGTGAAAAATTCCATAATGGAAAACAAAAAAGAAACCCAAAAAGATTTTACCTAAAGAAGTTATCTGGTTTAATTGTTCTCCCAGAATCAAACGATTTTCTAAAGTAATAATCCTAATAAAATTAAAGAATCCAATAATAACACTCTGGAACCAATAAATCCAGACAATAACAAAAACACTCCAGCTGAAAACAACTGCTAAAACAATTGTAATCAAGTTTGAAAGAATTAATACTTTAGCTGAAGAATCGTTTTGAACTGATTCAATTAAACCCTGAAAAGAAAAAGTCATAATAAATTAAAGTTATAGAAGAATAAAAGTGTTTCTATAGAAAAATAGAAAAATAAAAGAAAAAGAGAATAAAACTGGTTTATTCTTTGGTTTCTTTTTTTAAAAAATTGGTTTTAGCTTATTCGTCTGAAGAATCGTCTGAGTCATCGCTGTCTGAATTGCTTTCAGAATCTGAGTCACTTGAATCAGAATCAGAGTCATCTGAAGCTGGTTTTGATTCGCTTTTAGGGCTTCTGTCAAAACTTCTTCTGTTTCCGCCGCCACCAAATCTGCCTCTGTTTCCGCCGCCAAATCTGCCTCTTTGTTCAAATTCTTTTTCTGAAACATTGTTTTCTTTGTTTACTTCGGCAACTTCTTCTTTTGAATCAGTTAATTCGCCGTATCTTCCAATATTCAGTCTTAAACAGTTTTTGAATAAAGAAGTATATGCGTTTGCAATTTTATAGGTTTTTTCTAGTTCAACTCTGTCAATCATATCATCCCATAAAGTCAATAAAATGATTCCTGATTCATCTCCTACTAATGCTTCAGTTACTTTATGATTAGAGTTGTCTAGTTTTGAAGTAACTTCTCTTACTTCATTTTTTTCTAATACTTTTACTGCTAATTCAACCTTTTTTTGAAAAGGTCTTAGTTCACTTATTTTATCCATGTTAATCCTCCGGTTAAACAACGAATTTAAAATCCTAAAAAAAATAGGGTAAAATTCGTTTAGTTAATATTAAAATCTTAGATAAACTCTTTAAAAAGATATTTAAAGCTAAATGCAGGTAAAAAAAAGAGAAAAAGAAGTATGGGTTTATCCCATACATTTTGTTACACCTTTTAAAAAAGGTGTTTCTATAGTCCTTTTCTAACTTCCATTACAAAGTTTTTGATGTCTTTTCTGAATGATAATCCAAAAGCAACTCCAAAAATTATTGCAATTACTATTACTAAGACTGTAAAAGCAATTCTAAATGCTTCAACTAAAATAGTTGTATCAAAGCCAATATAGGATAAAGCCATTACCACTACTAAATACATTACAACTATTTCTGCAATTAATGCCAGCATTGCTTTTTTTGGATAATTTGTTTTGTTTATTGTGTTTCTGATGTATCTGGCTAAATAAAAGCCTACAGCCAATAACAGCACTGCACTCAAAATTAATGGTACTTCAAAGACCAGCATTCCAATAAAGTCTGATAAAACATCTAATGCAAGCCAGTTAACTGCCTGAGCCAAAAACAATATTACAACATACCATTTAACTAATTCTCCAATTAAAATAGAAAAAGGTACTCCTCCAATTGCCTGAGGCAATTCATGAGACTCCAAGAAATGATCAACTTTAAGATATTGAATTATATAAACAACTGCTTTTTTCAACAGCAATGCAACAACATAACCAATTATTAATAACACAATTGCAATCGCTATTCCTGGAAGCACTTCAATAGATTTATTATACAAAGCTGCAATTGAATCAGCAACTCCTTTACCTAAAATGCCTGCAAAATCTAATGCTCCTTCACCAATCATAATTTAATCACCCTAAAAAATTGTTTAATTGTAAATAATTCTGCTTTTCTATTTAAAAAGGTTACCCATTAAATCCCTTGTTTTCTCAAATAAATCGTTTAAAGAGCCGTTATTATCTATTTTAAATTCAGCTAACAAAAAAACATTTTTCATCCCCTTTTTTTCTTCATCAAGTTTATCTCTGAAAGAAAACTCTTCTAGTTCATCAGGATCCAATTCACTTCTTCTTTCAAACCTTTCATTTTCTTCTGCTTTAATTAAAACAAGTTTTGCTTCAGAAAACCTTTGCTTAATTAATTCAATTTCTTCAGTTGACCTTGCTCCAACAAAAACAATTTTTTCTTCTTCTTTTTTGTTCAAACTTTTTTCAAAAGTTTGTTTTTCCAAAAGCTTTTGTGCTATTACTCCCATTCCAAACTCTTTTCTTAATTCATCTCCAAGCAAAGCCATGCTTTTCTTTGAAACTTCTTTTCCCTGTTTTATTAGTTCTTCTTCCAAAACAGAAGAAAAAACAAATTTTTTGAATCCAAATTCTTTCACTAAAAAGTCTGCTACCGTATCTTTTCCTGAACGGGCTTTTCCAAGCAAAATCAAAACTTGTTTCATAGAAAGAAAAATGAAAGGAAAAAAGTAAAAGCAGTATGGGTTTACCCAATACATTTAGTTAAACCTTTTAACAAAAGGTTTAAATAAAAACAAACGCATTATATTTTCATTATTTTTATGGAAGTGATTTGAAATGGCCTTGATTAAAAAAACAAAACAAGAAAAGACTAAAAAAGAAAAAAAGAACAAACCTATGCTAACACGGAAAGAAATAACAGTTAAAGTGATTAAAGAAATGAAACAAAACAAACCATGGGCCAAAGAGTATTCTGAAACAGGCATGCAGGATAATTATGGAAAAGAAATTACTGCTGAAGTTAATAGAAAACTAATTAAACAGAAAAAATAAAAAAAAGCAGTACGGGCTTGTCCCGTACTTTTGGTTAAACCCTTTGAAAAGGGTTTACATCATGCCTGGCATTCCGCCCATACCACCCATGTCTGGAGACATTTGAGCTGAACCTTTGCTTGAACCTGCAACAATGTCATCGATTCTTAAAATCATTTCAGTTACTTCTGCTGCAGAAGTAATTGCCTGTGTTTTGACATTTAATGGTTCAATTACATTAGAGTTTTTTAAGTCAACTAACTGTGCTTTAAAGACATCAACTCCAATGTATTTTCCTTCTGGTTTAGCATGTTTTGATCTCAAACTAACTAGTGTGTCAATTGGATCCATTCCAGCTGTTTCAGCTAAAGTTCTAGGAATTATTTCAAGTGTTTCGGCAAATGCATCAATTGCAAGTTGTTCTCTTCCGCCAATTGTTTTAGCGTATTCTCTTAATTTGACTGCAACTTCAATTTCACTGCTTCCTCCGCCTGCAACAACTTTTCCTATTTTAATTGCTGAAATAACTGCTCCTAATGCGTCATTTAAGGCTCTTTCTGCTTCGTCCATTATGTGTTCTGAACCGCCTCTGACTAAAATTGTTACTGCTTTAGGGTTTTTGCATCCTTCAACAAATACCATGTCTTCGTTAGCTACTTTTCTTGAAGAAACTAATTCTGCGTTTCCTAAGTCTTTTGAAGAAATATCTGAAACTCTTGTAACAACTTTTGCTCCGGTTGATTTTGCAAGCAATCCCATGTCAGATTTTTTTACTCTTCTGACTGCAACAATTCCTTCTTTTGCTAAAAAGTGTTGTGCCATGTCATCAATTCCTTTCTGGCAGAAAACAACAGTTGCACCGGATTTTTTTATTGCATCAACCATATCTTTTAACATTTTTTCTTCTTGGTCTAAGAAAGCCTGTAATTGATCTGGGGAAGTAATCTGAATTTTTGCATCTGTTTCAGTTTCTTTTATTTCCAAAGCTGAATCAACTAAAGCAATTTTTGCATTCTTCATTTTTCTTGGCATTCCTTCATGAACTATTTCTTTGTCAATTACTACTCCTTTAATTAATTCTGAATCAGTTAATCCTGCCCCACCTTTTTTTTCTATTTTAATTTTGTCTCTTTCAACAGTTATTTTATCGTTTTCTTCTTCTGCAACTGTTTTGATTCCTTCAACAACTAAATCAGCTAATTCTGTTGCAGCTTCAGCTGCTTTTCCTGTCATTGAAGTAACAGCAATGTTCTTCAAAGTTTTAACATCTTTGATTGTAACTGGATCAGCTATTTCTGTGTAAAATTCTTTTGCTTTTTTTGCTGCCATTCTATAACCATTAATTATAATTGAAGAATGGATTTCATCATCAAGCATTCTTTCTGCTTTTCCAAGTAATCCGCCTGCTAAAACTACGACTGTTGTTGTTCCGTCTCCGACTTCATTATCCTGAGTTTTAGCTATTTCTACTAACATTTTTCCTATTGGATGGTCAATACTCATTTCACTTAAAATTGTTGCTCCATCATTTGAGATTGTAACGTCTCCTAAATCATCTACAATCATTTTATCCATTCCTTTAGGCCCTAAAGTAGATTTAACTGCATTTGCAACTGCTTTTGCAATTAAAATATTAATTCTTTGTGCGTCTCTTCCTTTGGTTCTTTTTGAGCCATCAGAAAGAAAAACAACTTGCTGGTTCATATTATCTGTTTGTGCCATAAAATCACGCTCCTATTTATGATTCAATTTATTCATTAAAATCAAATTAAATATTGATGGATATAAATGTTTAAAAAGCTTTTTGATGGATATGAATGATTAGACGTTTTAGGAAATTTTCACTTTAAGCAAATGCCTGCTTTCAGGGATTAATCTGACATTTTCTCCTTTTTTTAAGTTATAGAATTTAGCTAAATCTGCTGGGACAGTTATTGCTAAGCTTCTTCCAGTAGAAATGATGGGCCTTAAAACATTAAAAGAATTGATTTCTTTTTCAGTTTCCCTCATTTGCTCGCTTGAAACAAATTCTTTCCTGCACTTTTTGCATTTATAGTATGGCTGTTGTTTTAGAATGACTTTCCCATCAAGGAGTTCAAGTGTTTCAAATTTTAATTCAGTTTTTCCGCCACAAAAACCACAGTCTACTTTTTCTTTTTCCATAATCCAACCTCTCTTTCATTTGATTCCCAAATGCTAACAACATTAATCTGCTTTTTTGTTTCTTCTTTAATTACAGTAAAAAAATAATCCAATGCTTTGAAAATGGTTTTGATTGTTCCGTCTTTTTGTTTTTCTTTAACTTTTTGTTTTAAAATATTCTGGTCTGCTTCACCTAAATGAATTCCATAAATCAAAGAACGCTCAAAAAATCTTTCTCTTGCATGCCTTGACCAAACAATTCTCATAATAAAAAAGTTAAACAAAAAAAATATAAATATATTCACTACCAAAGCATTATCTTTTCATTAACAAACTTTAAAAATTAAAGAAAAAAAATTAGCGGGGTTACGCTGCCTGCTCTGGTTCTGCCTGAAACAACTTAAATCTTTTTTTAATAGATTTCTCTCAGAATATCTGCATGGAAATAGAAAAACAGGCAATTGAACTGCATGAAAAACTTAAAGGAAAACTTGAAGTTAAAAGCAAAGTTAAAATTGATTCAAAAGAAATGCTTGCATTAGCTTATACTCCTGGAGTAGCAGAGCCATGCAAAGAAATTCAGTCTCAACCTGACAAGGTCTGGAAGTATACAATCAAATCAGATACAATTGCAGTAATAACAGATGGAAGCGCAGTACTAGGTTTAGGAAACATTGGAGCAGAAGCTTCTCTGCCTGTAATGGAAGGAAAATGCGCGTTGTTTAAGGAATTAGCCGGAATAAATGCTTTTCCTATTGCAATTAAATCACAAAAAACAGAAGAAATTGTTTCAGTAATAAAAAATATTTCTCCGGTTTTTGGAGGAATAAACTTAGAAGATATTTCTTCCCCAAGATGTTTTGGAATTGAAAGACAATTACAGAATTTAGGGATTCCTGTAATGCATGATGACCAGCATGCAACAGCAATAGTTGTATTGGCTGCTCTGCAAAATGCTTTGAAAGTAGTTGGAAAAGAAATGAAGGATTTGAAAATTGTTTTGAATGGAATTGGAGCAGCAGGAACAGCAATAACAAAAATCCTTTTAGCAGAAGAAAAGCCAAAAGAAATAATTTTATGCGACAAACAAGGAATTTTATTTAAAGGAAAAACAGATATGATAGAACACCATAAAGAATTAGCTGAAATAACTAATGAAAAAAAAGTGCAGGGAAATTTGAGTGATGCTTTGGTTGGCGCAGATGTTTTTATCGGAGTTTCAGCCCCAAATATTTTATCAAAAAAAATGATTAAATCAATGAACTCCAAAGCAATAGTTTTTGCTTTAGCTAACCCTATTCCAGAAATAAGCAGGGAAGACGCATTGGATGCCGGCGTGGAAGTTTTTGCTTCAGGCAGAAGCGATGACTTAAACCAAGTGAATAATGTATTGGTTTTTCCCGGAGTGTTTAAAGGAGCATTAAATGCAAAAGCCAAAAGAATTAATGAAGAAATGAAATTAGCCGCGGCAAAAGCACTGGCTTCCTGCATAGATAAACCAACAAAAGAAAAATTTATTCCTTCACCATTAGATAAAGAAGTAGTAAAAAAAATCTCTAAAGCAGTGGAAAAAACTGCAATAAAATCAGGCGCAGTGAAATAAAAAAAATAAAAGCGAAAAAGAAAAATAAAAAAATTGAATGAAAAAAGAAAATAAAAAAAATTAATTTGAAGTGAAAAAATGAAAGAAAAAATTGATTTGATTCAGGCTTTAGTTGAATTATACAGGCTAACTTCGGTTTGCCTGCCAAAAGATGTTAAACAAAAAATAAAGGAAATAAGAGAAAAAGAAACAAGCATATTAGCAAAAAAAGTAATGGAGTCAATAGAGCAAAACCTTGAAATAGCAGAAAAAAAGAATCTGCCTTTATGCGAAGACACTGGAATACCGATTTTTTTCATTGAAATCCCAAAAAGTTTTGACCAAAATGAAATAAAAGAAAGAATTCTGAAAGCAACAGAAACTGCAACAGAAAAAAATTTTTTAAGGCCAAATGCAGTGGATTCATTAACACAAAAAAATTCCGGAACAGGAGTTGGAAAAGGGATTCCGACAATTTATTTTGAACAAAAAGAAAGAACCGGCATAAAATTTAATTTAATTCTTAAAGGAGGAGGAAGCGAAAACATTGGCAGAACTTATTCTTTGCCTAACCCTGAACTAAAAGCAGGAAGAGACTTGGATGGAGTAAGAAAATGCGTGTTAGATGCAGCAGTTAAAGCACAAGGGCTTGGATGCCCTCCGACAATTGTTTCTCTTGTAGTCGGAGGAACAAAAGATGTTATTTCTTTTGAATCAAAAAAACAGTTATTAGAAAAGCTTGGAGAAAAAACTGAAGGAAAAGAAAAAGAAGTAATTGAATTTGAAGAAAAATTACTGCAAGAAATAAATTCTCTGGGAATCGGCCCAATGGGATTAAAAGGAAAAAACACTGTAATGGGTGTTAAAGCAAAATTCCTGCACAGGCATCCTGCAAGCTTTTTTGTTGAAGTTAGTTTTATGTGCTGGGCAGACAGAAGGCATTCATTAATCTGGAAAAATGGGGAGGCAGAATATGACTGAAACCAAAGTGATTAAACTGCATACTCCGCTCAAAGAACAGGAAATCAGAAAACTTAATTCAGGGGATTTAGTTGAATTAACCGGAACAATTTTTCTGGCAAGAGACAGAGTGCATAAATCATTAACAGAAAAAATTGATGAAAAGTTTCAGGCAAAACTGAAAAACGGAGTAATATATCATTGCGGGCCAATAGCAAAAAAAGAAAACGGGAAATGGAAAATTCTTTCAGCGGGACCGACTACAAGCACAAGAATGGAAGAATTCGAAGAAACAATGATGGAAGAATATGGAATAAAAGCAGTAATAGGAAAAGGCGGAATGAAAGAAAAAACATTAAATGCATTACAAAATTTTGGTGCAGTTTATTTATTGGCTGTAGGTGGGACAGCAGCATTATTAGCTGAAAAAATTGTTAAAGTAAAAAACGTGTTTTTTTTAGAAGAATTCGGGATTCCGGAAGCATTATGGGAATTTGAAGTAAAAGATTTTCCTTTAATTGTGTCAATGGATTCAAAAGGAAGAAGTTTGCATAAAGAAGTACTAGAAGAATCAGAAAAAAAATTAAAAGAAATTGCTTAACAAAAACAAAAAATTAATTAAAAGAAAAACAAAAAAAACGGAATGATTGGAGATGAAAATAAACGGCAGGCATTACAAAACGATTTGGGTTAAAGAAGGCGATGAAAAAACCATTCAAATAATTGACCAAAGAAATCTGCCGCACGAATTTGTAATAGAAGAACTGAATTCAGTTGAAGATGTATTTAATGCAATAAAAGAAATGCATGTAAGAGGCGCGCCATTAATTGGAGCAACCGCAGCTTATGGAATGTATTTAAGTGTATTAGAAGCAGAAGAAAAAAAAGATGAAAGAATAATTGAAGATTCAGCAGAAAAATTGATTTCTGCTAGACCAACAGCAAAAGACTTGGAGTGGGCAGTAAAACAACAATTAGAAAAAATAAATAAAACAAATGATTTAAAAGAAAAAAAAAGAATTGCTTTAAGTAATGCAAAAAAGATTTCAAATGAGTCAGCAGAACAATGCAAAAAAATAGGCGAATTCGGCGTTAAATTAATTGAAGAAATTAGCAGGAAAAAAAACGGGGAAACAGTTAATATTTTGACTCATTGTAATGCAGGATGGCTTGCATGCATTGATTTTGGTACAGCAACTGCACCAATTTATGAAGCACAAAAAAAAGGAATTAAAATTCATGTTTGGGTTGACGAAACAAGGCCGAGAAATCAAGGAAGTAGATTAACTGCATGGGAATTATTACAGCAGGAAGTTCCTCATACTGTTATAGTTGATAATGCAGGAGGCCATTTAATGCAAAACGGATTAGTTGATTTAGTTTTAGTTGGAACAGACAGAACAACATTCAATGGAGATGTTGCAAACAAAATCGGAACTTATCTGAAAGCATTGGCTGCAAAAGACAATGAAATTCCTTTTTTTGTTGCATTGCCTTCTCCTACAATTGACTGGGAAATGAAATCAGGAAAAAGCATTCCAATTGAAGAAAGGAATTCAGATGAAGTAAAATATGCCAGAGGATTATTGGATGGAAAAATAAGAAAAGTTTTATTGACTCCAAAAGAAAGCCATGCAAAAAATTATGCTTTTGATGTGACTCCTGCAAGATTAATTACTGGATTGATTACTGAAAGAGGGATCTGCAAAGCAGACGAAAAAAGCATTAAAGAACTTTTTTCAGAAAAATTCATTGAAGAAATTGATTAAGTGAAAAAATGTCTGATTATATTAAATTTAACTGCAATCTGATTAAAGGAACAGTTGAAAAAGAAAAAATTGAAGAACTGAATTATTGGAGAAACAAATTATTTGAAATGGGTTTAATTGGTGTTTATGAAAATGGAGTTGGGTTTGGAAACATCAGTGAAAGAACTCAAGGAAACAAGTTTATTATAACTGGAAGTACAACAGGCGGAAAAGAAAAACTTGACGAAAAAGGTTACTGCAAAGTAACTGAATTTGATTTCAAAAAAAACAGTTTGAGTTGTGTTGGAAAAATAAAGGCTTCAAGCGAATCATTAACTCATGCAGCAGTCTACCAGTCTTTAGCTGAAGTTAATGCAGTGATTCACGTGCATAACCTGAAATTATGGAATTATTTGCTGGAAAAAGCTCCTGCAACAAAAAAAGAAGTTAAATATGGTACTCCTGAAATGGCAAAAGAACTTATTAGGTTAGTGAAAGAAAAAGAAGCCAGGGAAAAAAAGATTGTTGTAATGAAAGGACACAAAGAAGGAATAATTTCTTTCGGAAAAACACTTGAAGAAGCAGGAAAAACACTTTTGAAATATTTTGAGGAAAGCAAATGAATTTTCCCAAAAATCTTTCAGAATTCCTAAAAAAAGAAAACTTAAAACTTGAAAGAAAGATAGCTAAAGGTTTTTCAAGCGAAGTTTTTTTAGTGAAAAAAGGAAAAAAAGAATTTGCTTTGAAAATAGAGAAACTAAAGTCAAGAAGAGAAGAAATGGCTGAAAGAGAAGTAGAAAATTTAAGGAAAGCAAATGAGATTGGAGTTGGACCAAAACTTTATGCTTTTGATTTAGAGAAAAGAATTATTTTAATGGAATTCATTAAAGGAAAAACTTTTTCTAAATGGCTTTTTGGATTAAAAAAAAACAAGGAAAACAAAAAGAAACTGGAAAAATTTATTTCAGAACTTTTTTTGCAGGCAGAAAAAATGGATAAACTGGGTTTAGATCACGGGCAATTAGCTGGAAGAGGAGTAAACATTTTGGTTAAAAGAAACAAGCCGGTTATAATTGATTTCGAGAAAGCCTCGCAAAAAAGAAGATGTCATAACAAAACAGTTTTAGAGTCTTTTTTGTTAAAAAACCCTTTTTCAGAAATAACAAAAAAAGTCAAGCAAATTCTGGATTGAAAAAAAAATAAAAAAAAGAAGAAATCATTTTTTTGGGATTTTTTCTGTGTATTTGTTGACAAAAGTTTTTCTTAAAACAAATTTTCTGTCAACTTCTGAAATTAAAACATCACAAGCTATTTTGATTGTCTCCATTTCCTTGATTAAACGCTCTTTTTCTAATTCAATTTCAGAAACATTTTCATATGATTCGATTGCATCCCAAAACATGCTTCCATCAACATAAGTGTATGGATGAGAATTCATTTTTTTTGCAATTCTTTCAACCATTTTTCCAAGCCATAAATTCATTTCAACTTTAACCTGACCTTTAATCTGTTTTCCTTTGTCCAAATGAGTTCTAAGCATGTTAACTATTGTTGCTCTTGGAAAAGGCAGATTCAATGAATCAGCATCATTGTCATCAATATCTTCTGGAATAGCTGTATCAGATTCTTTAACTAAATCTTCAGCTTGTTCATCTAAATCTATTTTTTCTTTTTCTTCAGCTTTTTTTTCTTTTTCTGATTGCTTTTCTTTACTCATTTAAATTTCCCCCTATAAAAAAATATACAACAAGCACTAAAATACTGTCAATAAAATAAAGAAAGATTCAAAATATAAATGCTTACTGCAAGAAAATCCTTTCAGGTTTTTTTATAAAAGTTTCTTTTTTTAATTAAAACCATATTCTCGTGCAAATAACAGCACTTCAATAGCTGTTATAATAAAGAAAAAGCCTGCAACATAAGAAATCCATGCACTGATTACCAGCACAGGCATAGAAGAATAGTCATTAATAAAAGAAATAAAGTTAAATAAATGCAGTGAAAAAAACATTAAAGCAGTCAAAAAAATCCATCTGGTAATGGCTTTTAATTCAGTTAAACGGAATTTTAAAGTGCTTATAAAAGATACAATCACTGCAATAAAAATCAAAAAA
>PFAI01000038.1:14499-19503 GCA_002763225.1 Candidatus Diapherotrites archaeon CG10_big_fil_rev_8_21_14_0_10_31_34
CTTTCATTCCGAATTTCTCTGAAAAACGCAGTGCTTCAAAAGAAGTTAAAATCAACCCAATTGAAGTAGCAATCACAAAAAAAGCTCTGATTGGATAAATTAAATAAATTGAGTAATTCAGGTAAACCATTACCATAATAAAAAACTGCCCTGAAACAAAAATCAGCAAAGAATAAAAAAAATGAGTTAAAACTTCTTTTAATCTGCCTTCATTAAACCTATACATTGCCCCAAAAAACAATATGACTGTAAGAAAAGAAATAACAAAACTTATTGTGCTTGAAGTAAGCTCAAAACCTAAAGCCATTTATTTTACCTCAATTATTCTGTCACAAAACTGGCTTACCTGAGCAATAAGGTTTTCATCAATGTTTTTCTGCAAAGAAATTAAAACTCCTTTGATTTTCCATTCCCTCATTCTTCCTGTAAGAAAATGCGCAAACTTTGTAACGCTTTTAGACTGATTATAAATTAACAAAGTGCTTAAAGAATCAAAGAAAATAAACCTGTCGTCTTTTGTTTTCATTGCCTTAAATGCTTCTCCTAAAGCAATTCCTAATTCAGTTAAACTATTAGGAGAATTAATAAACAAGCAGTTTGGAACCTCTTTTGCTTCTCCTACAACAGTTAAAGTAATTGCATCAATGAAAAAAATGTTTTTTGTTTTAATCTTGTTTTTTTCCAGCAATTCAGTTAAAGAATTAAAAGGGCGGTTAACAGTAACATAAATTCCTTTTTCACTCATTTTATTAGTCAAAATATCCAGTACTTTCAGGTTTGTATTCAAATACTTTTTTTCATCAGATAAAATCAAAACAATTTCTTTTTTTTTAACGCTGGAAAGCTCTTTAATCAAATCCATTAAACCACAATAAAAAAAGGGCTTAGAGATTAATAAACTTTACTGCAAAATTTCCAGCAGTTCTTTTACGTCTTTTATTTCAAAATCTGCTTTAACTTTTTTTGAAAAAACCTGCTGGCCATATAAAGCCAAACAGGTTTTCATTCCGGCTTTTTTTGCCCCCAAAATATCTCTTTCAGGGTTGTCGCCGACAAACAAAATTTGTTCTGGTTCAAGCTTTAGTTCAGCTAAAGCTTTCTCAAAAGGAAGTTTTGAAGGCTTTAATTTTCCGGTGTCATCCAAAGTAACAACAAAATCAAAATAATGAGTCATATTCATTTCAGCTAATCTAAGCCATGCTCTCATTCGTGGCGCATCAGATACAATCCCTAAAACCAAATTTTTTTCTTTTAGTTTAACTAAAGTAGAACGCACATGAGGATAAGGAAACAAAAAACCAGACTGAACTCTTCGATAAGCCGCAATTCCATTGGATAAAACCCTGTAATCAATTTTATTCATTGTTTTTTCCAGAAACTTCTGAAAAATTTTCTGGTCTTCAATTCCAAATTCCTTGAATAACCCAAACAAAATTTTTTTTGCTTTTTTTTCTTCAACCGGCAAACCAGCATCAATCATGGCAGAAATAGCTGCATTACTGCTTTCAGTCTTCATTCGCATAAAATCAATTAAAGTGTTATCCAAATCAAACAAGACTGCTTTAATTTTAACCATAAAACCACTAACAAATTATAAGTCCAATAAGAATAAACCACTTTCTTCTTTTTTGCGTTCCAAAACACAACCAAAATTATGTATAAGTATTTCAAGTGTTGCTCCTACAATTCCTGAAACAAAATGCCCTCCAATAACTGAAAAATCTTTTCTTCCCAGAGAAACATGAATATGAGCAAAAGACTTGTTTTCTTTCAAAGAAATGTTTCCCAAAAAAGACAAAACCTCTAAATCTTCTTCAAAGGATTTTGTGTCATAAGCTTTTTTTCCTTGAGAGAAATAACCTAGTTCTGCTTTCTCTAATGCTCCAATGCCCTGAATTGTTCCGGAAACAATTTTTTCTTTTTCAAAAAAAAACTGAAGTTCTTTAGTTACATTTTCTCCTTGCATAAAACGCAGAAGATAATCTGAATCAATTTTTTTGTATTTCATTTAACCACTTATTATTTTTTGTAGTAAGCACATAATTTTTTTACTGCGTTAACTGAATCTAATGCATCTTCTTCAGTCATTGAAGGGTATAAAGGCAGAGAAAAAGTTCTGTCAGAAATTAATTTTGAGTTAGGAAAATCGTTTTCCTTAAAATCATATTTTTGCCTGTAAAAAGAAGTTAAATGCAGTGAAATAAAATGAATTCCTGAACCAATGTTTTCTTTTTGCAGTGCATGAACAAACTTGTTTCTGTTAATACTTAATTTTTCTAGATTTAAAAGCAATGCAAACAAATGATATGCATGCTTAATGTTTTTTTCAGAATAATCCATCAAGGTTATCTCATCAGTTTTTTCTAGTTCCTGTAAATAAAGTTCAGTTAATTTCTTTCTTTTTTTCAGGTTTTTTTCAACTCTTTTTAACTGATGAATTCCAAGCGCTGCCTGCAAATCATTCATATTGCATTTGAATCCTGGAACCAAAACATCACATGGCTGAAATTCATCTGAATTAAACCTGCTCCATGCAGCCTTGGATACTCCGTGAAGCCTCATTAATTTAATTTTTTCTGCTGCCTCATTGTCTGAAGTAGTTATTATTCCTCCTCCTGCAGCAGTAATGTTTTTTGTTGCATAAAAAGAAAAAGCAGTGAAATCACTTATTGCCCCAATTTTTTTTCCTTTATATTCTGCTTCTGCTGCATGAGCAGCATCCTCTAAAACAGAAACATTTTTAGCAGAAGCAATTTCAGTTATTTCATCCATTTCACACGGCCTTCCATATAAATGAACCGGAATAAATGCCTTGGTTTTGCCTGAAATTTTTTCTTTTAATTTTTTTGGGTCAATCAAGCCAGTTGTTTTTTCTACATCAACAAAAACAGGTTTTGCATTTAAGTGTTCAATTACATTTGCAGTTGAAGCAAAAGTCATTGGAGAAGTAATAATTTCATCTCCTTGTTTTATCCCCAAAACTTTTAGGGAAAGAAACAAAGCAGAAGTGCAGGAATTAACTGCAACAGCGTTTTTACAACCAATAAATTTTTTAAACAGTTTTTCAAATTCTTCTGTTTTTGGACCCATCCCAATCCAACCGGATTTAAGGGAATCAACCACTTCATTTATTTCATCATCAAGTATTTCAGGCCGGCCAAATACCAGAGCTTTTTTTCTTGCAGGTTTTCCTCCTTCCAAAACAGGTTTATTCATTTAATCACTCAAAAAACCCTTTAGCAATCTTCAAAAACATGTGTTTTCAGTCCGCCCATCTGTCGTCACTGCTTGCGCTCAGCGTCATCGTCAGATCATCATAAAACACAATAGAATACTGGAAAAAAAGCTTTTTAATACGAAGTTTATTAAAAATAAAAAAAAGAAAAAATATTATCGAGGAATTGAATGTAATTCAATTCCTCACTATTCCGTTACTCGCAAGCGAAACCGCAAACTACCAGTAATACTGGTATTCCACGGTATAAGAAACTGTTTTGCTTCCATTAGCAGGAACATTAACAGTAAACTCAATTGCATTAGAAGACTTTTCTTCAAATGAATCGCTTTTCTGTGTTACTTTCCAGCTACTGCCTAAGTGTTCATGCACTACAACCTCTTGATCTGAATCCTTGTGGTTTCTTAATTCAATTGAATAACTGTATCTATATCTTCCCTTGCTTATATTAGTGGATTCAGTTCGAGTTCTTTCTCCAACTACATCAAATGCATCCCCTAAATAAAGATTTACTTCCTCGTCTTTTGGAGTATGGTCAATTGAATCTTCTCCTACAAACTGCAATTGGCCTTCAGAATCCTCTTTATATACTCTGACTTTTCCTTTTGGCAAAGGAATCCCCAAAGCATTTTCTTCTGCGTTCTTGAAATTCAGTTTAACCTGAACTTTAGTTCCCTGAGAAGCACCATCATAATACAAAACTTTTTTGGTTGGAACATTTTCAGATGAAAGCAAAGAAATTTGTTTAATCTGATTATTCATTACATCAGTCTGCCTGTCCAAAGAATACATATGATATTCAAATAATGCTTCTTCAGAAAAGCCTCCTGCTTGAGCTGCATTAGTTTCAAGTGCATAATCATACACTTCTTTGTAACGGACATCTGTAACTCTATGGACATCTCCTGCAACCAATTTTAATGAAGTATTAGGATAAGAGGTTCCTGATTTATTGTCAATACTAACCCATCCAGTAAAATCCATTCTGGAATCATTTGCATTAACTTTAGCAATATATTCTGCATGCCATTGAATTCCATCAGTTAAATAAGATGTCTGAGTTTTCCTGTTTCCTTCTTTTGAAGAATAAATTTTCCAAATTAAAGTTGGTTTAACCCACAAGTTTTCCGGAAGCTTTGGAAAAACAATTTTTGAAGGAGTTAAAATAACTACTCCATCAAGAGTATCTAAAACCATTCCATCAGAATAACTCAAAAGTTTTCCAGTATATTCTTTTACCTGGTCTCCTTCCTGGCTTAAAACAGTTATTTCTTTATCCAAATACTTTTCTAATAATTTTGCTCTGGAAACCAAATCATATTCATAGTTTTGCTCTAAAACAATTGTATCAGAAAAATCCAAGTCCTGAAACAACACACTAGTAGGATCAATTTTTGCTGCAACATCCATGAACTTAACCAAATTAACTCCTTGTTTCAGAAATAAACTTCTAATGTCTTTAACTAAAGCAAAATTCTGATTGTATACCGTTAATTCAGTTCCATCTTTTGTTTCACTTGATTCTTCTGAAGCAAACTGAAGCATTGCTGTTTCAGGTTTTTCAGTTGAAACAACATGAACTACATCCTTGATATTTATATTTGGGATTTCAATTCTTTTTGGCTGCAAACCATCATCTTGTTTTTGCTGTTCAGCTAAAGGAATTAAAACCGCAAACAAAAAAACTGCAATAACAACCGCAAAAATATAAACAGAATACTTTGAATCAAACTTCATTTAATCACCCCAAGATTAATATAATACTTAAT
>PFAI01000063.1:0-545 GCA_002763225.1 Candidatus Diapherotrites archaeon CG10_big_fil_rev_8_21_14_0_10_31_34
AAGAAAGAAAGAGAAATGAAGGCTGGAAGGCTTTGGTTGCTGCAAGAGGTATTTTCAAGGGAAAAGGAAAAGCTAAAACTGATGAAGAATGGCATAAACTCAGAATAGAAGCAGGAGAAAAATTCATGAAAGAACTTGAGGTAAGGTTCAGTAAAAAATAATGTCTTCTGGTTTCATAACTTGAAATATATCTTTTAAAACTTCAAAATGTTTGTCTCTTGTAACCATTACTGCTTTATTATCTCTTGCAAGAATTGAATGCAAAATATCTGCTGAATGAGTTTGATCTTTTTTTAATGCTAATTCTTTTGATTCTAATCTTTGTTCAGCAGATATACTAACAAAAATAATAAAATCTTTGAAAGAAGAAAAAACTTGTTTTATTCTTTCATCAGAATAATGATTTTTTAATTCATGAATAGTTATTTCCGAATACAAAACTTTCCATTTATTTTTTTCGCATTTTTTCAATAACTGGAAAGCAAATTCTCCTAAAGGTTTTATATTGTCTTTTTTGTCCTCAAAATAATCTTTCCAGATTGAAG
>PFAI01000063.1:559-2766 GCA_002763225.1 Candidatus Diapherotrites archaeon CG10_big_fil_rev_8_21_14_0_10_31_34
AAGTTAATAAAAAAGATTAGTTTCGTTGATTGACTTAAATTTACAAGCAGGCTTTAATTAATCCTTTAAAGCAAGGGCTAGGATTTAACGGTCTTGAAGTAAACTCTGGATGATATTGTGTTCCAAAAAAGAATTTGTGTTTAGGCAATTCAATTATCTGCATTATGTTAACTTTTGGCGCTTTACCTGAAAAAACCAGTCCCTTACTTTCAAATTCTTTAATATAATCCGGATTGCATTCATATCTATGTCTGAATCTTTCCCTGACTTTTTCTTTTCCATATAATTCAAATGCAATAGAATTCTTTTTGACTTCAATATCAAATCCGCCTAATCTGTTGTTTCCCCCGAGTCCTTCAATTTTTCTTTGATCAGGCAATAAGCATACAACCGGAAACTCTGTTTTAGAATCAATTTCACTTGTTGAAGCATTTTTTTTACCTAAAACATTTCTTGCAAATTCAACTAAAGCCATTTGCAGTCCATAACAGATTCCCAAAAAAGGAATATTTTTTTCTCTGCAGTATTTAATGCATTCAACTTTTCCTTCTGCTCCTCTTTTTCCATAGCCTCCTGGAACAATTAAACCATTAACCCCTTTCATTACTTCAGAAACCTTTTTTTTGGCTGTTTCAATTTCAGTTGCTTCAATCCATTTCACTTCAATTTTCACATTAAATTCTGCTTCACAATGTTCTAATGCTTTGATTATACTAATATAAGAATCTTTTAGTCCAGTGTATTTTCCTGCAATCCCAATAAGAATTTTTTTCTTTGGATTAACTACAGTCATTTTTTCAGTCCATTTCTCCAGACTTTTATTGTTAACCAATTTTTTTTCATCTATTTTTAGTGTTTCAAAAACAGCTTTATCTAATCCTTGTTCTTTCAGCATCAAAGGAATCCTGTAAAATTCTTTTGAATCATGTAATCCAATTACCCTGTTTAAAGGAACATTAGAAAACACACTGATTTTTTCTCTTATAGTATCATGCACTGGATTTTCGCTTCTGCAGATAACAATATCAGGCATTAAACCCATTTCAATCATTTTTTTTATTCCTAGTTGTGCTGCCTTACTTTTTTGTTCTCCCAAGGTTTTTGGCTCAAAAATATAAGTTAAATTAATAAAACAAACATTGTCTTCTCCTTCTTCATATCTTAACTGTCTTGCGGCTTCCAGCAAATACATGTTTTCATAGTCTCCAACTGTTCCACCAATTTCAATCAAAATAACTTCTGCTTTTGAATCAACAGCTAACTTTCTGAAATATTTTTTTGTTTCTCCTGTTACATGAGGAATAAATTGTACATCTCTTCCCAAATATTTTCCTGCTCTTTCTTTTTCAAGTATTTCAGTTAAAATTTTTCCTGTAGTCAGATAATTTTCTTTAGTTAAATTCCCGTCAATAAATCTTTCATATGAACCTAAATCCATGTCTGTTTCTGTTCCGTCATCCAAAACAAATACTTCTCCGTGCCTAAAAGGATTTAATGTTCCTGCATCAACATTATAATATGCTTCTGCTTTCATAGGAGAAACTTTTAATCCTCTTTCTTCTAACAGTTTTGCAATAGAGCTGGTTACAGTTCCTTTTCCTATTCCACTAATAACTGAACCAGTAATAAAAACATATTTGTATTTCCCTTTTTGATATCCTTCAGGAACAGGGCTGAAAAACTCTGAGTCAACAGACTTTTTTCCTAATTCGCTTAACTGTTTTTCTCCCATTTTCTTTCCCCCAATTTTAACCTAAATATTAACTGAACTAATATATTTAAACATGTCTGAACACAATTGATTTTGACAGAATTCTTTACCCAAAATTCAACTAATTTTTATTTATTGTTGTTCAAATTTATTATGTTATTGTCGTAGTTTAGAGATGCTTTATCGAGCACAAGCGAAGATAATGCTCGCATGCCAGCTGGGCGTGACAGCTGGGGCCGTAGTCTAGTTTGGTAGGATTCAGCGTTCGGGAACCGCCCTTTTCTTTTGAAAAGAAAAGTGCAGGTTGCCCAAAAGAAAGGTTTTCGTGAAACGAAAACAAGCAGGGCTTTATGCCGTGCTTCGTGGCAACCAGGTGAAACCGGTTCGAGTAACGCTGCGGCTTGAGTTCAAATCTCAACGGCCCCATAAGAAAATTGCAGGACTGAGCAAAGCGAATGTCGTGCTTCGTTCCAACCGCACGAAAGCGGTTAGTTCA
>PFAI01000063.1:2786-16503 GCA_002763225.1 Candidatus Diapherotrites archaeon CG10_big_fil_rev_8_21_14_0_10_31_34
AGCGGTTAGTTCAAATCTCAACGGCCCCAATAAATCCAATTGTTTGCTTTTTTTGTTTGAAAAGCATAAAAGAATGATATAAATATCTGTTTGATTTTACATAATGTATGAAAGAAAAAAACATTATCCAAAAAATAAAAAATTTTTTTTCCAAAAACAAAACTGAAAGAGAAGTCAACGAAAAAATAGCTGAATTAAGCATGGAAAAAGAAGACAGGCAAATTGCAGAACAAATGCTGAATTCAGACAAAAAAACAAAAAAAAGTTTTTTTCAGAAAAAATAATTCAATTAAACCCTTCAATTTCTTTCATTTTCCCAAAAAAATAAGTTTTGTCTGCTACAAGCCATAACTCAAATTCACTTAAGTCTTGATGCAAAAAAGGACTCAAAAGTTTTCCTTTCAATAAGTCTTGTCCTTCTAAAGTTGAATTAAATGAAGGCAGTACAATCAAAGTTTTTTTCTCGTATTTTCCTTTTACAAAGCACTTGAATTTTTCGTGTTTAATTCCTTCAGTTAAAGTTATTGCAGGATGTTCATGGCCTATTACAATTGTTTTAGCTGAATTAAATTCCTTGCTTTCAGGGATTCTGTCTCCATGCAAAAACAAGATTTTTTGTTTTTCAAGAAAAAAAGATTCTTTTATTTCTAAGTTTTTCCAGCCGGCTATTGGCTCTAAAATTTTGTCGTGATTTCCTTTAATCAAAATTATTTCCTCTGAATTAAAACTAAAGTAAGCCAGCATTCTGCTTACTTCACTCCATTCCTGTTCAGAAATAACTCCAAACTCGTGTTTTAAGTCTCCTAAAACAATTATTTTTTTTATTCTGCCTGCTTCAGAAAAAATTTTGTTTAATCTTTTAATTGAATCATCAAAATTAAATTTAGGCATTAAAGTTCCTTGTTTGATTAAAGCCTCTTCATAGCCTAAATGCAGGTCAGTTAAAACCAGAATTTTTTCTTTTGGAAAAAATAATGACAAACCAATTATTTCTGCATTAGAAAGAATGCTTTTTTCTTTTGGTTTCATTTTACCACAATTATTTTTTGTTTTGATTAAATCATTTTTTGAATTATTTTTTTATTTTCTTTCTTTTATTTTTTATTTTTTCTTATTTTTTTCTTTTTGGATACAACTTTTTTTAAAAGTTGTTTTTTGTTCAACCTTTTGTTTTGATAAATCTTTTTCTAAAAGATTTAAAGGTTGTTTCATTTTGTTTTTATTCTTTCCTGAATCTGTGCATGAAGCCTTTTAATGAATTCAATTTTGTCTTCCATTTTCATTACATCCATTCTTCCCTGTAAAAACAGATTAAATGCAAAAGGGGAAGGAATATCAGAAAAAACAATTTTTGTTTCAATTAATCCTTGTTCAATTCCCTGCAAAACTTTTTCTGCATTATGAATATCCATTAAATCCTCTAAAACTTCTCTTCGAGCTTCATTTAAAATAGGGAAATTTTCATCAATTCTTTTCACTGCAGAAATCAATAATCTGGAAGCCATCTGTTGTTTTCCAGCTGTTTTAGTTCTTCCTTTATAATTACGTAAAATCATTAAGCTTCTAACAGCACAATGCCTGAATCTTCTGTTTAAAACTTCAGTTCTTTCAATAGCAAAAACACAAATTTTTCTTAATTCATTTGAAGTAACTAATTTTAGCATTTTTTCCAATGGAAGCTTTGTATTAGCAGTTAAAACAAAACCATTATCAGTAACTGTAAGTTCAACATCTTTATGGATTAATTTGCTTAAAGCAAAAGCATAAGCCCTGCTTAAAGCATCATTAACTCTTCTGCCATACAAAGAATGAAAAATTACATGCCTTGTCTGTCCTTCAGAAAAAACTTCAATCAAAATTTTTTTTATATGAGGCAATTCCAAAAACAAAAACTGTTCATTAAAATAATTATAGATTGCCTCAACAGCATTATCTTCTACATAAAGATATGTTTTGATAAATTCCTGAATCTCTTTTTTGCTTTTTTTTGCTTTAAATTTTTGTTCCATTAATTTCCTGAATTTTTGTATTTCTAATGCCAAATCAAAACTTAAGGGAAGCATTTCACTAAACCATGCCGGAACAGTCGGAGGCCTTTGATAAGCAGTTATTACTTGTGCAGTCATTCCAGAAGCAAACCTAAATTCATAGCTTTGTCCTCCTAACACAAACACATCTCCTTTTTTTAATCTTTCAAGAAAGCCTTCATCAATGCTCCCAATTTTGTGTTCTTTTATTTTCACTGTAATTCTTGCTTCATCTGGAATTGTTCCAATGTTTGTCATATAAATTATTCTGGCCATTTTACCTCTTTTTCCAATCATTCCTGTTTCTTTGTCAAACCAGATTTTAGCATAAACATGCCTTGATTCCAATGAAACAAATTCTCCTGAAAGATAATCAATTATTTCAAAAAACTGGCTTCTTTTTAATGAGGAATAAGGATATGCCTGAGTGATTAACTCATATACTCCTTCTATTTTCTGGCTTTCTTCTATTGCAATGCCATAAATCTGTTGTGCCAGTACATCCAAGGCATTCATTGGAATTTGAATCCTGTCAATCTTGTTTTCTAATGCATTTTTCAGCAAAACACTGCATTCAATTAAGTCATCCCTGTCTAAAACAATTATTCTTCCTTTGATTTCATCATACAGTTTATGCCCTGAACGGCCAACTCTTTGCAAGGCTCTTGCAACACTTTTTGGACTGCCTAACAACACAACTAAATCAATAAAACCAATATCGATTCCTAATTCCAATGAAGTTGAACTAACCACTACTTTTAATTCTCCTTTTTTCAGTCTTTCCTCTGTATTAAGTCTGTGTTCTCTTGACAAAGAAGAATGATGTGCACCAATATTTGCACCATATTTTTCAGGAAACTTGTCTTTTAAATAATGAACAACTCTTTCTGTTGCACTTCGAGTATTAGTAAAAATCAAAGTAGTTTTATGCTCTTGAATTAGTTTGTCCAGCAATTCATATAATTTTCTGTGAATTTCTTCCTGCGATACATCAACCAAATTTGGAAGAGGAGACAAAACTTTTAGATTTAATTTTTTTTCCAGTTTTGCTTCAATTACCTTGCATTTTCTTGTTTTTCCTTTTTCTAATCCGACCAAAAACTTTGCTATTTCTTCTATTGGTGCAATAGTTGCACTTAAGCCAATTCTGGTTATTTCAGGAGAAATTCTTTGAAGTCTTTCCATTGAAATTGCTAAATGGCTTCCTCTTTTATTGTTTGCTAATGCATGAATTTCATCTATTACCAGCCATTTTGCTTCTCTTAATTTTTCTTTGAATTTTGGGGCATTCAAAATTATTGCTAATGATTCAGGAGTAGTAATCAGAATATGTGGAGCTAAACGCAGCATTTTTGATTTCTCTGAAGCAGTTGTGTCTCCTGTTCTGACTCCGACACGGATTCCCAGTTTATTTTCTTTTGATGAAACTTTTCCTAAAAGTTTCTTTTCTTTCTTTTTCCCTTTATTTTGTTCTTCAAGTTTTAGCTGTATTTCTCTTAAAGGTTCAATCAAGTTCCTTCTGATATCATTATTCAATGCTTTTAACGGAGAAATATATACTGCATAAACTTTGTTTTCAAGTTTTTCCTGTTCTGACAAAAAAATTAATTCATTGAGTATTGCAGTAAACGCAGACAAAGTTTTTCCGCTTCCGGTTACTGCACTGATTAAAGTGTTTTCTTTGTTGTGGATGTTAGGTATTGCGTACTTTTGCGGTTCAGTAAAGCTTCCAAACTTTTCTTTAAACCAGTCTCTAAGCAAGGGATGAAGCATCCCATAAATTTCTTTATCTGAATATTTTTCTTTTTGGAAAGAAATCATTTAAATCACGTTATTAAATAGCAAAGTAAAACTGTGAATAATTAGGCTTGCCTTAATTAATTTTGATTAAAAAGAATTAAATTATTATTGAATTAGTTTTTGCTTAGCAAAAACCGTTTTTGATTAAACTTTTTTTGAAAAAGTTTAAACCAATTTGACTTGTTTGTCTAATTCAAATAGTTCTGAAACTGACTGGGAAGTGTGAATGTTTTGGATTGCTTTTGCAAGCAATTCTGCAATAGAAAAAGTTTTTATTTTCCTGCATTTAAGTGCTTTGCCGTTTAATGGAACTGAATCTGATACAATTACTTCTTTGATTGAAGATTTTTCAATTTTTTCAATTGCTTTTCCTGATAAAATTGCATGAGAAGCATATGCTCTAACAGATAATACCCCTAATTTTTTCAGTTCTGTTGCTGCTGCAGTCATTGTTCCTGCAGTATCAATTATATCATCAACCATAATACAGTTTTTTCCATTAACTTTTCCAATAATATTCATTACTTCTGATTTGTTTGGCTCGCTTCTTTGCTTGTCCACTACAGCCAGTTTTGCTCCAAGCATTTTGCTTAAATCTCTTGCTCTTCTGATTCCCCCAATATCCGGAGAAACAATGCATAAATCCTGAATTTTTTGTCCTCTGATATGGTCTCCAATCAATAATTTAGCGCTTAAATTATCTAATTGAATATTAAAAAAACCCTGTATTTGAGCTGCATGCAAATCAACAGCTAAAACTCTGTTTGCGCCTGCAACAGTAATTAAATCTGCAACTAATTTTGCGCTTATTGGAGTTCTAGGAGAACTTTTTCTGTCCTGCCTTGCATAGCCGTAATAAGGCATTACTGCTGTAACTCTTTTAGCTGAAGCTCTTTTAGCTGCATCCAAAAATAATAATAATTCCATTAAAGTTTCATTTGTTGGCTGACAGGTTGGCTGAATAAAAAATATGTCGTGTCCTCTGACTGACTCATTTATTGCTAAATATGTTTCTCCGTCGCTAAATCTTGAAATGCTTATTTTCCCTAAAGTTTTTCCTAAAAAAGCAGCAATGTCTTCAGATAATTTAGGGTTTGATGTACCAGAAAAAACCTTTAATTCAAACTCTTTTTCTTTCATTGAATCACTGGAGAGACTCACATATAGTTTTTAGTCAAAAACATTTTTAAACAAATTTAGTTTGGATTCCTTAGCCTTTTTTTTCCTAAAAGCTGTACCAGAAAAATTTATGCTTTAGTAAAAGAAATCACTATTCCTTTATCTGTTTTTTTTACTTTTTCCACTTTAACTGGCTGTTTTTGAACTGGATTATGATGCATTGGTTTTGACTGAACTTTTCTTAAATTCTGGTTGTTCATTTCAGGTTTCATGTATAACAATAAGTTGTCTTTCTTTAAATAGTTTTTGTATTTCTATATTATAAACTTTGCCAAAGTTTAATCAAATTGGGGGTGTGCTGATGGGAACAGTTGGAAAAGAAATTGTCGGAATAGATGTAAAAAAATTAATTGAAAAATTAAATCAGGCTTTAGCAGATGAATGGCTTGCTTATTATCAATATTGGGTTGGAGCAAAAGTAATCAAAGGAATAAATAAGGATGCAGTAATAGCTGAATTAATCCAGCATTCAGCAGACGAATTAAGGCACGCAGGAATGCTTGCAGACAGAATAATTCAGTTAGCCGGGACACCTTTACTTGACCCAAAAGAATGGACAGAAAAATCAGGTTGCGGTTATTCTGCCCCAAAAGACCCTGCTGTATTAAAAATTTTAATTCAAAACATTAAAGGCGAGCAATGCGCAATAAAAGCATACAAAAAATTAATGGATTTCACTAAAGACAAAGACGAAATAACTTATCAAATGGCTTTTGAAATAATGAGAGATGAAGTTGAACACGAAGAAGACTTACAAGCACTAGAAGAAGACTTGAAAATTAAATAAACTTTTAGGAAAAAAAGGGGGATTTTATGAAAATTGATTTTGTTAAAGCAAGACAAGTATTTGATTCAAGAGGAAATCCAACAGTTGAAGCAGAAGTAAAAGCAGGAAAAATAACTGAAAGAGCAATAGTTGCTTCAGGCGCTTCAACCGGAAGCAATGAAGCAATTGAATTAAGAGACAAAGAAAAAGCATTCAAAGGAAGAGGAGTTCTAAAAGCAGTTGAAAACATCAATAAAAAAATTTCCCCTAAACTAAAAGGAATGGATGTAACACAACAAAAAGAAATAGATAAAGCAATGATTGAATTAGACGGAACAGAAAACAAATCAGTTTTAGGCGCAAATGCAGTTGCTTCAGTCAGCATGGCTGTAGCAAAAGCAGGAGCAAAAGTTCAGGAAGTTCCATTATATGAATATCTTGGACAGCTTGCCGAAAACAAAAAATTTTGTCTTCCAATTCCTCAAATGAATGTATTAAACGGAGGAAAACACGCTGGACTAGAACACGATATTCAGGAAAGAATGATTTATCCTTTTGGAGCAAAATCATTTTTTGAAGCAATGCAAATGAGTACTGAAATTTATCATTCATTAAAAGCTTTAATGAAAAAAAAGTTTGGTTATTCAGCCGGATTAATCGGGGATGAAGGCGGTTTTGTTTCTTCAGAAAAAGATGAAGAAAAAAAGCTTGAATTGATTTTAAATGCAGTAGAAGAAACAGGTTATTCAGGAAAAGTTGAATTAGCAATAGACCCTGCTTCAACTGAATTCTACAAAAACGGAAAATACTTTTTAGGAAACAAAATTTTTAGTGCAGGAGAATTAGTTGACTTTTATTCAGAGCTAGCAGAAAAATTTAATATTTATTCAATTGAAGACGGAATGGCTGAAGAAGACTGGAAAGGCTGGAATGAATTAAATGAAGCGCTTGGAAACAAATATCAAATAGTCGGAGATGACCTGCTTGTAACCAACATTAAGTTCATTGAAAGGGCAATAAAAGAAAATTCATGCAATTCCTTATTATTAAAAGTCAATCAAATTGGCTCTGTATCTGAATCCATTGACTCTGCTTTGCTTGCATTCAAAAACAGCTGGACAGTAGTTGTTTCTCATAGAAGTGGAGAAACAGAAGATAGTTTTATTGCTGACTTGGTTGTTGGTTTAGGAACAGGCCAAAGCAAGTTTGGCGCTCCAGCCAGAAGCGACAGAAACGCAAAATACAATCAATTATTGAGAATTGAAGATTCAATGAAAAACTCAGTTTATGGAAAAAGATAATCAGAAATCTGAATCATATTCTGATTCAAAGTCCCGGTCAAGCCTGTCAAATTCTGCTTCAGGATAAGAAAAAAATTCTTCTTCTTTTTCTTCTTCTGCTTCTAATTCAAAAAACGGGATTTTACCGTTTTTTCTTTTAATAATAACTGGCTTTTCTTTTTTTTCTTCTTTAATTGATTTTTCTTTGATTTCATTTTCTGTTTTTTCAGCTTTCTTTTCTTTTTTTTCAGATTTACTGGTCTTTTTTTCAACTTTTTTAGTTTTCTTAGCTGTATCATTAGTTTTCTTTTTAGTTTCTTTTTTCTTGGTTTTTTTTTCTTTTTTCACAGTTTTAACCTTCTTTTTAGATTTAATTTTTTCCTTAATTAGTTTCTTTTTTTTCAATGTTTTCTTTTTAACTTTAGGCATGGCTTTTTTATTTACCTTTTTTTTAGATTTTTCTATTTTCTTTTTTGCCATTCTTTCACCGTTGTGTTATATTTTTTCAGAAAAAATATTTAAAGCTATGTTTAATTAAGCTGAATTAAAGGTTTTTTTAGCCAAAAAAACAATAAAACAAACTGAATATATAGAATAAAACAAACACAATATAAAGATTTCACTATATAACTATATTGGGGGAATTTATATGCCTGTCGGAATTGTAAAACAAACTGTTGTATTGAACGAAAGAATGGAAGGACTAGACAAAAAACTTAGAGAGTTAGCAAACGAACAAATTAACCTTAATGTAAGATTAAGCAATTTAGAGAATGGTAAAAAGTATTAGAAGTTTGTCCAAAACTTTTTATCTCTTCTTTTTTCTTCTATTTCTTTTTGTATTTCTTCTTTAGATAATTTTTCTCTTTTTTTGCCTGTAGGAACCCTTTTTGCGTCTTCTTCTTCAGTGCAGTCTTCACATAAACCGCCTCTTAATTCATCTCTTTTATCACATTTTCTACATTTACCCATCATTTCAATCAGTATAAACTTAGATGCAAAGGGCTTAAATAAGTTTTTTATTTTCATCTTTTTTTAATTAAAGTTTTTTTATTCACTTTTCATGAGTTTTTTCATGTGATTAACTCTTTTTTGAATTAATTCTTTTGTTCCAATGTCTTTTCTGAAAAACACTTTGCCTTGCACTAAATTAACTGCGTTTTGAGCTTTTTTTTCTGCTTCAGTTAATGAGTTTCCTATTCCGACAAAAGCCATTGCCCTTGACCCAGTCATTAAATAATTCCCATTTTTTTCATCTATTGCGCCAAAAAAATGTTTTGCTTCTTTTGAGGGTTTGAATTCAATAAACTGGTTTTTTACTGAAGCAATTGGATAGCCTTCCGGCACAACATATTTGCATACAGTTGCCTTTGATTCAAACTCTAATTTAATTTTATTTAATGTTCCATTAATTACTGCTAAACAGACTTCAACAAAATCGTTTTTTAGTATTAGAAGAACATTCATTACTTCAGGGTCTCCAAACCTTGCATTAAATTCAATTACTTTTACTCCGTTTTTTGTTAAAATAAATCCTCCATAAAGAATTCCTGTGAATTCAATTCCTGTTTCTTTTTTTAAAGCTAAAACAGTTTTTTCGATTATTTTATGCGCTTCTTCAACATGTTTTTTTTCAAGAAATGGAAGCAAATGATTTTCACAGGAATAAGAACCCATTCCTCCAGTGTTTGGACCTAAATCGTTTTCAAAAGCCCTTTTATGGTCCTGCACTGGAATTGAATCTAATACAGTTTTTCCGTCACAAAAACTTTGAAGAGAAAATTCTTCTCCTTCAAGTTTTTCTTCTATTACAACTTTTCCTTTTTCCAGTATTTTGTCTGCATAACTTAATCCTTGTTCAATTGAATCAAAATGGTCTCCTTGAACATGAACTCCTTTTCCTCCGGTTAAACCATCCGGCTTAACCACAATTTTTTCTAAAGATTTTGCGTATTCCTGCATGCCTTTTTTTTCTGAAAACACTTTGAATTTTGGCAAACCATCAATTTTGTATTTTTGCATTAATTCTCTTGCAAAGCTTTTGCTTGATTCAATTCTTGCAACCTCTTTTTTCGGGCCAAAAGATTTTATTCCTGCTTTTTCTAATTCGTTTACTAATCCTTCTGCTAAAGGGTCATCTGGTGCAACAAAAGCAAAATCAGGCTGGATTTTTTTTGCATAATCAACTATAAAAGGAAAATCCATTACAGGATGAGCAATTAATTCTTTTGCTTTCTTTTTAACACCTGGATTTAATGAAGGCATTACTGCAAATAACTCTGGTTTGCTTGCACTTCTTATAATTGCTTCTGCAATGCAGTCAGTTCTTGCCGTACTTCCAATCAACAATATTTTCATTTTAAATTCCTTCTATAAATCAAATAAGAACAAATTAATTAAATTACTTAAGGTTGTGTCTTGTTCTTGCAGAAATTCTTCTTGCAATCCTTTTCTTTTTCTTTGCTTTTCTTGTATCAACTCTAATTTTTCTTTTTAGTTTTGTTTCCCATTCTTCGTAAGGCCAAGACATTTTTTTGCCAATTCCCATTTTAATTAATTGACTAAATCGTTTATCTGATGTGTCCCACCCGCGAATCGTTCTAATTGAAGGAAAAGTTCTTTTAACTCTTTGTCTAAAATGGTTTTCTAAAAATAATGCCAGTCCTTTACCTCCAAATATTTCTTCTCCTCTAGGAACTGACTCAAAGGGGTACAAATTCTCTAAAGTTAAAGTGTTATTTGCACGACTAAAATTTCCTTTAATATAACCAATTTCTTTTCCAAAAGGATTTGTTCCAAATTTTTGTTCAAATTTTTTTATTGCCTTTCTTATTTCTTGGGTGGAAATAAAATTTTTCCCAATTGTTCCTTGAGACATTAAAAAAGTTGCATAAACAACCCCTATTGGATCAACTTTGTATTGAATCCAAATTCCTGGAACTACTTTTTTTTCCATTTTAATCTATCCAAACAATGTTTTCTGTTTTTTTTCTAATCCCTTTATTTCTGCATGAGGATTGCTTATTTCATAATCCAGTTTACAGTATTCCAAACCATATTTTTCAAGTAATTCGCTTGTAGGTTTTCCAATTGATGGAGCACATAAAATGCCTCTTGTTTTTCTTCCTTTAATTGATTCAACCTGATGCATGTAACTATGCAACTGCCTAACAGAATTCAAGTCAGCTCTTCTTCTTTTAACTTCAATTACCACTAAGTTCTTGTCTTTATCTTCAGCCATAATATCTATTGTTCCTTTTCTCAGCATTTGTTCTTTATTTAACGGAATCAAACCTTTTTCTAATACACTTAAATCCTGCATTAATAAATCGCTTAACTCTCTTTCCGAACCAAATAATCTTAATTCTTTTTCTCCTTCAACGTCAAATGATTCAGCAAAATCAATTGAATAAAAATAGATATCAATTTTTTCTTTTGGTTTTCTTTTTGAAGCAGAAATAACTAAAGCATTTTTTTCTGAATCCAATACAACTGATGCCTGTGCGTTCATCATATAATTAATCGGTCTTAACTTTGTGTTTTGATGGATTGCAAAGCTTTTATCGCCTTTAACTAAAAGCATTCTTTTTCCTTTCGGAAGCTTGCTTCCTGCTCTGCCCTGATACTGTACAAAGCATTCTCCTATTACAATCAGCATTTTGCCTGAATCAATTCCTGTTTTAATTTTTTCTTGAGCATCGCTTAAATGGAAAGCCATGCAGATAAAGAGAAAGAAAAACAATAAAAAATGAATTAAATTTCAGTGATTTTTTTCGGCGCATTAGACAGTTTTTTGAATCCTTTTTTTGTAATTAAGTAATCGTCTTCAATTCTAATGCCTCCAAAACCTTTCTTGTAATAGCCTGGCTCAATAGTCAAAACCGTGTTTTCTTCCAGCAAGTTTTTTTCTCCAAAATTCTTTTTCGGAAAATCATGTGTTTCTAAACCCAAACCATGACCAATATCATGCATTAATTTTTGCCCAAGTTCTTTTTGAATGAATTCATCTGCTGATTTAAATGCAAGAGAATAATCTTTTTTTTCTCCTAGTTCATTTTCAGCCAGTTTTTTTGCTTCAGCAACTTTTTCATATAATTCACTGAATTTTTTTGGAGTTTTGCCTGAAAAAAACATTCGAGTTAAATCAGAGCAATAACCTTTGAATTTTACTCCAAAGTCTATGAGGATTAATTCAGTTTTCTTTATTTTTTTGTTTGAAGTGTTGTGGTGAGGTACACTGGAATTTGTTCCTGAAGCAACAATTAAAGGAAATGCTAATTCTTCTGCTCCAAACTTTTTTGCCTGAAACTCTAATTCAGAAGCAAGTTCTAGCTCTGTCATTCCAACTCTGAAAAAAGATTTTATTTTAGAAAAAGTTTTTTCTGTTATTTCACAGGCTTTTTTTATTCTGTTAATTTCTTCTTTTGTTTTAGTGCTTCTGATTTCATTTATTTCTTTTGATGCATCAACAAACTTTTTTCCTTTCAAAACTTTATTTAATTTTTTTAGGCTGTTAACAGGCATTGCATCCAGATTTAATCCAATTAATTTTCCTTTGGCTTCTTTTTTCAGAATTGAAATAAACTGCTTTGAGTTTTTGGCTGTTTTAACTAAATAGTTTTTTGATTGAGGGATTCCTGCGCCTTCTAAAGCTGAAGTAATAATTAAAGGCTTTATTCCTTTTCTTAAAATCAAGAAATTGTTTTCGTATTTTTCTCTTGATAATCCAGTAAAATAATAAAAATTTGGGTCAGAGTAATTGCTGTAATTTCTGATTATAATTGACTGTACTTTTGTTTTAAGAAAAAGCTGTTTTATTTTGTTTTTCATCTGAATCCATTTATTTTCTTTTTACCATTGGAAGCCCTGTTTTCTGGTTTTCGATTACAGTAAATTCTTCAGGTAAATCAATTGATTCTTCTTCTTTTTTAGAGAAAAAATATAATTTGCCTCTTGAATGCAAATGATAAGTTATTCCCCTGCTGTTTTTATGGCTGTACCCCATGATTCTCACCAATAGAAGTAATGCTAGAGCTTTTTTTAAAGGTTTCTTTGGTTTTTTTTAAAGGCAATGAATACATTAAAAGAAAAATTTAAGCAGTTAATTCTGAAAAACCAAAACAAAAATATTGGAGTATTGCATCACACTGATTCAGATGGAATTTGCGCCGGAGTTATTACTGCAAAAGCATTAGAAAGAATTAATGGAAAGCTTCCAATGCTTTTTCATCAGAACCCAGGACAAATTACTTTACAGGAAAAAACTGTTGAAAAACTTAAAAGAAAAAAAATTGATTTTCTTATTTCAGTTGATTTAAGCCTTGACCAGAATCCTGAACCAGTTTTTGAATTAGAAGAGTTTTCTGAAATTCTCATATTAGACCATCATAAAAAATATAATAATTTGAATTCAAAAAAAACTTTAATGATTAAAAGCGAGGACTTAACAGGAGAAGAAGGAAGCAAATATCCTGCATCAAAACTTTGCTTTGACTTGTTTTCTGATTTAACTGAATTAAATGACTTGGATTGGGTTGCAGCAATTGGTTTAACAGGAGACAATGCTTATTCTGAATGGAAAGATTTTGTTGACTCAGTTTTAGACAAGTATGACCCTAACAGAAAAAGACTGGAAAAAAACATTTTAGTTAAAGTGACTGAATTAATTGACTCAATTGAAGTAATTGACTCACATAAAATAACTGATTTAGTTAATGTTTTTTTGACTGCAAAAAAACCACAGAATTTAATGAAACAAGATTTACTGAATGATTTAGAGGAATTAGAAAATGAATTAAATAAATGGATTGAATTATTTAAAGAAAACAAAGAAGTTTTTCCTGAAAAAGAATTAGTGTATTTTGAAATCAAACCAGAGCATTCAATCAAATCAGTTTTAATTAACAGGCTTTCAGAAACAATTCCAAATAAAACTCTTGTAATAGTTCAGGACTTTGAAGGAGAACATGTTTATTTTAGTGCAAGAAGACAGGACTTTAAAGTCAAAGTAAATGATTTACTGGAAAAATGCGTTAAAGGCTTTCCTGATTCAGGTGCAGGAGGACATATTCCTGCTGCAGCCGGAAAAATCCCAAGAGAATACTTAAAAGAGTTCAAGAAAAAATTAATTGAAAACTGTGAGAAAGGAAAATAAACGTTTCGCCGTCGCGGTTTCGCCCGCGAGAGACGAGGCACTGCATAAAGCTGGACTGCAATAGAAATAATAAAAATTAACAAAAAATTTAATTAAAAAATAAGTAAAAGAAAAATCAGAAAAGAAATTATGTCATTCCTTTCATTTCTGCGTTGATTTGAGTTACTTTAGTTATTTTTTCCTGTAAGGACTGCATTTCAGATTTTAATTTAGTTTTTTTTGTATTTAAATGAGATTCTCTTTCAACTAACTTAGAGATTTTATCTCTTAACTGGTTTTCTTCGTTTTGAGTGTCATTAAAATCCAATGCCAATAAATACAAATCTCTTTCCATGCCTTTTTTTTGTCCCTGCAATGCACCTAACTGTTGTTCTATTTCTTTCAAAGCTGAAGACAAAAATTCCGCACTAGTTTTCGCTGGAGCAGTTTTTTTAACTGTTCTTTTTTTTGCTGTGGTTTTTTTTACTGTCTTCTTTTTTGAGGTTTTTTTTACTTTCTTTTTTGGCATTGG
>PFAI01000063.1:16564-17294 GCA_002763225.1 Candidatus Diapherotrites archaeon CG10_big_fil_rev_8_21_14_0_10_31_34
TATTCTTCTCCATCCTCTAATTCAGAAAGAACTCTTTTATTTGAGGAAATCAATTTTTTCAAATACTGCCTTCTTTGCTTTCTTTTAGGAAAAGCCTGTATTATGTTAATTGCAATCATTGCTCCAACTTTATGAACATTTAACTTATTGAAAAATATTACTCTTGTCAATGAACGGATTATTTTCGTGTTTCTGTTCTTTCTTGGATTATTTTTTGCAACAACGTCAAACGCAGACAGGAAAGCCATTGCTTCTGAAACATATGGGTTCAAATAAGCATTTTTTCCTACTTTAACTATCGAATGAGTGTCATGAAGTGAATGACCAAATTCATGTTTTAGTATTGCGGATAAATTCTTTCCATTTATAATCCCTTTTGTTGCTCCCTTTAAAAAAACCCTTCTATCAATCTCCACAACATTTGTTGGTTTATTATTTTTAAATTTCGTGCGGGATTGAAAAACCATTTTATTATTTGTTTTTTTTAGTTTTGCTTTAACAGGAAGCCCAAAATAAGTCGATACATCTTTTTTTGCTCTTTTAATTGCTCTTCTTACTGGTTTAGGGGTTTTAGCCATAAATAAAATAGTAGTTCAATAAATTTAAAGTTTGCTCATTTTTTCCTTTATTTGCCTTTTTCCTTCATTAAAAGCTTTCTCGCTTATTACCCCTAATTCAAAGGATTTTTGAAGCAAATCAAGTTTTCTTTCTAAACTCATTTTTTCTTTTT
>PFAI01000063.1:17327-22619 GCA_002763225.1 Candidatus Diapherotrites archaeon CG10_big_fil_rev_8_21_14_0_10_31_34
TTTTTCTGTTTTATTTTGTTTTTTTGAGTCATATTCTTTTTCTATCTGAAGATTTTTTCTTGTTTCCATTGAAATCTTTTTTGCTTCTTCTTTAATCATATCTGAAATGCTTTTCTTTAATGATTTTACATCTATTGCCTGCTTTTCTGTTGGGACATTAACCACTTCTTTTGCAGTTTTTTTGATTTCAATTCCCTGCATTTTTCTTCCAAGGAATTTTTCTAATTCAATTCTTTGGTCCATTAATCCTTCAACTCTGACTCCAATATCATCAGGGGTTTCCTCTGAAATATTAATAAAAAATCCCTGCATATGCCTTGCTTTAAGTATTCCAATAAACTTCTGGAAGAATTCAACTAATTCTTCTTTGGATAAAAATAAAGTTAAATTTGAAACTGAATCAAAAACAAAAATGTCTGCTCCAAAATCTTTTACTGCAAAACTAATTAAGTTTTTTAATGCATTTACATCCCATTGAGGCTGAAAAACTTTTACGTTATTCAGAGGAACATCAGAGTTTATTCCGCTTAAAACAAGCATATTAGCTGAATTAATTTTTTGCTTGCTTAATTCATTCAAAACTTTTTCTCCTTGTCTTGAAAGAGAAACAATGCATACTTTTGCTTTGCCAAATTTAATTGACTTCATTATTTCCGGCAGGCAAGAAGAATAATGAGATGCTTTTACATCAATCATCTGGAAAGAATTTGACTCTGTTTGAGGAAACTCTGTTTCAAGTTTTTCAATTAATTCATTTGCCATTTAAATCACTTAATCATTCCTTCAGGAGCAAAAAACTTCATTTCTCCTTTAATGTCTGTTCCACCTACAGTTAAACTTAATTCAAATAATCTTCCTTTTCCTATAAGGTTTCCTGCAACAAACTCGTTTTCAAATCCGCTGAAAGAAAACGCCACGTCAATCTGAGTTAATTGAGTAACTGAATTAGTGACAGAATTCAGTGAATTAACGCATGCTTTAAATAAATTTGATGAAACAACTTTTAGTGCATTAATTTCTTTTGAAGACAATAATTTTGTTGTACCAAATTGTGCTCCTTTAATTAAGTCAACCATCATCATTGCATTTAATTTATTAAAAATTATTACTGCTTTTATTTTGTTTGAATCAGCTTTCAATTCAGAGAAAACAAATACTTTTGATTCATTAGTGTTTGGCTTTATTTCTGAAAGTTTTTCTGCGTTAACAAATGAAATGCTTTTAACCTTTAAATCTATTTCATTGAATATCTGACTTAAGTTTAAGTCCATTGCCTGGCTGATTTTTTTGGCTAAATCTTGTTCTTCCATAATGCTCTTTAAATAAATGAGTTTTGGTCTTAAAAAAGTTTGCCTCTTCTAATGCTTTTTAATTACTTTCAGCTTAAATTAAAGTGATTAAATGAAGAAAAAGCAGAGAAAAGAGTTTTCCAATAAAAGAGACTTAATTTCTTTAGAAGACAGAATAAATAAAAGCAATAAAATAAAAGAATTGTTTTTTTCTTTAAAGGAAGTCTGGAAAGCACAAAACATTATGGTTTATCTTTCATTTAAATCTGAAGTGCGTACAAGAGAAATAATTCTTGATTTATTGATGAGAAAAAAAAAGGTTATTGTTCCTATAACTGATTTCAAGAAAACAATAATTCATTTAAGCGAGTTAAAGGATTTTAATAAAGAACTTGTTTCAAACAAGCTTGGAATTTTTCAGCCGTCAAAAGAATTTGTTAGGCCGTTCAACAAAAAAGACTTGGATTTAATTGTTGTTCCAGGAATTGCTTTTGATGACAAAGGAAATCGTTTAGGCTTTGGCAAAGGCTTTTATGACAAGTTTTTGAAAGGAGTTTCAAAAAAAGTTCCTGTTATTGCTTTAGCTTTTTCTGACCAAATCAGCAAAAAGATTTCTTCAGAAAAACATGATATTCCAATGCAAAAAATCGTTACAGAAAAAGAAGTAATTGAATGCAAATGAAAATTCGCTAATGTTTTAGAATTTTTCTTATTAGTTGGCTGGATTAATAATTGAATTTTCTTTCATATCTTTTGTGTTTATGCCATTCAAGAATCAGGCTGATTACTTTTATTTCTCCTGCATCAACAACTGAATAAATTAATCTCCATGCACTTGGAAGATTGTATTTCCAGCAATTGTCAATCTCATATTTTTTAATATATTCTTTTGGAATCAATTTTTTTGGAATCTGTATCCCGCAAAATGCATTTTTTTCTAAATCATCCAATGCCTTGTTAATGAACTTGAAAAGGTTTTGATCTTCAGTAGTTGAATTCTTTAAATCCTCTAAAGATTTTTTTAGTTTTGAGTCAGCATACCTTACAATTGATTCTTTTTTCATCTGCCCAAATCCTTTCTGATAATATATTTCCTGAAAAGTTTTGGATTGTAAATCCATGCAATTTTTCCTTGTCTGTCAACAGCTATTTTTCCTGAATCAATCAAATAATCAAAAGCAGTGCAATACGTCTGGTACATCATCTTTTTAGGCAGGTTTTCCCAGAGTTTTCTTTTTTTAAATTCTCCTGAATTCTCTTTAATAAACTTTTCAACCATTAACACAGTATCAAGTCTGGGATAACGAATAAGTTGCATTGTTTCAGTTTTCATAAAAAAACACCTTTTCTTGTTATATCAATTAATATAACAACTATTTTTAATTATTTGCTTGGCTGAATATAACTGAATTTATTTATTCAACTAAACAAACCTTTTAAATCAAATCATAAGTCAATTGACGAACAAACAAATTTTTGAATCTTTTCATTAATATTTTAAATCCCTTAACAGCCAAAACAAAGAACATGGTTCAATTTGAAGCATAAATGGTACATATTTAAATCATTTGAACCATTTTTTTATTGGTGGTTTAATGAATGTAGTGTTAAGGGGTAAAAGCAAGGAAATAGTGGAAACAATGGTTGAAGAAGGGTATGCTAATTCTCAGTCTGAAGCAATCAGGCTGGCTGTAATTGATTTTGGCCAAAAGCATTTAAGTGAAGTGGAATTAGTTAACAGAAAGCTTGATAAATTGAATAAAGAAATTGAAGAAGGCAAAAGTAAGCTGTTAACCCCAAAACAAGCCTTGGGAAAGTATACAAAATTTTTGAAGTAGATAAAATGTATAAAGCAACTTTTCACAAAAGCTGGCCTGAATTCTTTGACACATTAGACAACACAATAAAAGAACGTGTTACAAAAAAAATACAGAAAATACTTGAATACCCAAAAAAAAGGCATCTTGCAGGCGGAGCCAAATATTTTGTTGATGAAGTAAGCCAATACAGAATTTTGTATATGGTTTTTGAAGAAAAACAAGAAGTAAGATTTTTTTTTGTTGGAAACCACAAACAATACGAAAAATGGTTTAACCAGTTTTTCTGATAAATTAATTAAACAACAAATATTCCAGAAATTTTTCCATATTGTTTTAAATCCTTTAATCAAAGATTTTTTATGGAAGAAAAAATTAATGCAATTCAGGTTTCTGGCTTAACAAAAGAATACAATGGCTTAAAAGCAGTTGATTCAGTTAACCTAATAGTTGAACAAGGAATTATTTTTGGTTTGCTTGGCCCAAACGGAGCAGGAAAAACCACTTTGATTTCAATGCTTGTAACAATGAGAAAGCCTTCTTCTGGAAACGCTTTAGTTAATTCTTTTGATGTTTCAAAACAAGCAGGAAACGTTAGAAAAAGCATTGGAATAGTCTTTCAGGACCCTTCTTTAGATGAAGAAATGACTGCAAAAGAAAATTTGGAGTTGCATGCTTCAATGTATGCTGTCCCAAAAAACGCTGCAAAAGAAAGAATTGAAGAACTAATTAAAATTGTTGGCTTGGAAAGCCATCTTAATTCAATGATTAAAACTTTTTCTGGTGGAATGAAGCGAAGATTAGAGATTGCTCGTGGTTTAATTCATCATCCTAAAATATTGTTTTTGGATGAACCAACTATTGGTTTGGATCCTCAAACTCGTGCAGGAATCTGGGATTACGTTAAAAAACTTAACAAGGAAAAAAAGATTACTGTTGTTTTGACAACCCATTACATGGATGAAGCCGACCAAGTTTGCAGTAAAATTGCTATTATTGATCACGGTAAAATCATTGCAGTTGATTCTCCTGAAAACTTAAAGAATGGTTTAGGTGGAGACGTGATTTCAATTAAATGCTCTGATTCAGGTAAATGCATTAAGCAGTTATCTGATTTAAAGTGGGTTAAGTCTGTTGTTGCTCATGATGGTTTAATTGATATTAGAGTTGAAAAAGGTGAAGAAAAGATTCCTAAAATTCTTTTGTTAATGGAAAAAAATAATGTTTTGGTTGATTCAGTTAGTTTAAGAAAGCCTTCTTTGGATGATGTTTTTTTGCATTTTACCGGCAAAACTATTCGTGAACATGAAGTTAATCCTAAAGATGCAATGCGAATGAGGAGAAGAGCTTGGGGGCATGGAAGATGAATAATGAAGTTAATGCTGTTTTTGCTTTATGGAAAAGAGAATTAATTAGGTTTTTTCGTTCTAAAAGCCGTTTAGTGGGCAGTCTTGCAATGCCATTGTTTTTTTTGGCTATTCTTGGAACTGGATTAAATAATGCTTTTGCTCTTCCAATGGGAGAAAATTATTTGCAGTTTATTGCTCCAGGCATTATTGGAATGGTTTTAATGTTTGGTTCAATGTTTTCCGGAATAATTGTGTTAATGGACAGGCAATTTGGTTTTTTGAAAGAAACTTTGGTTGCACCTGTTTCAAGGCTTTCAATTGTAGTTGGAAAAGCTCTTGGGGGAGCAACCACTGCAATTATTCAGGGAATAATTATTTTGGTTATAGCTGTTTTACTTGGAGCCGAAGTTCAAATCCTTAATTTTTTTGTTTTGATTTTTTTCATGTTATTGATTTCTGTGATGTTTGTTTCTCTTGGAATAGCTATTGCTTCAATGCTTGATGACATGCATGGCTTTCAGTTAATCATGAATTTTTTGATTATGCCATTGTTTTTTTTGTCTGGAGCATTATTTCCTTTAAGTTCTGCTCCAGATTTACTTCGAACTGCATCAATGCTTGACCCTCTCACTTATGGAGTAAACGGTCTCAGATTTCTTTTAACAGGCCATTCAGACATTGACTTCACTTTCTGCCTAATCATCTTATCAGCTTTCACTGCAGTCTTTATTTCCTTGGCAATTTATTTGTTTAACAGAATAGAAGAATGAACTTTGCCTGAAACCGAAAACACAAAACACTGCTTTAAACCAAACAACAGTTAGTTGAATTAACCAA
>PFAI01000045.1:0-13703 GCA_002763225.1 Candidatus Diapherotrites archaeon CG10_big_fil_rev_8_21_14_0_10_31_34
TAAAGGATCACCATAAGTAGGAGGCACAACCTCCTATTTATGCCTTTATAAATCATTTCTACAGAGCCTATTTTCTAAGGCAAAACTAAAAATAAAAAAAAGAGAGGCTTAAGCCTCTTGTAATAATGTTTCAATTGCTGTCCGGAATTCTTTTGCTTCAGAAATTAAATCCTGTGTGCTTTCAAATCCATTGCCTATTCTGGAGTATTTGCATCCAAACACAAAAGTTGGAATACTTCCTTTTGGATTGAATTCTTTGTATACTGCAAGTTCTGATTCAGGAACAACTGATTCAACTTGTTCTGTAAGGGTATTGTCTCCAGTATCTAATTCCCAATGATATACAGTGATTTTTCCTGCATCAACATATTCTTTTACTGTTGAATCAAAAGTTTCTTTAATCCAAACACAATGAGGACACCAGGTAGTGGAAAACAATCTGATAACAGGTTTTCCGTTTTCTTTACAGATTTCCCCTTCTTTTAAAGTAAAAGTTTTTATTTCTCCAAGGTCTTTTGATTCACCCAAATTTAATTGAGTTTCAGTTTCTTTTACAGGCTCTGCATTAATTGTATTGTCCTGATTAGTTTGATCTTTTTCATTAGTTTTATTATTAGTTAAGCCGGCATTCTGCTGATTTAAGCATCCAACAAGCAACAAAAACAAAACTAAAACTGCTAAAATTAACTTTTTGATAATATCACCCAAATAAAAGTGACGGCAAATCTATTAAAATAGAACTAAAACAAAACTAGTTATTTCAATAAAAATCCCATTTTTACCTCTAAGAATAGAAGGATTTAAATACAGTTTAATGCTTATTCTAAAAGATAATTTTAATTTTTTAGGAGGAAATAATATGGTAGCAAAAAAACCTTTTGGCGGATATACAATCTCTTTTAAAGGGAGAACAGAAACAGTAGAAAAAGTTTTTGGTTCAGGAAAAATCACTCCAAGTGAAATGACCAAAAAAATTTGGCAATATATCAAAGCAAATAAATTATCATCCAAATAAATAACTTTTTTAGAAAAAAGTTTAAACAAAATATTTTTTAAAGGGGCAATCCCTTTACTTTTTCTTTTTTAAACAAATTTAACCCAATCAAAACATTTAAAAAAACTAGTTTTAGGTAATTTTATTTCCTAGGGAGGAACTAAAATGAAAAGTAAATGCCCTAAATGTGATGGAAGTATTAAGTTAGATCCTGAACTACATGAAGAAGGAGATTCAGTTGAATGCGAAGAATGCGGAACTGAATTATTTGTTGTAAGAAAAGGAAAAAAACTTAGTGTAGCAGAAACATTTGAAGAAGATGAAGAAGAGCTTCAAGAATTTGCATGAAGTTTAGTTTTTCTTTCTTCTCTGAATTCTTTTGTTTTATGGAAAATAACAGCTAATAAAGCCATTAATGCCCCAAAAGAAATTAACTTCAAAAAAAACACTAAATAGTCTGGCAATCCATCCAATATTTTAAATTGCACTAAATTTACTTCTGGATCCAAATAAAAGTAAATGCTTAAAGCAATTGCAACAGAAATAACAAACTCAATAAACAGCATTGCAAAAATTCTTACGTCAGCTTTTGCTTCAAAAAAATTAAATTTAAGTTTGTCTTTTCTTTTAACCATTAATTCTTTTTCTTTGATTACTTTTCCTTTAATTCTTTCTTTCATGTAATAAAATACGTTTTAATTAAATAAAAAACTTTGGAATTAAGAAAAAGAGTAAATAAAGGAGTTCATCAGAGTTAAAGCTGATACTTGATTAAAAGAAAAAAGGAAAATAAATGCAATCCATAAAAGCCTTAAAAAATAAAAATAATTAAATAAAAGCATTAAACCCAAAACAATAAATAAAGGAATAAAAACAAATGGAATTGAAACCAGCACAATCAGCCTGATTAAAAGATTTCCTTTAACTAACCTGAAAGAATAAAAGTCTTTGAAAGAATTAAAAGTGTTTTTTGCATCCTGAAAAGAAGGAAAAGAATAATGCGCTAAACTAAAGCCTAACCATAAAAAAACAAAGCCTAAAGGGTTAGAGTTTTCTAATTGATTAAAAGAAGAAGTAAAAAAATAAAATGCAATCCAGTTTCCTAAAACAAATGGTGCAATAGTAATAATGACTGACCTTAAAGCATCAGGGTTTTCATGAATGACATAAGCTTCATTCAAGCCAAAAAATTTTACTTTCTTTACTTTTACTCCTGTAAGATAACATGCAATCATATGGCTGAACTCATGGAAAATCATTCCAGGAAAAAAAAGAATACTTGCTTTCATCAGAAAAGAAAGGCTGAACTAAAATAAAAAGATAACCCCGGAAAATAAAGGCTTTTTATCTGAACAAATGGAAAACAGCAAAAGAGAAAAGCAAAACCATTACTCCTGTCTGAACAAAAGCAATTTCATTTAATCTATACCAGTCAATCATTCCTGTAGTAGAAAAAAACGCTGTCATAGCAAAAACCAATAAAATACTTCCAAAAACCCTTGAAGTCATTTAACCACTTTCCAGTAAAAACAAACTATTATCTGTTTAGATGTTTTTATAATTTTTTCCTATTTTTAAATACTGTGTTGGAGGGACAAAAAATGAATATTTTACCTAATTTTAAGATTAAATCAGTTGAAGAAACTAAATTGATTTCAAAAGAAGAAAGAATTAAAGCAATTGAAAAAGCAGGATTAAATGTTTTTCTGCTTAAATCAAGTGAAATATTTATTGACTTGTTGACTGATTCAGGAACAAATGCAATGAGCCAAGAGCAATGGAGTGCAATAATAAAAGCAGATGAAAGCTATGCAGGAGCAAAAAGCTTTGAACATTTTAATGATTCAGTTAAAGAAGTAACTGGCTTTGATTTTGTTTTGCCAGTGCATCAGGGAAGGGCAGCAGAACATATTTTGGATTCAGTTCTGATAAAACAAGGAAATGTAATTCCAGGAAATATTCATTTTGATACAACTATGGCGCATATTGAACACCAAAAAGGAATTGGAATTAATTGTGTTATAAAAGAAGCATGGAACTGCGAAAAAGAAATTGATTTCAAGGGAAACATTGATTTAAAAAAATTAGAGGAAGTGCTGGAAAAAAATAAAGGGAATATTGGTTATGTTTTGACTACAGTCACATGCAATTCTGGCGGAGGCCAACCTGTTTCAATACAGAATATAAAAGAAACAAGCGAGTTATGCAAAAAACATAAAGTGCTGTTTTTCTTGGATGCAGCAAGATATGCAGAAAACTGTTTTTTTATTAAACAAAGAGAAAAAGGTTTTGAAAAAAAATCAATTCAAGAAATTGCAAGAGAAATGTTTTCTTTTGTTGATGGAATTACAATGAGCGCAAAAAAAGATGCAATAGTTAATATTGGAGGATTACTTGCTTTCAGAGAAAAAAAATTATATGAAAAATGTATTCCTTTCTGCATTTTATTTGAAGGATTTCCAACTTATGGGGGATTATCAGGAAGAGATTTAGAAGCAATTGCTGTTGGATTAAAAGAAGGAATACAAGAAGAATATTTGAAGTATAGAATTGGCCAAGTAAAATATTTAGGAGATGAATTAGAAAAAGCAGGGATTCCAATAATGAAACCAATTGGAGGTCATGCAGTTTTTGTTAATGGAAAAAAGTTTTTAGAGCATATTCCACAAGAACAATTTCCTTCTCATACTTTGTGTGTTGAATTGTATATTGAAGCAGGAATTCGCGCAGTTGAAATCGGAACTCTTTTAGCAGGAAGAAATCCTGAAACAGGAAAAGATGTAATGCCTGAACTCGATTTAATGAGGTTAACTATTCCAAGAAGAGTTTACATGAAAGAACATATGGATTATATTGTTAAAGCAATGAAAGAATTAAAAGAAAGAAAAGACAAAATAAAAGGACTAAAATTTGAGTTTGAAAGCCCTATTTTAAGGCATTTTCAGTCAACTTTTGAAAGAGTTAAATAATCAGTCTTCCAAAAACAAACCCATTTCTTCATCTAATTCTTTGGCTGTTTGCTCCATTTTTTTAAACACTAAATCAATTTCATCCTGAAGCTCTTTAATCATTCTAAACATTGACTTGCTTCTGGCCAAATACTTGCTTCCGTCTTTGATTACAAGCCTTGACCTGACAAGATTATTTAAATGATTAATTACTGCCCCTCTGCTCATATTAACTCTTTCAGCTATTTCAGTTGAAGTTAATGATTTCCCTTGTTCAGTGGATTTAACTAGTTCTCTAAACGCCAAAGCAGCTGTTTTACCCTTATCAATAGGCTCAAAAAAGCCTAAACACTGTAACAACCAGTTAAATTCTTCGTCTGAATGCCTTGAAAAAGGCTGTTCAACTCTTCTGATTACAACCTGAAACCTGTGCTTAGAAGAAGACATATTAATTGGTTTTCTATGAATTAATTGAAATCTATGATTAAACCCTAAAAGAATTGGCTGCTGCTTTTTTTGTTCTTCTTGTTCTTTCTGCTCTTGTTCATCCTGTTCTTCTTGCATGAAAAAAGAGTATTACAAAACATTTAAAAAGATTTTGATTAAAGAGTTTAGTCAGCGTTGAAACTTTTTAAACAGGGATTAATTTGATTGGACATAAAAAAGATGAAAAAAAAGAATTTAAAGACGAAAAAAGCATTAACGAGTCATTAGAAGAAAAAATTAAAGACCCTAAAGAAGAGAAAATCGAGGAATTAACTGATTTGGTTAAAAGAGTTCAAGCTGAATTTGAAAATTTCAAGAAAAGAGAGGAAAATCAAAGAAAAGTTTTTGTTGAATTCAGTAATGCAGAATTAATCAGAGGTTTATTAGCTGTACTGGATTCAATTGATTCGGCAAAAAAAAATGGAAATGAAAATGAACTAAAAGGAATTAAGTTAATTGAAAAGCAATTAATTGGAGTTCTTGAAAATTATGGTTTAAGAGAAATTAAGTCTTTAGGAAAAAAATTTAACCCAGAGTTTCATGAATGCTTGATGAAAGAAAACAATCCAGAAAAAGAAGATGAAATAATCTTAGAAGAACTGCAAAAAGGTTTTATGTTAAAAGACAGAGTTTTAAGGCACTCTAAAGTGAAAATTAATTCAATTGAAAAAAAAGAGAGTGAAAAAAATGAATGAATTAAATGGAGAGGAATTTGATCCAGAAGATTTTGACGAAGAATTTCCTGAAGAAATTCCTGATAAAGCAAAACCAAAAATAAGTGAAGAAGAAAAAAAATTAAGACAGCAAATTTATGCTAATTAAAATGGAGGAAAAAAATTTTATTAATTAATTTAAAGGTGGTAATATGGGTAAAGTGATTGGAATTGATTTAGGCACTTCAAACAGTGCAGCAGCAGTATTAGAAGGAGGAAAACCAAAAATAATTCCTTCAGCTGAAGGAGCAAGCCTTTACGGCAAAGCATTTCCTTCTGTGGTTGCATTTACAAAAGACGGACAAATGTTGGTTGGAGAACCGGCAAAAAGGCAGTCAATAAGCAATCCGGATGGAACAATTACTGGTGCAAAAAGAAAAATGGGAACAGACTTTAAATTCAAAGCACAAGGAAAAGAATATACTCCCCAGCAGATTTCGGCTTTTATTTTACAAAAAATAAAAAAAGATGCAGAAAGCTTTTTAGGAGAAAAAGTAGAAAAAGCAGTTATTACTGTTCCGGCTTATTTTGATGACAATCAAAGACAGGCAACAAAAGATGCAGGAAAAATTGCCGGATTAGAAGTAATCAGAATTGTAAATGAACCAACTTCAGCTTCATTAGCTTATGGATTAGACAAAAAAGGAAAAGACCAAAAAATTCTTGTATTTGATTTCGGAGGCGGAACACTTGATGTTACAGTAATGGATTTCGGAGAAGGCGTATTTGAAGTAAAATCCACTTCAGGAGACACTCAATTAGGCGGAAGAGACATGGATGAAACAATCCAAAAATATATTATTTCTGAATTCAAGAAAAGTGATGGAGTAGATTTAACCAAAGACAGAATGGCTTTGCAGAGATTAAATGAAGCAGCAGAAAAAGCAAAAATTGAGTTAAGCAATGTAATTGAAACAGAAATTAATCTTCCGTATATTACTGCAACACAAGAAGGACCAAAACATTTGGTAATGAAATTAAACAGAGCAAAATTAGAGGAATTAATTAAACCAATAATAGAAAAATGTGAGAAACCAGTTAACCAGGCTTTAGTTGATGCAAAATTAACTCCTGCAGGAATAGATAAAGTGATTATGGTCGGAGGACCAACAAGAATGCCAATAGTGCAAAAATTTGTTGAAAAAATTGTCGGCAAAAAAGTTGAAAGCGGAGTTGACCCAATGGAATGCGTTGCAATGGGAGCAGCAATTCAGGCAGGAGTTTTATCAGGAGAAGTAAAAGATATTTTGTTATTGGATGTAACTCCTTTAAGTTTAGGAATAGAAACTTTAGGAAGTGTTTTTACTAAACAAATTGAAAGAAACACAACAATTCCAACAAAAAAATCCCAGATTTTTTCCACTGCGGCAGACAATCAAACAGCAGTAGACATTCATGTTTTGCAGGGAGAAAGGCCAATGGCTTCAGACAACAAGACTTTAGGAAGATTCCAGTTAATCGGAATTCCTCCTGCGCCCAGAGGAATACCGCAAATTGAAGTGACTTTTGACATTGATGCAAACGGAATAGTTCATGTAACTGCAAAAGACTTGGGAACAGGAAAAAGCCAGAAAATTTCTATTGTTGCTTCAGAAAAACTAAAAGAAGAAGAAATTGAAAAAATGAAAAAAGAAGCAGAACAGTTTGCAGAACAAGATAAAAAGAAAAGAGAAGAAATAGACACAATCAATCAGGCAGATGCAATAGTATACCAGACAGAAAAAACTTTGAAAGACATGGAAGGAAAAGTTGATTCAGCAAAGCTTCAGGGAATAAAAGACAAAACAGCTGAATTAAAGAAGTTAATGGAACCAAAAGAAAAAGATGTTACAGCAATTAAAACAAAATTAGATGAAGTAAATAAATTGTTTCAGGAAGCTTCAACTGAATTATACCAGAAAGCATCTCAGGCACAACAACAAACCCAGCAAGAACAGCAGGCAGGAAAAGAAAAAAAAGAATCAAAAAAAGGAGAAAAAGTAGTTGACGCAGACTATAAAGTTGAAGACGAAAAAGAGGAAAAGAAAAAAAAGAAATAGAAAATTAAGCAAAAAAAGAAAAACAAAAAAAATAAAACAATTAAATACAATTAATTCAAGTTAAATTGTTTTCTTTTCCCTTTCTTTTATTTATTTGTTTTTTTTTGGTGATTGATTGAGCGAAAAAAGAGATTATTATGAAATATTAGGTTTGCATAAAGGCGCATCAGAACAAGAAATTAAATCTGCTTACAAAAGATTAGCAAAAAAATTTCATCCAGATATTTCTAAAGAAGAACATGCAGAAGAAAAATTCAAGGAAGTATTAGAAGCTTATTCTGTTTTAATTGACCCGCAAAAAAAACAAAATTATGACCAGTTTGGTCATGCAGCAGAAGGGTTTCAGGGATTTCAAGGATTTAGTTCAGAAGGGTTTTCAGGATTTGATTTTTCCGGAAAAGGAACAGGATTTGATTTTGACGACTTATTTAATTCTTTTGGGTTTGGAGATGTTTTTGGTTCAAGAGCCAAACAAAAAAGAAGGCCAAGAAAAGGAGTTGACTTAAGATTTGATTTAAATATCGGGTTTGAAGAAGCTGTTTTTGGAATAAAAAAAGAAATTGAATTAGACAGAGTTGAAAGCTGTGATAAATGCAGTGGAACCGGCTCAGAAGAAAAAGACGGATTAGTTAATTGCAGTCAATGCAATGGAACAGGAATGCAGACCAGCGCACAAAGAACTCCTTTTGGAACTTTTACTACTCAAACAACTTGCAGGAAATGCAGAGGAGAAGGAAAAACAGTTAAAAATCCCTGCACTAAATGCAATGGGAATGGAAGAATAAAAAAAGGCAGGAAAATAATGGTTCAGATTCCGGAAGGAATACAAAACGGGGCATACTTGAGATTAGCCGGAGAAGGAAATGCAGGAGAAAGGGATGCAGGAAACGGAGACTTATATGTAGTTATTTTTATTGAACCGCATGAATTCTTTAAAAGAGATGAAGCAGATGTTTACGGAGAAGTGCCAATCAATTTTTCTGTTGCAGCTTTAGGAGGAGAAATTGAAGTTCCGACTTTAAAAGGAAAAGCTGAATTAAAGATTCCTTCAGGAACTCAAACAGGAACAATTTTCAGATTAAAAGACAAAGGAATAAAAGACATTGAAAACGGAGGCTATGGAGACGAATACATTAAAGTCATTGTAAGAACCCCAGAAAAAATGTCAAAAAAACAAAAAGAAGTATTTGAAGAACTAAGAGAAATAGAAGGAAAAACAGAAAACGGGTTATTCAAGAAATTCAAAAAAATACTGAAAAAATAAATAATAAAAATTATTTTTTACTTGTTCGACCTACTTTAAAAGAATTAATTGTTCCTTGCATATCTTGAATTAAAACATTCCATTGGCTTGAGTAAAATTTGGTTTTATTAACTGAATTTATAATTTTTAGTATTTTTTCTTTTTGTTCCGGACTTGCAATAAAAAGCAAATGTTCTGCTGCCATTAATTTAATTTCTTCTTTTGGATATTCTTTAATTAGTTTAATTAAAGAAAGAGCATCAATTGAGTTTTTTGCCTGGTAAATTACTTGTTCTGCAAGAGTGTCTTTCAAAAAAGATTCTTTTTTTGCTTCTTTTAAAGCTAAATTAGCTACTATTCTAAAAGAACCTGAAAGCCTCATTTTTAATACTGCTTCAGCTGCAGCAAGCCTTAATCTATGGTCTTTTTCTGAAGCCAGAAGAAAAAACAATGACTGAAAAAAACGCTTTTTAACTGCAAAGCTTTTAGTTGTTTTAATTAAATTAATTACTTTTAGTCTTTCTTTTATTGGAGCAATAGGATTATCAAGAGTTTTTTTTGCATGAATTAGTTCTTGGATTGCAGTATTACGATTTGTATAATGTGATGCTTTTCTAATACCCCTAATTTTTCTGACAGACTTAATTTTGTTTCCAGGCATATAACAATTAGAGAATTGCTTTTTAATAAACTTAACTTTTTTTAAATAAGATTAAATAATTCAAAAACAATCAGTATAACATGATTCCAAAAAATTTACGAATAAAGTTTTGGATTGCATTTATTTTGTTTGCATTAATAATAATTTTAACTTATTTTTTGCTGTTAGATGAAAGACCTTTGTATAACACTTTGACAGCAAGAATTTATTTTATTTTAATGATTACTTCAATGACTGTTTTTGTTTTGCTTTTAGAAAATTTTGTTAACTGGAATAAAAGCAAACCAAAAGAGTTAACTGAAAGATTTAAGCAAATAACTTTCTTGTTTTCAATTCCATTCTTGTTTTTGGTTTTAACTGACTGGGGCTATACTTTTTTTCTTGTAATGATAATGGGAATTCCATTAGGGTTATCAATAGTTGAAGATACTCCAATATTTCATTATATTAAATTAACTAAAAAAAAGGTTTTGCTTTCAGGAATAATTTTTGTTTCATTGTATTTTATTGCAAACCAAATTTATTTAATTCAGTTCTTTGAAAAAGAAACTGTTTACATTCTTTTAATCAGCCACATGATTTCAAGCATTACAGCAAACTTTTATTCCAGAATACAGGAGATTAGAAAAAAGCTTAAAAAGAAGAAAAAATACTATATTTGAGTGAAAAAATGAATAACAAAAGTAAATTGTTGTTAGTGTTGCTTGCTGCATTAATCTTGTTTTATTTTGTTTATGTTGAACATGCATTTGATACTGTTTCTTTTGAAAAAGGAATGGAAAAAATAAAAGGTTTAGACAAAGAGTTTACAGGAGATTATTTGATTCCATTGCAATCAGAAGAACTCAAAGAATATAATATCGGGTTAACTAATTTAGAAAAAGAATTCAGCGAAAAAAACCAGAATAATGATGCAAAAGCATTAATACTGTTAGTTAAAACAAGAAAAGAACTGGTTTTGATGCAGTTAAAATTAATTGAAGTGCAGGAAGCAGTCAGTTGTCAGGGGCAAGTTGAAGCAATGGATTCAGTTATTAGTTCAGCTGAATCAGCAAGAAATTCAATTCAAGAATATGCAGATAAATACTCTTCTTTTGCAGAAAAAACAACAGAATGGAATGAAAATGTATTAGATACTACTTCTTCAGTGATTTTGTCTTTCAGGGAACTAAAAGATGAAAAAGGAAGTTGTTAAAAAAATTCTTTTAGTTAATTAATTAATGAAAAAACTTATTTTTGAGGGAGCAGAAGCAAAAACTTTTTTGACTGAATTTTTTGGAGGAAAAGCAATAGAAAAAAACAGGACGCCAAAAAAATACAGAACAAAAAAATTAGATGACAAAATCAGAAAAAACAGAACAAGAGATGAAGTAAATCTTTTGCATAAAGCAAAACTAGCAGGAATAAGAACTCCTGTTTTATTTGAAGTAAACAAAGAAAAAGGAATTATTTTAATGGAATTTATTAAAGAAAAAAAAATGAAAGAAAAAATAAATAAAATGAACAAAAAAGATTTTGAATTACTTGGAAAAGAAATTTCACTGCTTCATGAAAACCAGATTGTGCACGGAGATTTAACAACCAATAATATTTTGTTTGGAGAAAAAAAGTTTTATTTCATTGATTTTGGATTAGGGTTTAACTCAAATAAAGCAGAGGATTTTGCAGTTGACTTGCTTGGATTTAAGAGAACTTTTTTATCCGGTTATCCAGAGAAAAAAAAAGAATGGAATTGGATTGAAAAAGGATACCAAAAAAGCGTTAAATTCAAAGAAGTTATTAACCGGATTAAAGCAGTGGAAAAAAGAGGAAGATATTTATAGCCAAACAAGGAGAAAAAAAGCTATAAAAACCTAATGTTTCACAAAATAATGAATACAAGCATTTGATTTAATGCTATTTTTAATGCAATTATTTTGTGTTTATTAAAATTATAAAGTATAGGAGTAGATTTTTTTGGCTAGAATGCATGGAAAAAGCAAAGGAAAAAGCGGTTCAACGAGACCATCAAAAAAAGTTCATCCTGAATGGGTTGACTTAAAACCAAAAGAAATAGAAGAAAAAGTAATTGAGTTAGCTCATAAAGGGTTAACTGCTTCAGAAATTGGAACAATTTTAAGAGACCAATATGCTGTTCCATCAGTTAAAACCGCAACCAAAAAAAAGATTGAAAAAATAATTAGTGGCTCAGGATTAAAAACTGATTTTCCAAGAGAATTACTGAATTTAATCAGAAAATCAGTTAAAGAAAAAAAACATTATAACAGCAATAAACACGATAAAACTGCTTTAAGAGGCTATCAATTAACTGTTTCAAAGATTAGAAGACTGACAAAATATTATTCAAATAAAAAACTGATTCCAGAAGGCTGGAGATATTCAGAAGAAAAAGCAGAACTATTGGTGAAATAGTGAATTATTCAATTAAAATCAAAGCAAAAAACTATAAAAAAGAAGAAAAAGGAAAAGGACTAAAAAAATTACTGGAAACAGGAGAAAAAATGATTCAGGAAATGCAAGGATGATATTATGGCAAAAAAAGAACAAAAAACAGAAAAACCAAAAATAAGAAAAACTGATACAAGAAGGACAACCGACAAATGGAAGAAAAAAAAATGGTTTACTATTTTTGCACCAAAACTATTTGACCAGAAAGAAGTAGGAGAAACAGTTGCAGAAAAACCTGAAACATTAATTGGAAGAATAATAAAAGTTAATGCAAGAGAATTAACCGGAAACCCAAAAAAACAGCATATAACTTTGTTTTTTAAAATAAAAGATGTTCAAGGACTAAAAGCTTTTACTAAATTAACAGGCCACGAAATTAACTCAAATTTTTTGAAGAGAGTTATCAGAAGAAGAATAAGCAAAATGGAAACAAACCAAGTAGTTCAGTTAAAAGAAGGAGAAAAAGCAAGAGTTAAAACAATTGTTATTACAGGAAAAAAATTAACTAAACTAAAAGAAACAGCAGTAAGAAAAATAATGGTGGAAAAAATTGATTATGCTTCAAAGAAAAGAGACTTTGATGATTTTGTAAATGAAATGGTTTTTGGAAACATTGCAATAAAAATCCAGAATGACGCAAAAAAAATCGGAGTAATCAGAAGAGTTGAAGTAATCAAAACAAAGTTAATTGAAGGTAAATAAAAGTGTTAAGCTTCAGCGAAATACTAATTATATTAATTGTAATGGCTTTCTTTATTTTTATTTCAGTTAAAAAAAAAAGCTTTGACAGAAAAGGAATTTTAATTGGAATACTAATTGGTTTAATTACAATTTTTTTAGGGCAGTTAAATGTAGTTGGCGGTTTAACGGCTTTTTTGTTTATTGCATACTTTTTCTTTATCGGAGAACTAGGCACAAGATATAGAGTTAAAAAAACATTAAAAGAACATGAAAAAAGATCTACAGGAAATGTATTAGGGAATTCTCTTGCAGCAGTAATTGCTTTAGCACTAAATTTTCCAATAGGGTTTTTTGCTGGAATTTCAGCTGCATTAGCTGATACATTAAGCTCTGAAGTCGGAATGCTTTCAACAAAAAAGCCTTTACTTATAACTACTTTCAAGGAAGTTGAAACAGGAACAGACGGAGGAATAACTGTTTTAGGATGTATTTCTGCTTTAATTGGAGCAGGATTAATTGCTTCAATGCATTATTTATTGTATTCAAGCGTGTTTTTTGCCGGAATAATTCTTTTAGCAGGATTAATCGGAACATTTATTGACAGCATTTTAGGAGCATTATTTGAAAGAAAAGGAAAGCTTTCAAACACTTATGTCAACTTGATTTCAACTCTAATTGCAGTGGTTTTTGCAGTAATAGTCACTTTATAAAAAATTATTTTACTACAATTATTTGATAAATTGGAATCTTTTTATGCTCTTTAAACCAAAAAGTCCTATTAAGCTCGCTTCCAGAAAGCTCATACATTACCGCCTTTTTTTCTTGAAACCCGGCTTTTTTTAATGCTTCAAGAACATTTAAAACAACACTTCCAGTTACAGCAAGCTGTAATTTTCCATTTGGTTTGAGTTTTTTAAAAGCAGTATTAATTGTAGTTTTAGTATACCTTTTAAAATTTCCTTGCCCAGCATTAGTTGTTTCAGTAGTTTTTGAATCATAATAACCTAAAGCTAATTCAGAACTAATTATATCAACTGAATTATCTTTTAATTTTCTTAATCCGGCATTAAAAGTTGTTTTCATTTGCTGCCAGTTATTTCTTTTAGATTTAAGAGAAAGAAAAGAAGAATCAATTCCAATAAATTTGGTTTCAGGAAATCTACTTGAATAAGAATCTGTTTTAGCTGCAAAACCAGAAGAACTTATATCCCCTACATTTCCTAAATGCACTACAACTCTTTCAGGTTTCTTGTAATTTGCTATGCTCTTTAAAGCAGCTATTTCTCTTTTTAAAGTCGGTTTAAGAACTCTTCTAGCTTGCTTAAATTTTTTCATAAAAGAATTAGGGAATAGAAATATTTAATTAAATGCTTTTTATTTTGCCTGTAAACTTACTTCTGGTTGATTTGCTTTTACAGCAGAAATAAATCCTGTTCCAAAAGAATAACCTGTTTTAGCCATTAAAGAAAGCAAATCTGTTTCAGGCTGAG
>PFAI01000045.1:13719-21039 GCA_002763225.1 Candidatus Diapherotrites archaeon CG10_big_fil_rev_8_21_14_0_10_31_34
TTTTTTATTGCCTGCTGTCTGCTTCCGGTTAAATCAATTAAACCTAATTCCAAAGCCTTTTTTCCGGAAAAAATTCTGCCGTCAGCAACAGAATAAAAGTCTTTTTCGGTAAGCCTGTCTTTTCTGAAATCCAGAATGTCCTGCTTAAAGTTAGCTGAAGCCTGAAGAAGAATTTCATTTAAAATCTGTTCTTCATCAAAAGTTAATTCTTTATAAGGAGAGCCCATGTCCTTGAATTCTCCTTCTTTTAATACCTGCATTTTAATTCCAAGTTTTTCCATTAAACCTTCAATGTTTGCTGAAGTACTTATTACTCCAATGCTTCCGGTTAAAGAGTCATCATCTGCAACAATAAAATCTGATGCTGCAGCAATATAATATGCTCCTGAAGCGCCAACTTCACCAATATAAGCTATAACAGGTTTTTTTGCTTCTCTTACAGCATAAACTATTTCTTTTGTTGCAACAACTGAACCTCCTCCGGAATCAATATCCAAAAAAATTGCTTTAATAAAAGGATCTGCATCAGCTTCCCTGATTTTTTCTGAAATAAAAGATGAACTCATTGAATCAGAAAAAGAATCAGAAGAAGAAGCAATAGTTCCTTTAATTGGAATAACTGCTATTTCTCCAGAAGAAAAACTGGAAGAAAAAACAACAGAAAGAAATACTGCTAAGAAAACCAAAAAAATTAATCCTAAACCAATAAACAATAAAAGCTTTTTCATAAAAAGAAGTTAGCTGAAAAAGAATAAAAAGGAATTGAATCAAAAAAAACCGCAAAATCAATAAATGAAAAAAGAAAAAAGGAATTAAATCAAAAACAACAAAAACAATTAAAATAAAAAAAAGGAATTAAATTAAAAAAAACAAGATTAATCAAAAATGACAAGATTAATAAATCAAAAACACTTATTATTTATAGACAAAAAAATTATTGATTACAGGCAAAAAAAGTTGATTTAATGGATTATGTTTTGTTGGCTACAGAAATAATTTTAATTTTAATTCCATTATATATAGCTAATTCAACTGCAATGCTTTTAGGAGGAAAAACTCCGATTGATTTTAATTCAAAGTTTTTGGATAAAAAACCATTGTTTGGAGAAGGAAAAACAATCAAAGGAACTTTTTTTGGGATTTTAACAGGAATAATTGCAGTAATAATAGTAAACTATTTTTTTCAGGGGAATGTCCCTATAATCCCAAATTACCTGTATTACGGAGCATTATTATCAGTTGGAGCAATTTTAGGAGACATAATTGGAAGCTTTATTAAAAGAAGAGCAGGAGTTGAAAGAGGAAAACCTGTTTTTCTTTTAGACCAGTTAGACTTTGTTTTTGTTGGATTACTTTTAGGAAGTATAGCATATAATATTTCAATTCAATTGGTTTTTCTGATTTCAGTTATAACTTTGTTTGCGCATAAAACAGCAAACTTTATTGCATTTAAATTCAAACTAAAAAAAGTTCCATGGTAAAATGCAATTAAAAAAATAATTCAGTAAAACAAAATTAAAAAAACAATGTGATAAAATGCAATTAAAAGAAATGCAAAAAAACAAAACAATTCTTTTTCTGATTAAATTCGGAGTAATTTTTTTTGTGCTTCATTTTTTAGTCTGGAGTATTCCTGTTTTGTTTCTGCAGAACTGGATTGCATTTCTTCAGGCAGGCTTTTTTGAACTGCCTTTACAGGATAATTTGATTTATTTAAATCAAAAACAGATTTTAATTAATCCTTCCTGCACAGGATTAATCAGTTTAAGCATTCTTGCAGCAATAATTTTTTCTTTAACCAAACCTGAAATGAAAAAGAAAATCCAAATATTTGTTTTAGCAGGCAGTATAATGTTTGTCTTAAATCTTTTAAGAATTTATTTTGTTTTATGGACAGGAATAAATTTCGGCGAAGATTTAATTGAAGTATTACACGAAATTTCTTGGATGACAACAGCAATATTTATTATCGGGTTATGGTATTACTTCACAAAAAGGATTACAAAAGTAAAAGAATTTAATGAACTGCTTTAAACCATTTTTTTACTGCAATCAAAAACTATTTTCCTTTTCCTAACAAGTATTTTGCTAGTTCACCAAAAGCAGGTCGAGTAATAAATACTCCAACTAACACTCCGACAATAGTGGTTATTGCAAAACCAACTAGTTTTCCCAAGCCAAAACCAAACAAAATAATTGGAGCCATTGTAACCAAAGAAGTTGCTGCTGCTGCAAAAATAATAAAGAAAGCTCTTTTAACTCTGTTAACAGAAGAAGTATCATAATCTGCTTCTTTTCTCAGTAATTCATCTGAAATAACTATCTGGTCGTCTACTCCTGTTCCAACTGCGGCAATAATTCCTGCTAAAGAAGCCAAATCCAGATTCCATTTAATAAAAGAAGCAAAACCCAGAATAATTACTACTTCAGCAAAAACAGTAAAAGCCATTGGAATAATTAATTTTGGTTCCCTGTATCGAATAAATAAAACTAATACAACAATAAATAATGCAATTAAACCCATTAAAGAAACAACATTAAGGAATTCTTCTCCTAAATTAGGGGAAATAGTTTCTTTTCCGATTGATTCAACTCCAATTGGAAGAGAACCAGACTCTAAAAGGATTGCAAGATTTGAAAGTTTTTCTAATGCATCTTTTTCATCTGAACCAAAACCTCTGATAACTAATTCAGAATAAGTTTTTGCATCCTTTAAATCTTCAACAAAAGGCTGCATATTTGTTACATCTTCGCTTAAAGAAATAATTTCTTTTGCACCGGTTGCAGTCCAAACCCAAGGAATGTTTTCTTCCAAAGGGATTTCCAAAACTTTAAAGCCTAATGCATTTAAATCCTGCAATAATTCTTCAGTGTAAACGTCTTTTGGAACAATAATGTTTTCATATTCTGAAGAAAACTGAATTAATTCATTTGAATCTAAAACAGAAAAATTTGAGTCAGATAAAACTAATGGAGTCTGGGCATTTAAAAGCAATTCATTTATTTCAGTTCCCTTAGGAATATTTTCAACTAAATTACCCAATAACAATGAATCCTTGTCTTTAGAATGAATTTCTCTGGGCATTAAAATTACTGCATCAGGCCTGTCAATGAAAAAATATGTTTTTTCGCAGTCATAAGTTCTTCCGGTTCCCTGATCAAAACCAGCAATAGTGCATTTATGAAAAGTCATTTCAGTGAATTTTTCTGCACCTTCCTCACTTAACATAAAAGGAAGTCTCCATTCAAATCCGTCTGCTTGCGTTAAAACCCCATAACCTTTTTGAGAATCCTTGTAAATATGAACTATGTCATTGCCGGAAAAAACGGTTTTGCCTTCTAATGTTGCTTCAAATTTTCCCTGTTTTTTTAATAATAATTCAATTCTTTCAACTTGAGCAGGATCAGTTTCAGCTACCTGAGCAATAATAAACTGGTCACCCCAGGCAGTTACTTTAGTGTCTTTTAAGCCAGTCCAATCCAGTCTTCTTGAAAGAATTGAAATAACCTGAGCAATTTCTTCAGGGTTTTGCAAAGGCTTTTCTAAATGAATCTGAAATTGAGTTCCTCCGTTAAAATCAATTCCATATTTTAATCCATTAAATGAAACTGAAAGCAAGGAAATAAATAAGAAAAATAACAGCAAAAGAATTTTCCAGTTTTTAAATAACTCTCTCATGCTTTCCCCTTCCTTTCAACATACCATAAAAGAATTGGGGCATTCATCATCCAAGTAACAATTAAGTCTCCAAGCAAACCAAATAAGATTACTGCAGCAATATTAAACATTACATCAATCTGATATATGAAAGACAAAACAAGCATCACTAATACAGCAGCCAAAGTAGTAAAAGTCATGGTTAAACCTGTTTTCATTGAATCAATTACTCTCTTTCTAGGAGTTTTATCTTTTCTTTTCAATAATCTTGTTGTAAGCAAAATGTCTGTGTCAACACTATAACCAATTAACAAAAGCAGTGCAGGAATTGAATTAAGGCTTAAAGCAATTCCAGTTAAAGACATTAAAGCAAGCGCAGTTAAAACATCAAATATTCCTGCATAAATTACTGCAACAGAAGGAATTACTTCCCTGAAAAACAAAAAAATAACTAAAACAATTCCAATTAAAGCAAGAATGCTGACAAACAAAGCATTATCCCAGAAAGTCTGTCCAAGAACAGGAGGAACTTCTTTCGTTGAAAAAGAAAAATCTGGATTTAAACCAAAATTAGATGAAATAATGTTTTTTATTTCCTGATTCATTGAATCTTTTGCTTTAGAATAAATTTCATCTGCTTTTTCAATTAAATCTTTTCCGGTTAAATCAGCATAACCTGAAGGCTCAAAAAAAGCAGAAGAAAAATTAATTGAATTTATTGCATGAATTTCAGCCTGAGAAAGGTCTGAATCCAATAAAGATTTAGCCAAATCTAATTCTTGTTTTGACTGGCTCAAAGTTGTTTCTTCAGAAAACTGGATTGTTACTCCATTAGTCACAGGAGAAGAAATTGAATTAATTGACAATTCAGTAAACTGAAATCTTGCATCCAATAACTCTTTTAATTTAACTGAATCAACAGGCTTGTCTGCACGAAGGATTATCTGAGTGCCGCCTTTTAAGTCAATTCCCTGTGTTACCCCAGGATAAACCCCTACAATAAAAGCAAAAAGCAAGGTTAAGATTAAAGGAACAACCAAATATAATTTATAATTACCAGAATATAACTCCATTAAATCACTTATAAAAGTTAAAAGTTAAACAATTAGCTTGAGAAAAGAATAAAAAAGCATTTATGAAGAAAGGCTTAAAGTTAATTAAAACAAAATAATAAAAAGGGAAGAAAATGAAAACAATAAAGATAAAAAAACCAGCAAATAGAAAAGATTAAATAGATTTGTATATCAATTGATATATGGTGATTTGATGCAGGCAGAACTGCAAATATTTAAAAAAGAAGTAATGAGGTTTCCAAGGCTTGACACATTGCTGATGATTGAAGAAACAATAAGAAAAGCCAAAGGAGATTTAACTGTAAGAGAAATCTGGAAAAAACTTCCGAAAAAAGCAATGTGGCAGACATATTTAGCTGCACTTGATTATTTAGAATACTCAGGAAAAATCTTTATTGAAGAAGATAAACACATAATCTGGATCTGGGACCCAAAAGGAATTCAAGAACTAAAAAAGAAAGGGCTGCTGGTCAAATGAAAGAGCAGAGAATAAAAAGAATAGGTTTTGCAGAACCTTCAATAAAAAAAGCATTTAATGATTTAGAAAAAGGAAAAAACGAAGACAAACAATTATTCAGATTTCTTCAAAGAGCAATAGAAGACTTAAAATCAAATCCTTTTGCAGGAATAAGAATTCCGTCAAAGCTTTGGCCAAAAGAATACATAAAAAAATACAGAATAAATAACTTAAGAAAATATGATTTACCTAATGCCTGGAGGCTTTTATACACAATAAAAGGAAATGAAGTTGAAATAGTTTCAGTTTTGATTGAATGGTTTGACCACAAAAACTATGAAAGGAAATTTAAATATTAATCGTGAAAAAAATGAAAACAATAAAGATAAAAAAACCAAAATACCTTGACGCAAAAAATTTATTTGAAGACGCAATGGGTTATGCAAGAAAAGAAGCAAGCAAAATTTCAGGGATAAGAAACAAAAATAAAATGATTTACTCAAAAGAAAAAGCAAGAATAAATTTAATGGGGGAATATATCATAAACAAACTAGACATATACATAACCTCTTTTCCTGTTGTATCAGAATTAGACCAATTCCAAAAAGAATCTCTTGCTTCCCTTATTCAGTTAAAGGAATTCAAAAGAGAGTTAGGTTATTTATACAAATTAAATACTGTGATTAAAACCCTGAAAAAAAAGAATTTGGCTTCAATTAAGAGAAGCGATAAACCTGAAGCAGTCAGAAGAATTTTTTACGGCAGAGTTCTTTCACTGAAAAAAGATGTGCTTAGGTCAGTAGAAAAACTAAATGAAATCGGAAAAAAGTTAAGAGAAATTCCTGAAATCAAATTAATTCCTTCAGTTATTGTTGCAGGTTTTCCTAATTCAGGGAAAACAACTCTTTTGAAGAGAGTTACCGGAAGTGAACCAGAAATTGCAGCCTACCCATTTACCACAAAAAAAATCGAGTTAGGTTATTTTACTGATAAATACAAAGAAGTTCAGGTAATTGATACTCCTGGATTATTGGACAGAAAAGAAGAAGAAAGAAATTTAATTGAAAGAAAAGCAGTTAATGCATTAACTAATCTTGAAGGAATAATTTTGTTTGTAATTGATTTAAGTGAAGCAAGTTTTTCTCTTGAAGAACAAAAAAAACTATTAGATGAAATGAAGAAACTGGAGAAAAAAATCATTGTTGCATTAAATAAAGAGGATTTGGCTTCAAAAGAACAAATAGATAAAGCAAAAGAATTATTCAAAGAATTTGATTTTATTTTAACCGGAGAACAAGATAAAGAACTAAAAGAAAAACTAATTGAAAAAATGAGTTAAAAAAAATTAATTCAAAAAATAAAAAAAAGAAGTAAAAAAATAAAAGAATTAATTTAAAAAAAAGAAAATTTATTTATTATTTCTTTTCTTTGTTGTAATCAAAATTACCACCAAAGAAACCAGTATAACTGAAATGAAATTTGTTTCTGGAACTGAAACAGGTTTGGTTGGGTATAACCCAACAAAATGCCCAAAAGACTGAATTTCATTTCGTATAGCAGTGCTTCCAACAAGTCTTTCTTGAATTACAATATGAATATTATAATCCCCTGGATCAACTGAAAGAACATGACCTGTTTCTGTAGAAGTAGAAATATATAAAGTTGCTTTAGAGAAAGGAGGAACATTTGCTTGCGCGCAAGTAGGACAACCAGGAAAAGCATATTGTTCTCCGGGAAAATCAAAAAAATTAAATAAAGCATTAATATCTACTGTGTCAGGAGAATTGTTTCTGACAGTAACACTGGCATAAATTTTTTCGTTTCCTTGAAGGGATTCAGGAAAAACATTTAAGTCTTCAATTGATAAAGTGCTGAAATTTTGTTCTTTAACAAAAACTGTTTCACTGTAAATTGTAGTTGTATTTGTTCCTGGAGGATCTTCAATTATATCTACTTCAAAGGTAAATTTATTAAAATCAGAAATTGTTGTCTGATAAGAAGGCACTACAAGACCTGAAGCTGAATCATAAGGAATAGGATTTCCAGCTTCTATTACCCTAATATCATATTTCAAAGTATCTTCAGCATCATTTGCTTCCCATTGAATTGTATAAGGAAATGAATCAGGAACT
>PFAI01000004.1:0-16100 GCA_002763225.1 Candidatus Diapherotrites archaeon CG10_big_fil_rev_8_21_14_0_10_31_34
TGTTTCTCCGTTGATTACTGCTTTGACTTCTTTTACTGTAAAACGGATTTGAGTGTATTTTCCTGTTTCAAGTGTTTTTTCTCCTAACAAGTCTTTTAGTCCTTGAGTTGAATCCAAAGACATAATATCAAAAGTTTTTTCTTCTGAAGAAAACAAAATCCAGCCAGCGTTTTCATTTTGTTCTTGTTCCTGATTTGTGTCAGAGTTTACATCTGCATTCTGGTTTTGTTCTTGTTCTTGAGCTGCCATATGCAATTCAACAGAAGAAATAGTAACATATAATGATTCTAATCCATCAACTTTTTTGTCTGTAATGCTTAACATTAGTTTTCCTGTTTTTTCTGTTGGAGGAGGCAAAGGCCCTGTACATCCAGCAAAAAGTAAAACAGAAAAAACTAATCCTATTATTATTAAATTTTTCATTTAATTCCACCTCAAAAATTAATTTAAATAAAATAACTGTTTACTGATTAATAATAGCTGAGAGTTAAAAAAGCTAACTGAATTCAAAGGAATTAAGCTAAAAATTAAAAAAACAAAAAAAAGAGAAAAAAAGAGAAAAAAAGGAAAAAAAAAGGAAAAAAATCCTTCTGATTAATTTATTTCTTTTCAACCGGAATAATAATTATTTCTTTCCATTCAAAGTCAACTGGTAAATCAGTTTTCTTTATTTTAACTAATTCATATGGTTGAACTGTAACTTGAATCGCTCCTGTTCCAGGAGCTGGTTTATTGTATGTTTCCTGAACATAAACTATGAACCCGCTTTTTGTTCTCACAATTTTGTTTATTTCAACTCCATAGTTTCCATTCATTTTTTCTCCTGCAAACACTCCAATCACAGTGTATCTGTCAAAGTCAATGAAAGGCAAAACCATTGGAGCACATTCAACTCCTTCTTCTTGAAAGCATTGCCATGACCGAATTTCACTGTAAAGATTTTCCCATTCATCTAAATTATTAACTACAATTTCTTTTCTTTCAGTGATTCCTGATCTGATTTCTTTTTCAACTACAGAAAAATCTATTTGTTCTTCTGTGTGACCAGGAATTACTTCAATTGTTTTTCTGATAACTTCTATATCTAAATCAGTTTTCTTTATCTGAATTATTTCAAATGGCTGAACTGAATTATATTCAACAACAAGGTTTCCTTGGGGAACTCTTTCCTGAACATAAACATTAATGTATTTTTTTATTCCAGTTAAACCCATTACTCTGTCAACTTTAAGTTCATAATCTTTTGAAGGTTGTTCTCCCATAAAAACTGCAATTAAAGTGTATTTAGAGAAATCAACTTCAGGAACATCATAATTCATTTTAGTGTAATTATGAATTTTTTGATATAATTCATTCATTTCGTTTTCATTATTAATAACAAAATAAGTTTTTTCAGTTACTCCTGATTCAATTCCTTCCTGAAACACATTAAAACTAATTGGATATTCATCATGCGGTTCAGGAACTGGCCCTGGACCAATACAACCAGCAAAAAATAATACTGGTAAAATTAAACTAATTAAAATTAATTTCTTCATTTATTCACCTCAAAGATTATACATAAAAGTATTTTTTGTTCTATTATTTTAAACGTGTTTGTGCTTTAAAAATCTTTTCTTTTGTTAGGAATTTACCTCAAAAACCTAAAAAAATACTCTTAAAAACCGCTTTTTGTATTATTATATAGGGTAGTGGAAGACCGGCTGACGGTACCATTGTCTGTAAGCAAAGTAAGGCAGTCCAGCTTTATGCTGGACGCTCTACCAACGCGAGCAGGCGTTGTGGCGCTGAGGAAAGTCCGCTCACTCATTCCCAAAAAACAAACCTGAGAAGGTTTCCCAAAGAGCAGAAACGATACCTTTCCAAAAATTACTATGACCAATTGTGAGATTTTTTGAAAAAGGATGAAACGTGCTTTGGGTTAAACAGAACTGAAATAAGTTCTGGGAGTGCAAGTCTTTAAGACGCTTAGGTGAATGCCGGCAACAGCCTTTTGAAAAAAGGCTGGCGAAAATTTTCGTCAACCTTTTGCTAAAAGGTTGAAACAAAAAGCGGCTTACTCTCCACAACCCCAAAAACCTTTTTTAGAAAAAAAGCTTTACCAAAAAACTCAAAAAAATGCCTTCAGCTGAAAAGTTGTATCAAAATGCGTGGCATTCGTTGCGCTCAGTCCCGCTGTTTTTTACAAAAAGTTGTATCAAAAAAGCAACCTTTTTTTCAAAAAGGTTGAACAAAAACTGATTTTAAATAAACTATACTGCTTTATCGAGCGAAGCGAAGATAATGCGTTCCCTTCCAAAGCAACTTGGAAAACCAATAAATTTAATTACTTAAAACAACTAGTTATTTCATGACGCCAAAAAGAGTTAGACAAAATACATCAAACAGGGTTAAATCAAGAAAACAAAAAAAAGGCAGAACAAGCAGAATACTTCTAAGAAAAGATCCTTTATATGCAGCTCTACAAAGAACAATTGATGGAGAAATAAACTTGATTAAAATAGCGGGCAAAAAACCTGAAGTCCTTGAAAAAGCTAAAAAAAATTCATTTAAAAGAATCAAACAAAAAATGGCGCTTAAAAAAAAGCAAATGAAAGCATATTCTTCACTGGATTTTAGTTAGAAAACCAATAAATTTAATTACTTGTACTTCTTCTTAATATAATTCAGGCGAGAAAATGAGTGTATCAAAAAAAGAATTAAGAGAAAAGTTTTCAAAGGACTGGAAAACACATTATGACTTAAAATTCTTTAAAGAAAAAGGTTTTGAAAGAAAGCAATGCAAGAGTTGCGGAAGAAATTTTTGGACTGTTGATCATTCAAGAAAAACTTGTGCTGACTCAACTTGTGTTGGATATGAATTCATCGGACAAAAAACAACTAAATTAGAGTATGTAGAGACATGGAAAGAAATTGAAAACTATTTTACAAAACACGGGCATACTTCAATCAAAAGATATCCAACTGTAAGCAGATGGCGGGACGACCTTTACTTTACTAATGCATCAATAATTGATTTTCAGCCTTATGTGGTTAACGGAGAAATTGAACCTCCTGCAAACCCTTTAATTATTCCGCAGACAAGCATCAGGTTTGGAGACGTAAACAATGTTGGGGTAACCGGAAGGCATTACACTTGTTTTGTAATGTTTGGCCAGCATGCATTTAACAAAAAAAATAAATTATTTTACTGGAAAGAAGAAGCAATAAAATATGATTATGAATATGTTTTGAAAGTTTTAGGGATAAAAGAAAAAGACTTGGTTTTTCAGGAAGATGTCTGGATGGGTGGAGGTTCTTTTGGACCATGCATTGAATATTGTTCTAAAGGAGTTGAATTAGGAAATATTGTTTTCATGCAATACAAGGACATGGGAAACGGAAAATTCAGGGAACTAGACACAAAAGTAATTGACATGGGAGCAGGATTAGAAAGGCTTGCATGGTTTACTAATGGTTCTCCTACTTCATATGAATTAACTTTTGGAAAAGCAATTCAGGACATGAAAAAACAAACCGGAATAAAAGTAGATGAAAAAATGTTTTCAGATTACGCCAAGCTTTCAGGAATACTTGACAGCGAAATAAAAGATTATGAAAAACAAAAAACATTGATTACAAAAAAAATCGGGGCAGACAAAAAATTCTTTTCTGAATTAGAAAAATTACAGGCACTGTATGCTATTGCAGATCATCTGAAAAACATTTTATACACTACAAACGACGGAATGCTCCCGTCAAATTCAGGCGGGGGATATAATTTAAGAATGATTTTAAGAAGAGTTTTTGCTTTCAACAAAGAATTTGGGTTTGGATTAGATTATGGCAAAATAATTGAAAATCATGCACTGCATTTAACTGAACTTGATTCAGAAATAAGCTTAGGAGTTAGAACTGCAATAGAAATAGTACAAGAAGAAGAAAAAAAATATAATTCAAGCAAAATAAACGCAGAAAAAAAATTAAGTGCAGTAATAGAAAAAACAAAAAAAGAAAAAAAAGAATTAAGCTCAAACGAATTAATGACTTTATATGAATCAGATGGTATTGCACCAGAAACAGTTAAAGAAATTGCAGCAAAAAAAGGTATTCAGGTAATCATTCCGGCAAACTTTTACCAGATGATTGCAAAAGAAGATGAAATTGAAAAAGAAAAAACCCGGGAAATAAGAATTGACTTTGAAAAAACTTTTCCTTTATATTACGAAGACAGGTATATGCAGGAATTTCAGGCAAAAGTTTCAGGCAAAATGGATGATTACTTGATTTTAGATAAAACTGCTTTTTATCCTGAAGGCGGAGGACAAGTAGGAGACATTGGAGAAATAAACGGGATAAAAGTTTTGGATACACAGCAGCAGCATGGAGTAATAATGCATGAAATGGAAAAAATTAATAAATTTAAAACAGGAATGACTGTAATAGGAAAAATTGACTGGAAAAGAAGGCATAACATAATGAAGCATCATACTGCTGCACATGTATTAAATGCTGCTGCAAGAGAAGTTTTAGGAAATCATATCTGGCAGGGTGGAAGCAAAAAAGAAGAAAATAAAGCGCATTTGGATTTAACTCATTTTAAGAGAATTACTTCTGAAGAAATCAAAAAAATTGAGTTTAATGCAAACAGAATAATACAGGAAAACGTTGAAGTGGAAAACTTTGAAATGGAAAGAGATAAAGCAGAACAAAAATTTGGTTTCAGATTATATCAAGGAGGAGCAGTTCCAGGAAAAAAATTAAGGATATTAAATGTTAAAGGATATGATGTTGAAGCCTGTGGAGGAACACACATTAAAAACACCGGAGAAATAGGGTTATTTAAAATAATTAAAAGAGAAGGAATCAAAGACGGAATAGAAAGAATAACTTATTCTGTTGGATTAAATGCAATTAAATTAATTCAGGAAAAAGAACAAATAATCAAAGAAACCGCTGAACTGCTTGGATGCCCTGAAACAAAAATACTGGAATCAAATAAAAGAATAATTAATGAATGGAAACAATTAAGAAAACAAATAAATAAAGGAAATTTTTCAGAAAAAGAAATTAATGTAAAAAACCCTAAAGGAAGAAATTTTATTGAATTAAATGATGTTCCGGAAAAAGCAGTTATTTCTTTGGCTGACAAGCTGGCAAAAGAAAACCCTGAAGGAGAATTTATTTTAATTAATGAAGAAACTGTTTTGGTAATTGAAGGAATTAAATCAAAATACAAAGCAAACAAAACATTGCAGGAAATTTTTTCTAAAGCAAAAGGCAAAGGCGGGGGAAATGAAAAATTTGCCAGAGGAAAAGTTTTTGAAAAAGAAAAACTAAAAAAACTTTTTTAGAATTAATTTGAACTCAAAGAGTTCCTTTTTTTTGGTAAAGCTTTTTTTTAAAAAAAGGTTTTTTGCCAGAGGAAAAATAGAAAACAAAAAAGAATTAGAAAAAATGATTAAATGAATTGATTTCAGCTCGGCTGAGCACAGCGAATGCCGTGCATCGTGCTAAAACGGCGAAACGTTTTATTCGATGAACCTGGATTTAACATCTACTACTCCTTTGATTTTTTTGATTCTTTTTATTAGTTGTTCTAGTTTTATCGGGTCACTTAATTCAATTGTAAAAGAATTTTTTCCAATTCTGCTTTCATAACTGGATTTTATTTCAGCAGAAAAAATGTTTGCATTAGCTTCAACAATTGCGTCAGCAAAATCTTTTATTAAGCCAACCCTGTCAAAAGCCCTGAATTCAATTGAAACCAAAGGCATTCTTTGTTTTTTTTCTTTTTTTCTTCTTAAATGTTTTTGAATTTCTTCTCTTGCTTTAGCTGAAATAGCAAAATTATTCCAAAATTTTGAAACCTTAATATTTTTGCCTGCAATCACTTCAACTAAATCTCCGTTTCCAAGTTTCTGCCATATTGGAACATTTTTTCCGTTTACTTTGGCTTTCTTTAATCTGTCCCCTGTTTTTGAATCAACTGCATAAGCAAAATCAATTACTGATGCATCTTTTGGAAGTTCAGTTATTTTTCCTTGAGGAGTAAAAACAAGAATTCTGTCTTTCAAATAATCAGTTTTAAGTGAATCAATAAAAGATTCAGTTGAAAGTTCATCAATATTAATTGACATTAAATTATTCAGCAAAGAAAGATTTTTTCTGAAAACATTTTTATCTATCTCTGATTCTCTAAGCAGTTCAGCTACTCCTTTGTTAATCAATGACTGCATTTCTTTTGTTCTGATATAAATTTTGATTGGAGAATGCTTTGGCCCCAAAACAGTAGTATGAATTGATTTATACAAGTCAAGCTGAGAAATAGACATATGGTCTCTGAACTTTAATGGAATAGGAGAAAAAGTGTTATGCAGGATTCCCAAAAATTCATAGCATTGTTCTTTTGTATCAGTTAAAGCAATTAAAACAACTGAATCCTGTACTTCAGTAAAGGATTTGAAATTTTGAGTCATTTTTTTGAAAGTACTGTAAGTGGTTCTCCTGTATTTAGTGAAATCAACTTTTAATTCTGCTTTAGAAAGTTTTTTTTCAAGTGTTTTAATCATTAAATTCATTTCATCTTCTTTTAGTTTAGTGCTGGTTTTCAGCCTGTTTCTTATTTTAACATAAATTTTTGGTTTAATTATTTTAAAACAAATTTCTTCAAAATCATCTTTTAAATCATGCAAACCAAGTTTTTTTGCTAAAGGAACATAGAATTCTAATGCATGAGAAGCAATCATAATTTGTTTTTGTTTTGGAAGAAACTGCAGTGTTTTAAGATTATGGTATTTGTCTGCCAGTTTAATCAATAAAACCCTTACATCTTTTGTTGTAGCAAGCAATATTTTCTGTAAAGCAACATTGTATTCTTTTCTGTCGCTTATTGTTACAATCTGCCTTAATTTAGTTAAGCTTTCAACCAAAGAAGCAACTTCTTTTCCAAAAACTGTTTTAATTTCTTTTACTGCTGTTTCAGTGTCTTCAACTACATCGTGAAGCAATGCTGCTGCAATAGACTGAGCATCCATTTTTAACTGAGTTAAATATAATGCAGTGTTATAAGGGTGAATAAAATAAGGTTCTCCTGAAACTCTTTTTTGTTTTAAATGCTTTTTCTTTGAATACCAGAATGCTTTAGAAATTAACTCTGAACCAAACTCTTCTTTTGAGTTTTTATTCAAAAACTTTAATCCAGTTTTCAATGCAAACCTTTCTTTTGAAATCTTTAAAGCTTTTTTGATAAAACTTGATTCTTTTTTATTGTAAGAATAATAATTATCCAAAAGTTTTTCAAGCATTTCATTGTAATTCAGTTTTTTTGACATAAAAAAAATCACTTTCACATATTATCTAAAACTTGTATTCCTAATAAATTTAATCCTTTTTTTAAAACAATTGAAGTGCTTTCAACTAAAGCAATCCTTGAATCACTTGCTTTTTCTTTTTCATCAATTACCCTGCAGTTCTGGTAAAAAACATTAAACGTTGAAGTTAAATCCAAAAGATAATGACATAAAATGTGCGGAGACAAAGAATCAAAAGAAAAAGAAATTTTTTCCGGAAACAATGAAAGCTTTGAAATCAGGTTTTTTTCTTCTTCAGTTAAATCCCTGAATTCAAATAATTTTTTGTTTTTCTTTTTTTTGCTTGTCTTTTTTAAAATACTTTTGCATCTGGCAAAAGCATATTGAATAAACACAGAAGTTTCTCCTTCAAATGAAATGCTTTCTTTTGGATTAAAATAAATGTCTTTCATTGCATCAGTTTTCAGCAGGAAAAATTTTATTGCGCCTAAACCAATTATTTCTGATCTGAAATTTAATTCTTTTTCTTTTAGTTCAGGATTTCTTTTAGTTAATTCTTTTTTTGACAGTTCAATTAGTTCTTCAATTAAATCATCTGCATCAACTACTGTTCCTTCTCTTGACTTCATTTTTCCTTCCGGGAGAAAAACCATTCCATAACTGTAATGCAGGCATTTGCTGACCCAGTCAAAGCCAAGCAGTTCAAGAGATTTAAATAACTGTTTAAAATAAAGGTTTTGTTCTGAGCCGACAACCCAAATACTTTTTTCCAAAGGAAACTTTCTGAACTTTTCAGGAGTCAAAATCAGGTCATTGGTTAAGTAAATTGCTGTCCCGTCTTTTCTTAACACAACTTTTTTTCCTAAACCAAATTTATCCAAATCAACCACAATGTTTTGTTCCTGGTCTTTAACAAAAACTTTTTTTGTTAAACCTAACTCAATTATTTTTTTTGATTCACCAAATAACTCTGATTCCCTGTAAATTACATCAAACTCAGAACCAAATTTTTTATAAGTCTCAAAAATTCCTTTAACACTCCAGTCATTCATTTTCTTCCATAACAACCAGGTTTCTTTGTCTTTTTTTTCCCATTTTTCAAGCAATTCCAATGCTTCTTTTTCTAATTCAGGATTTTCTTTTGCTTTCTGGTTAAATAAAACATAATAATCTCCGACAAAATGATCAGACTTTTTTTCCGGTTTTTTTCTTTCACCAAATTTTTGGTATGCAAGCATTGACTTGCAGATATGCACTCCCCTGTCATTAATCAGAATTGCTTTAATTACATTAAACCCATTAACTGAATACAAATGACTTAAACTCATTCCAATTGAATCATTTCTTAAATGACCTATATGCAATGGCTTGTTTGTGTTAGGAGAAGAATACTCTATCATTACTTTCTTGTTTTTTCCAATTGAAGTTAAACCAAACTTTTCTTTTTCTTTTAAAATTTCAGGGATTAATTTTTTTGCTAAAAAAGAATAATCCAAAAAAAGATTTAAGTAAGGGCCTTTAGTTTCAGTTGAATTAATTAAACTAATTTTTTTTAAATCAATTTTTTCTTTGAATTCTGAAGCAATTTGTTTTGGGTCTTTCTTTAATTCTTTTGATAATTTAAAGCAAGGAAAAGAATAATCTCCTAGTTCTTTGGATGGAGGAACTTCAAGCAAATCAAAAACTTTTTCTTTTTCTAGGGAAAGGATTTTTGACAGCTCTGAAACTATTTCTTTCTTTAAATTCATGTTACCCAAAATATCTTGAAGCAAAAAAGTTAATAAAGTAAAAGATTTGCTTTAGAATGTAAATAAGTTTTTATAGTAGTTTTAAAGTATTAATAACATGATCAACCAGACAGTGTTAAAGACACAGGATATTTCTAAGGCTTTTGGAAAACAAAAAGTTTTGGTTGACATTGACTTGGAAGTGTTTAAAGGAGAAATTTTTGGCTTGTTGGGGCCAAACGGAGCAGGCAAAAGCACTTTAATTAAAATCTTGAATGGGCTAAGCTCGCAGGATGCAGGCAAAGCAGTTTTTTTCGGAAAATTTAATCCAAAAGACTTGGAGTTAAGAAAAAAAGTTGCTTTTGTTCCGCAGGAAGACGCATTTTACAGGTTTTTCACAGTAGAAGAAAACCTTTCTTTTTTTGGGTCATTGTATGGAATTAAAGGAAAAGAACTAAAAGAAAGAATTGATTTTTTATTGGGTTGGCTGAACTTAAGTTTTTTCAGGAAAAGAAAAGCAGAACATCTTTCAGGAGGATACAGAAAAATGCTGAATATAGCCTGTTCTTTGATTTATAACCCGTCATTTATTTTTTTGGATGAACCAACAGTTGGATTAGATCCTGATATGAGAAGATTGTTATGGAAAAAATTACTGGAATTAAAAGAAAAAGAAAAAACCTTGTTTATTACAACGCATTACATGGATGAAGCACAAGAATTATGCAACAGAATTGCATTGATTTTAGAAGGAAAAATTGTTGTATGCAAAAGCCCTTATGATTTAATTGAAAGTTTTGGAGGAGAAAAAAACTTTAAGTTTGAATTAGACAAGCCTCCGACAGAAAAAATTAAGTCAGACTTAAAGAAAGCTTTAGCAGGATCAGTTCACATTGAAGGACAAACAATAAGCATTGTGTATAAAGGAAAACAAGAAATGAATGCTTTATCTAAAATAAATAATTTGATTTCATTAAATGGTTTTACTATAACAAAAACAACAATAAAAGAACCAGACTTAGAAAACGTGTTTTTGAATTTAACCGGAAAAATTGAAGGAATAAAAAAAGCAGCCAAAGGAGAATAACAAATTTTTAGAAAAAAATTTTATCAAAAAAATGAAGAAAATGAAAAAAGAAAAAAAAGGAGAATAAAATGAAATTATTTACAATAGCATTAAAAGAACTGAAATTAATTAAAACCCAAAAGATTTCTTTAATGTTGATATTCTTTTTTCCAATAATAACAATTCTTGCAATAGGCATTGCGTTTGGGAATGTTAATATTTTTACAGGAACTGGAACAGGTTTCTCTGAAGTTGAAATAGGAATTCTTGTTCCAGAAAACAATGACCAATCACAAGAACTTATTTCAAGTCTAAGACAATATGAAAGAAAAGCAGGAGAAGAAAAAGGTTTAATAAAATTAATTCAATTTGGTTCAGAAGCTGCATTAGAAGAAGCAATGAACAAACGAGATATTAAAATTGGGATTATTGTAGGGAAAATAAATAAAACAGATGAATCAGTTGACCTGGAATTAATTTATGATAACTCTACTTTGCTTGAAACACAAGTCACTTTGTTTGTAACTGAAACAATTTTAAACGAAGTAAGCTACAGAAAAGCAACACAGATATTAAAGGAAATGATTTATAATATTGAAACAATTAAAACAACTGTAAGCCAGGAAATAAACACAATACAGAATTTCATTAATCAACTGGAAAGCACTAAAAACACTTTAGATAACCTTGAATACAAAGTTAATGCAATTGACTTGACTTCAATGAAATCCCAGTTAAATGAATTTGATTCATATTATGTTGACGCAAAAAACACTATTAGTAATACAAGAAATGAAATTTATCAAGCTCAGTCAAATCTATCTAATTATAAAACTAAAATCCAAAACGAAAGAAACAAATTAGTCAGCTACAGAGACCAGCTTCAGTCATTGAAAACCCAGTTAACCAGCATCAGAAACAATGCAAACTCATTAGGTGTTCCGGCTTACCTGATTAACCAGATTATTTCAGCTGAAAACCAGATTGATTCATTGATTTATGAAATGAGTCAAACAATAAATGAATTAGATCAAGCAGTAATTGATATTGACACCACGCAGACAAAATTAAGCCAAACATTAAATGATTTAACTAAAGTTGGCTCTCAACTGGATTCAGCTAATAAAAGTGTTCAGTCATTTAAAACCACAATTAATTCAATGGAATCCACTTTAAATGAAATCAAGTCAATGGTTTCAGAAACAAAAGCTTCAAGAGAATCAATTTTATCTGATTTGAAGAAAACAAAAAATCAGATGCAGGAGCTTTCAGCTAAACTGGATAATTTGAGTTCTGTTTCACCTGATGCAATTGTAAGGCCATTAAAAATAACCAAAGAACCATTATATGCTTCAACTGAAGTTTCAGTTATTACTCCGATGGCAATAGCAATAGTATTATTGTTAACTGCTTTATTGTTGACTAGTATTTCAACTATTTTAGAGAGAAATCAGGGAGCAGAATTAAGAGCTAAACTTTCTCCTACAATGAATTTAACCTGGATTTTAGGAAAAATTTTAGGACAAATAGTTTTTGCTTTATTTGAAACAGCATTAATTTTAATTGTAGCTTTTATTGGATTCGGAGTAGTGCCTTTGGGAAACCTTTTTGAATTGTTTTTGGTGTTGGTTTTAATTTCTTTTATTTTTATTTGTATTGGATTATTTATAACTAATTTTACCAGAACGCAGTCCACTGCAATCTTGTCTTCTTTATTGATTAGTGTTCCATTAATTTTCTTAAGCGGAATGATTTTGCCAACTTCTTTTATGCCTAGTTTTGTCAGAGCGTTCAGCGAAGTTCTTCCGTTAACTGTTGCAATGAGTTTAATTACAGGCATTTTAGTGCGTGGCACTCCATTAATTTATTTACTGCCTGAAATCTTGCTTTTGCTTGTTCCTGCATTAGCAATAATTGCTTTCACTTTAATCTGGCCAAAAATCCGGGAAAAATGAAAACAAAATATAATTAATCCACTGAAGTAAACACTACAACAAAAATCATAAAAAAAACTATAAAAATAATTAACGCAACCAAGGTAATCAAAGTATCTCTTCTCATATTCTTATTATTGTTTTAAGTAGTATTTTATAATTTCAGTCAAAAAGAATTAGGGTATGACAGCACTATCGAACGAAGTGAAGATAGCGCGCGTTGCTCGCGGGCGCAACAGCCGGACTGAGCAAAGCGAACGCCCTGTGCCGTTGCTCGCGAATTGAACTGCGACGGCGAAACAGCCGGACAGAAGGTCGTGCATTTTGATTAAACTTTTCTTAAAAGTTTACGGGCCTGGGAGGATTCTCAATTAACTATTCATTATAACTACTTTTCTTTCCGATATTGTAGTTATAAATTATAACTACTTTTTTTAAACTTTTTGTAGTTATAAATTTTTGTGGCTAAGGTAGTTAAAAGAAAAGTCAGCGAAAAAGAATACTTTTATTTAGAGAAGACGATCAGGATTGGAAAAAAGGTCAGAAAACTGTACAATTATTTAGGCAAAAAAATGCCTTCAAAAAAAGAGCTGGCTAAAAAAGAGAAGGAACTGGAAGAAAAGGCTTTGCTGAAATTTTATAAGAAAAGATTAAGTAAATTTAAGTTTTCTTTTCTTTCGGAAAAGGAAATAATTGAAGCCGAAATAATTAAAGCCAGTTTTTCTGAAAGATTCAGCAAATTAAGTGAAAAAAAGAAGAATGAATTCAATAAAAAACAAGTAATAGATTTTGTTTATACCACTTTAAGAACTGAAGGGGTTGATGTTGACTTTTCTGATGTCCAGACTGCGTTCACTATTCTCCAAAAGAAAAAAGGAGAATTCACTTTTGACAAAAAAGTCATTATTTCTAGTGCAATGATTAGTGGACTGAATTTTCTGCCAAAAATTAAGATTAACGAAAAGGATGTGCTTAGATTACATGGGATTATTATGTCTTCTTTTGAAGATAAAAGTCCTGGACAGTTAAGGGATGACCAAAGAATTATTGCTAAATTTAATCCAGTAACATTTCAAAGCGAAGAAATAAAGTACAGGCCTCCGAATCCAAAAGATGCTGAAAAGAGATTTAAGGAATTTTTTGAATGGTTTAATGGAAACCAAGATATTTATCCTTTAGAGCTGGCCGCTCTGGTGCATCTAAAAATCTATTTAATTCATCCTTTTAAGGATGGAAACAAAAGAATCTGCAGGCTGCTTTTTAACAAAGTTTTACAGGATTCTGGTTATCCTTTACTTAACATTTCAAAAAAGACTTCTGATTATTTTAATGCTTTAATTAAATCAGTTGAAACAAAAGACGAAAAACATTTTGTTAAATTCTGCCATAAAACGTTTATTGAACAAGTGAAACACAAAAGAATCAAATAATTGAATTTCGTTAAGCAGAAAAAAACAGCAGGACCGAAGGTCGTGCATTTTGATTAAACTTTTCTTAAAAGTTTACGGGCCTGGGAGGATTCGAACCCCCGATCCTCAGCTTACAACTTTTTCCAAAAGTTGTATCAAAAACAGTCCTTCGGACATCGCACAACAAAGTTGTGCGCCATAATAAAGATTGAAGGATTGCAGTGCGAGTTTATCTCGCACGTTTTGTTACACCTTTTGGAAAAAGTGTTTTAGAAGGCTGATACCTTATCCACTAGGCTACAGGCCCTTGTATTAATTAAAAGTCATTGAAAAAATTTAAAAACAAGCGTTTTCATTTAACATTGAATATTTTATTGAATAAATCTTTTTCAGTGAATTTTCCGTTTTTTAGGTCTAAAAGCCAGACAAACAAGTTTTTGTCTGAAAATTCTTTTCCAAAGAATTTGAGTTTAGCTTTTTTGTGAAAAACTTTTTTTGTTGGTTTTCTGTAGAATTCCATTGAATTAAAAGGCAGAACAAAAATGAATTCATCTGCTTCTATTGCATATCTTAGTTTGTTTTTCATTTTGCCTTTTGAAGGCCTTGTTAAAACTTCTATTCCAATTAACTTGTTTTTTTTGGTTTCAACTAAAAAATCAAAACTTCCTTTATTGCATAAATCAGGGTTGGTTTTTGATTGAATTAAAACAGTTTGTTCTGGACAGATTTTTTTTATTTCCAGTTCCTGATTGAAATGCATTTTGTTTAGTTCATTGAAAGTGTATAAATGCATTAAATTAGTTTTATTGTTGCCATTTATTTCGTTTCCGAATAAATTAATGCAAAATCCCTCAACAAATAAAACTCAAAAAAAGTATTTAAATCTTGCTTTAGTCATAAATTTAAAGCAAAGTCTTTTATCTGGGAAATTTTTTTGTCGTTTAATCCAAGAAAAGAGGAAACAATGATTGAGTCTTTTACTTTGCCTCCGTGAAAAGAAACAATCCCTGAAGCTTTTTTTAATGCATTTCCATGCAATCCAACGCATCCAATAAAAATTGCTGCTTGTTTGCCTGAAACATTCTGACATTGCCTTAAATAATCATTCATTAAATGAGAAGAAGAAATTCCTATTACAGGAAAACCTAATACAACTAAGTCAAATGGTTTCCAGTCAGTTATTCCTGATTTAAGTTTAACTGGTTTTCCTTTGTTTCCTTTAGGCTGTTTTTTGTGTTTAATTACTTCAGTTAAATTAACTGAATAATTTTTTTCTTCTAATTGTTCTTTAATTATTTCAGCCAGTTTAATTGTTTCAGCTGAACCAACAAAAGAAATTAATGCTTTCTTCATACACATAAACATAAACAAAAATGTATTTAAATAATCAAACAAAAAGCATTAATAAAAAGAAATACATTATATTTATGGTGAAAAAAATGAAGAAATTGACTTTATTGCTTTTAGTGCTGATGCTTGGACTGGTTTCTGCTGCAGAAATTAATGCTCCAAAAGAGATTCCGGCTAACTTAAACTGGAGTTTTAGCGTTGATTTAAATCCTTCAAATGAATTCACTGAAACAGAAATTTATTTTGATGATTTGCTGATAGTTACAGCATACAATGATAAAACACCAATAATTGAAGAAGACTTTGTTTTGAAAGCATTTTTGTTTGATAAACAACCTGAAGATAACACAGGGTTAACTGTATTTATTTCTTATTTTGGAATACAGGAAGGAAGTCATTCAATTAAAACAAAAACTTTTAATCAAGGAAATTTAACTGAAGAAAAAGAATTTGAAGTAAAGTCAGTGGACACAATTACTGCAATACAGGAAATGCCTGAAACATTCAAAGAAGATGTAGGCATTTTAATGAAAGAAATAATAAACAAAATAAATGACAGCAAACAGGAATTAGATTTATTAAAGAGTTCCACTGAACAAAATGTGCAGGAAAAAACCAGTGTATTAGAACAGGAAATAACTGAATTAGAAAACGCTTTAAATGAATTAAATAAATTAAAAGAAGAAACAGAAAAACAAAATGAATTAACAGAACAAAACAAAAACTCAGTTACAGCAGCTGAAAACAAAACACAAGAAAATAGTGCTTTAACCGGTTTCTATGATTTTTCTGTAAACCATGCGTGGATGGGAGCAGTTTTTTTGATTGTTCTTTTGGTTTTGCTTGCTTTATTTCAGGTTTATAAAATGAAATCAAACCAGACTGTTTTTGAAGAAGTTTTAAGCGACAAAGACTTAGACAAAGAATTTGAAGACGAAACTTCTCTGGAAGATGTTGAAGAAGAAAGCAAACCAAAAAGAAAAGGGAAAAAATTCAGCATCAGAGATTTATTAAAACACTAAAAAAAATCTGAAAAAAAACAAATAATTCGTAACATTTAAATATCAGAAGAGTTTACTATATACAGCCTTTTGTTGTGAAGAATTATGAAAATGAAATATTGCCCTGAATGCGGTTCAATTCAGTTACAGTGTTATGATAACAGATTAAAATGCAAGAAATGCAGTTATAATGGTTTAATGAAAGAAGATTCCATTGATGTAATTAATTCTTTTGTTACAGCAAAAAAAAGACAGCCAGCTGATTCTAATTCAACTTCTGTTTTTATTCCAAAAAGTGTTTCTCAAAGCATTCCCCAAAAA
>PFAI01000004.1:16110-20073 GCA_002763225.1 Candidatus Diapherotrites archaeon CG10_big_fil_rev_8_21_14_0_10_31_34
GTTCAGACACCAAATTCAAATTCTGTTGAAACAAGAAGCTCTTTTAATTCCAGTGTTTTAATGCAGCAGGAAAATAAGCCTGAATCACTGAAAGAAAGAATGAAAAAATTCCAAAGCGAACACGTTGAAATCTTTTAAAGCAAAGGTTTTTCTATTTCATTGAAGCTAATTTTATAGATTAATATGCCGCCAAGAAAAAAACAGCCGATAAAAAAGGTTCATGGGAAAATAAGGTTATCTGATTCAGGCAGAATACTAATTCCCCAAAGTAGCTTGTCTAAAAAATCTAATGAAAGAAGAACAGGATTGCCTTGGTGGAAAAATATAAGGCATGCAAAAAAAGATGTTTCCACTATTAAAAGAATAAAATTAAGATGGCAATATGATCCAAAAAAACCCGCCATAACAAGAGAAATGTTTTTAGGCAGTGTGAAATTAATTAATCCTGCAGAAACAAAATTGTTAAAAACCATACATGATTTAATGGACACAAAAATCAGGTTGATAAAAAATATTACAAAAAACAAAAAAGAGCTGCAAACAAAATTAGCCAAAATTAAAAAAGAAATTAATTCAATTAATTTAGATTATGCAAACAGGGTAACTGCTGAAACAAACAGACTTAAAGAAGAATATGGTTTAACAGGAAAAAAACAGATTGATACAAGCACAAGTCGGGGAAGACAGAAATATAAAACTAAAAAAAGATTGTGTAATAACGCAATACAAAAAGCAACAGAAAAAATAAAAAAAACAATAGAAAATAAAAAAAGAGAGTCAGAAAAAAGAATAGCAAGAACCAACTCCCAAATAGATTTACTAAACCGCACATTATCAGAGTTTCACAGAGGAAAAGAAGGTTTTGTAGTAGTAAATGTTAGAGGGACTGATGTTGCACTTCAGGTAAATGAAAAAAATTTTGAAATAGTGAAAGAAAAATTAATGCTAAGACCCCAATCAAAACTTGGTTCACTTGAATCAAAAATAAGGCATATAATAATAAGAAATAAAACTTCAAGGGGAAGAACTTTGTTAAGAATAATGAAAAAAAATGGAATAACCCCTGATAGGAAATATTTAGAAAAAATAATGATAGAAATGGCAAAAGAAGGATTAATTGAGCCTTCTCCTTGGATGAGATTACCAAAAAGTTCATTCAATCAACTACAGCTAATGAGAGAAGAAATGGAGAAAAAAAGAGAAGAATAAAGTGCGGGAGGAGAGATTCGAACTCTCGAAGACACTAAGTCACACGGCCCTCAACCGTGTCCAATTGACCGGGCTATGGGACTCCCGCATATAAAGAAAAAGGGTTCAATTCTCCTTTTAAGATTTGCTTTCTTTGAAGAAAAGTTGTATATGGAGGGCAAAAACCAAATTTACTCTCTATTTCAAATTTGCTTAAATGTTTAGGGTTATGAGAACCTATAACCTCCATAAACATGTTTATATGAGGCTTAAAAATATCCACTCTGTGAGCATCCTTTTCCCCATTACTTTTTTTGTGTACTCTAACATAATGTTTTAACTTTAAGTTTGATAAAATGAATGCTGTTTTTGTTATAAGAACTCTTGACGTTGAAACAATGCTAACAACACCAACTGTATGAAACTTGCTTTTGGAAGTATTGTTTTTCTTGTAAGAAATAGTTCCATCTGTATCAAATAACCCTCTGACAAAAGCCTTTGAAAAATTTTTGTTTTCTTTTATCCAATTAGGAACAGATAACTCTTCTTTTCTTCCAATTTTTACCCCAAGCTTCTCAAAAAAATCTTGAAGAAGAGGGCTTTCAATTGAAACACCAAAACAGTTCCCATTTTTGTCATAAACGGTTCCAACTTCTCTTTTTATCAAAGAGAAGCCAATCAGTTCATTGCAAAGGGGGATAATAAAATTATTGTAATGTTCTCTGTCAGAAATGGCATCTCCTCTTAACTGAAATCTTATTTGATTAGTGCCTTTTCTTTTAGTTAGGCTTCCGTCACCAAAGTGCAAACCAACTAATTCTGCATGTTTTTCTGTAAACTTCATAAAATATTTTTGTATTAAAAAAACTAAATGCTTTCTAAACGTCTCTGCCGGTGAAAAGAATCTGAATACGAAAAATATTTAAATGAAAAAACACTTATTAGTGAAATACACGGAGAAAAAGCCTTGTTTGTCTTAATTTCATTGATTGTCTTTTTTACTTTAATTCAGTTTTACGCATAAAAAAACTGATTAAAAAGAATTGAATAAAAGTAAAGAAATAAAAACTTTTTTTAATGAAAAATAGATTATGGCAGTTGAATTAACTAAAAAAGTTTTAGAGTATTTTTTGAATAGAATGACTTTGTTTGTCAGCCTGATTTATGTATGGTTTTTTTTGGGAATAATAACTGGAATAATCTTATTGCATCAGGAAATAACCTGGGTTGCAGTAATCCCTTTATTTATTGCATTAATAGTTTATTACAACAGAGCTTTTTCTGCAGTAATGTTTATTTTGTTTGCAATAATCTTTTTTTTTGATTTAAAAATATGTTTAAATGACTGTGGGTGAATTCTAGTTTAAGTTAAAGTGGTTTTTTATGGTTTTTTTTTGTATCAGATTTTTTTGTTTGGATTGCACTTCCATTATTTATTTTTTGTGCAAGAATTCTTGATGTAAGTCTTGGAACAATAAGAGTAATATTTATTTCAAGAGGATTCAAGTATTATGCGGCTTTAATCGGGTTTTTTGAAATCTTAATCTGGCTTTTTGCAATATCTCAGTTAATGGCAAACATGAATAATCCAGTCCTGTTTTTATTTTACGCAGGAGGATTTTCTGCAGGAACTTTTATTGGAATAATTTTAGAGGAAAAACTTTCTTTGGGAACAGTGTTAATTGAAATAATAACAAAAAATAATTCAACCGGGATGATTGACAGGCTTTTAACAAAAAACTTTAAGTTTACTTGCATTGACGCACAAGGAAGCCACGGAGAAGTGAAAATGATTTTTGTTGTGACAAAAAGACAGAATATTACAAAAGTTATTGATATAGTTAAATCATTTAATCCAAAAGCATTTTATTCAATTGAAGATATAAGATATGCAAACGAAGAAAAACCCCACAAAAAGAGTTATTTTGACTATTTAAGGCATTTCCCTGCATTCAAAAAAGGCAAATAAAAAAGAAAAAAAATTAATCTACATAATCATTTGATGTGTTTAAATACTGATTTGAGAGAAGAATTCATTTATGCGTGGCAGCTTTTGCTGTGGCGGAATAAAACTGATTCTGGCAATTGTTGATTCTGCTTAATTTTACAAGGAGGAATCAAAAATGAAAATGTCAAAAAAAAGCAATAAAGAAAATGCAAGTCAGGCGTCTCCATCCCCCACAAGTTCATGGAACCAGACAACTTCAAACCAACCAGTTCAAAACAAAAACAAAAAATAAATAAAATAATTTTTTGGCAGGGCTGAAAAAGCCCATGCCAAATAAATAAAAGAGGGATAAAATGAGTGAAAATACTTTTGTGTTAAAATTAAATGAAAATGCTGATGTAATTGAAGAATTAAAAAAATTTGTAACAGAACAAAACATTTCTTATGGATTGTTTGTCAGTGCAAGTGGAAAAATAAAGGAATGCGAATTAATTTCAATTGAACCAAAATGTGGAATAGCAAAAAACCTGTTTAAAGGAGAATATGAAGTTAATGCTGTAAGCGGAAAAATAGAGAAAAACAAAAAAAATGAAGTAGTAATTCATTTAAGGGTTTCAATTTCCAGCAATGATTTCAGTTCCAAAGCAGGGGAATTAACTAAAGGAAAATCAGGGAGAATTCTTGAAATAGGAATCAGAAAAATTGAATTAAACAAAATAATTAATGCATAAACATTTAGCAGTACGGCTTTACGCCGTATATTTTGTTACGCCTTTTGGAAATGTTTTAGAGGAATTTATCCCTCAATTTTAATAAAACTTTTTTTA
>PFAI01000004.1:20088-20541 GCA_002763225.1 Candidatus Diapherotrites archaeon CG10_big_fil_rev_8_21_14_0_10_31_34
TTCCGAGGAGCAGCTCGGAACGCAGAGGACGAGATTCGAACTCGCGTGTCCTTTCAGACACCAGCTTTCCAAGCTGGCGCTTTTAACCACTCAGCCACCTCTGCAGAAACCGTTTCTCCGGTTTAACACGATGCACGACATTCACTTGCGTTCAGTCGAGCTAAAATAAAATAAGTCTTTAAAAAATGGGTTAAAAAAAGTTTATAAGCTATTGCAGTGCTATTGAGCAAAAAGCGAAAATAGCAGGCTCCCTTCCGAGGAGCAGCTCGGAAAAGAATTAAAAAAGGATTATCTCTGGTTTTCTTCAATTTTTTTTAATGCAAGTTCAACTGCTTCTTTAGGAGAAGAAGCTGAAAGGATTTTAATGCGTTTAGTGTCGTCTAAAAAAGTGTTTTTGATTTTGTCTGCAGTTCCTCCACTTCCAGACAAAGCAATAATTGGTTTTTTTTGAAT
>PFAI01000061.1:0-1061 GCA_002763225.1 Candidatus Diapherotrites archaeon CG10_big_fil_rev_8_21_14_0_10_31_34
AATGTGTGGATTGCATTTTCTTATTGCAGGCCATTTAGCTTTAATTGCTGCTTTTTGGATTGCTTGGCTGATTGCGGCAATAGTTAAAGGCGTTCCAGTATTAGTGCAAAACAAGAAATCTGAAGGTGTTTTGAAGGTGCTTGAATTAAACCAGTCTTTAATGAATTCAGTTAAATCAGGTCTTATCCAGACTTTGTTGATGCTGCCTTTAGAGACAAAACTTAAGCTTACTCCGCCATCAGATTCCCAATCCAAATTGTTTCTTTTTAGGAATCTGGCTGCCGAAATTCTTAGTCCGCCGCCGTAAAGGCAGGCTAAAATTGCTTTATATTTTGAGGGTAAAAAAGAAAAGAGTTTGGCTATTTCTTCTGGTTTAGGAATTTGTTCTTCTCTAAGCTTTCCTTCAATTGTTGAATAAGGGGCTGGTGCATTCAGGTTTTCGTTTGAAACCAGTTTTTTTTGGTTTGTGTGTTTGATTAAGGCTTTTAGTACTCTTAGGTCTCTGCTTATTGCATGAGGGCTTTTTTGTTTAGTCCAGTTAATTCTAATGCCTTCAAGGTCTTTGGCAGTTAATTTTGAGAGGCATACTTTAAAGTCTTCTGTAATGCGTCTTAAAACATAAAGGTTTTTGATTTGAGTGCCTATTGTATTTCCATTCTTTATTGAATAGCCTTCGTGGAATCCTAATAGAATTGAACGGTTTGGTTCGCTTATTTTTTTGATTTTGTTTAAGAGGTTTTCTAGTGCTTTTTGTTTTTTTGGGTAATCTGGGTCTAATTCGATTTGTTTTCGTTCTTTGAGGTTCATGTATTACACCACCGTTTTTTGTTTTTTAAGCCACGATGATGTGCATTAAACTTTTCAGCTCTATCGCGCGCAGCGAAGATAGTGCCTCGTGCTTAAACGGCGAAACGTTTATTGCAGTGCTATCGTAGATAGCACGTCGTGCTTAAACGGCGAAACGTTTATGCAGGAGGGAGGATTCGAACCCCCGAAGGCACTAAGCCACTGACCCCTGAAGCCAGCACGTTTGACCGCTTCGCTACTCCTGCTTCGGTCTC
>PFAI01000061.1:1090-3716 GCA_002763225.1 Candidatus Diapherotrites archaeon CG10_big_fil_rev_8_21_14_0_10_31_34
AGATATAGTGCCAGCATAAAGCTGGATTTCCGCAAGAAGCGATGCTTTCCATTACACCATGAGACCTTATGTAAAAACTGAATGGAATTGTTTTTATTTATGTTTTTTATCTTTTAATAGTCATTTCATAGATTTGTTCTATTATTATTCCGTAAACTAATACCAGAACATAAAATATTGTGTTTGAAAGCAATAAAACTGCTGAAAAAAACGCAAAACCCATTATCAGCCATAAAAAGTCTGTCATTATTCCAAATACTGGCATTTGCTGTTTAACTGAATCTAATACTCCTTGAAGTTCGTTGTCGCCTAAATTTTGTTTTTTGCTTATTTCTTCTTCTATTTTTTGTCTGTATTCAATTGAATTCAAATAATCTTTTTGAATTAATATTGCCTGATGAAATGCAACTGCGTTTGGGTCAGGAGAATTCTCTAACGCCTGAAATTGAGGCAATTCAATTATTTGTTGTGCTGTTTGTTTTTGTGTTTCAATCATTGAGTCAACAAACAATTCAGTTAATTGTTCAGTGGTTTGTTCTCCTCCTGCAACTTCAAGTAATTGCTGGTCAATTTGTTGTTCATATATTTCCTGGTTTGAGTTTACAGTTATTGCTATAATTAAAAACAATCCTATTGCAAGGATTGTTCCTGTTCTGTGAATTCCGGTTCCAAGCAATCTAAAAGAAACATATTTTTTTAATTCAAGTTTTTTTGTGTAAATTAATTCAATTGTTAAAGCTCTTCCAATTAAATAAAACACTCCGACTAAAAGATATCCCTGCAAGTTAGAAAACAAAAGCATTGAAACAATTAACCCTATTGCAGTTCCCCCTAAGCCGACAATAAAAGAATTGATTTTGTTTTCTTCTATTTTGCTGTGAATTACATTTAATGCAATAGATATAGGGAAAGTGAAAACAAAAAATAAGAATGCAGTTGACTTAAGTTTTCCAATTACATTTTCTAATTCGCCTAAGTTAAGCATTTCTTTCAGCATTAATCCTGTTTCATTTAAAAAATATGCCCAAAGGATTATGCTCAAAAAAATCAATGCAAGAAAAACATAGTTTTTGTTTGTTAACTTTAAATCCATTTTTTTCACTTCCTTTTAGTTAAAATAATCATTATTGTTATTAATATAATTAATGTATTTAAAAAATTTATTTCAGGCACTTTCACTTGTTTTGTTCCTGTTCCACTATAACTAAAAGCAATTCTTCTGGAGTTAAGCAAAATATTGTTTTCTCCTGTTGCTTTCACACTAGCATAAACCCAGTAATTTTTTTGTCCGTCTAATTCTGTTTCTAATTCTGCTGCAGGAATAACCAAAACAAATTCTTTTCTTCCTTCTCCTTGAGAATAAGGAAGAATTTGTTGGTTTAATAACTCTAAGTCTGAAATCAAGTTTGGTAAATTACTAATATTTTCATTTGCTTTATTTTCTTTTACTTCAAATTTAATATCAAAATTTTGGGTTTTGTTTGTTTGGTTTTCAACTCTGACTATTATTGTTAAATCTTGTCCTTGTTTTACTATATCTGGTTGTAATTTCATTTTAACTATATTAACTAAATCTTGGGTTTGGGTTTGATTTACTTTTATTACTGCAGTATCTGAATCTGTTGCTCCTTGATTGTCTGTTACAGTTAAAGTTGCTTCTGCTGTTCCAGCTTCATTGCATACAATTACTGGGTTTTGTTCAATTATTGTTGAGGGAATGCATGGGTTTCCTTTAGTATTAATTATTTTCCATTCATATTGTGAAATACTTATATCATCTGAACTTCCGGCAGAACTCAAATTAATGTTTTCTCCTATTCCTGCAATATATTCTCCATTTGCTTTGGCTATTGGCTTAAAGTTTCCATTAGATAAAGCAACAGCAATTGTTTTTTCATCTTCTGCTAAATTATTTAATACATCAGTCACTTTAATTTTTGGATTAAATATTCCTGAAGAATAAGTGTGAACAACCCAGTTTGGAGAGTTTTTTGTTTCGCTTGTTCCGTCTCCAAAATCCCATTCAAACACAAAAGGAGGAATTCCTGTTTCACACGCACTCCATCCATTACATTCCCAGTTTTCAACACATATTGGGCATCCTTCATCTGTTTCTCCATTACAATTATCGTCTATTCCATTGCATAATTCTGGTTGAGCCGGATTAATATCATTTCTTGTGTCATCGCAGTCTAATCCAGAATAACAAGTCAAAGGATTAAATCCCTGAACCAAATCTCCATCATTATCAACACAGCTTTCTCCTGCCTCAATTGAAATAAATAATTCTTTGGTTCTTTTTTGTGTTATTAAAAGATTTGTTGGAACATAATCAACAAAAAATTTAAAGGTGCCTCCAATGTTTCCTGTCGGCATTACACTCCAAGTATTAGTACAAGTTTCTCCTGCAAGCATGTTTGAAAGACATGCAGTATTAATAGAATTTTGCGGATTATTATCAGTTGTATAAAATGGGTTTCCTGTATTCATTGGGATAACCCCTTTTATTGTTGGGTTAGGAGTATAAGTGATGTTTAGTTTTGCTTCGTTTTCTGTTCCATAGTATTCGTCGCTTGAGTCAATTGCTAGTCTTAATGCATCTGAAGTGCTTTCATTGTCTGCAAGA
>PFAI01000026.1:0-398 GCA_002763225.1 Candidatus Diapherotrites archaeon CG10_big_fil_rev_8_21_14_0_10_31_34
TTAGAACAATTTGAAAGCATTGTTGATGACAGAAACAAAAAAATTGCAGAACTGGAAAGAGATTTAGGCTACACAAAAGCAAAAAAAATGTTAGATGGCGCGTTAGAGCAACCTTTTTCCAAAAGATTAAACAAAAAGAGCCCTAAAAGGCATAAAAAAAAATAGGGCAGTAAAAAAACTGCCAAAAAAACATTAGTTAACTGATTTTATAAAAAAAAGAAATTACTGAAATTCAGTTATCCGTATCGCTTTCAAAGTCATTGCTTTCAAATTCTTCTTCTTCTTCAAATTTCTTTTTCATTATTTTCTTTTTTGCCATGTTACTGCTCCTTTAGAGGCCTTAAAAAAGGATGCTCTATAAATTGACTGTTTAAATGCAAGAATATTTAAACCTAATT
>PFAI01000026.1:425-13171 GCA_002763225.1 Candidatus Diapherotrites archaeon CG10_big_fil_rev_8_21_14_0_10_31_34
TTGCACAAGAAATCAAAAAAAAGAAACTGATTTTACTTTTTTATTTAACTTCAATCCAGAACCAGACTGAATAAGGTTCTTCCATTTCAGGCTTGGAAACTTCAATAACAAATTTTTGTTTTCCATCAGTTGGCTCAGTAAAAGAAATTTCTTCAGTAATTCTCTTTTTTTCTCCGTTTTCAACTGAAACAGTTCTTTCAAAAAAATTCACTTGTTCGCCTTCAAAAAACATTTTGTATTCATATTCAACTGTTTTGTCTTCTCTGTTATCTATTTCAAATACAACCTGAATTTTTTCATCAACTTGAGCTGAATTCACAATTTTATCTGGAATCAAATAAACCTGGGTAAAAGTTTCCGGCTTGACATTCAAATAAGAGTAAATCATTAAGAAACCCAAAACTATAATTAAAACCACTACAAGGCCTTTAAACAAAAAATCATCTGTTTTATCATCAGTTTTATCTGAATCCATGTATAATAAAATAAAGGAAATAGTATTTAATGCTTTTCAGGGAAAATGATTAATATGGCAAAAGAACAGGCAAGAATTTTATTTGAAGACCTTAATCCTGAACTAAAAAAAACAGTGAAAGAAATAAAGTCATTCAGAAGAATCAGGAGTGCAATGGAAATCGCGTTCTTTATCGGATCAACTTCTGCAGGATACTTTATTTTAGCTCCAGCCTCTGCTTTGCTCAGAAAAGAAGCAGTAAAAGAAATAAAAAAAGAATACGAAAAACTGGCTGAACTAACTCAGGAAAAAGGCTTTTTTAAATCAGGCGAAAAAAAAGGAAAATATCCAGGAGAATGGAATTTCAATCACGAAAAAGTAATAGAAAAATTTCCTGTAATGCATGTTAACAGAAGAGGAGACTTAATTTTCAGGAAACCCACAAAAACAGAATGGATTAAAATGAAACTGCATGTGGGAAGATACAGAAAGCTTTTTAAAAAACCAAAAACCCCTGAAGAACTTTTTTTAGAGCGAATCAAGAAAGGAGAGACAAAAAAAGAAAAAAAATTTAATTCAATCAGGGAAAGGCTGAAAAAAATTATGAGAAAATAATTAATTATTTTATTTTTTTGGTTCAGTTCAGGCAGTCTTTAAATTAAGTTTTTCAATTCCTTTTTCTTTTAATTCCGAATAAAACTCTTTTATTGTTGAAAAAGTTTTCCAGTTGTTTTTTTCAGCAATTTTTTTTAGTTCTTTATCAGGCTGAACGCAGACAGGAAACTCAACTTCTTGCATCATAAAAGAATCCTGGTCTGAATCCCCAAAAGCAAAAGACTTTTTTGTATCAAGATTTTTTTCTTTAATTAAATCCAGTAAAATCTCTTTTTTTGTTTCATGCCCCCACATTTGATTCAACAGGTTTCCGGTGTAAACTCCTTTTTTTACTTCAAATTTTGTTCCAATAACCAGATCAAAAGGCAGTTTAGTTTTTAATTCCTCTAAGATTTCTTCAAATGACCTGGAAATTGCAATCAAATAATAATCTTTGTTTTTCAGGTAATTCATTACTTCAATTGAACCGGGAAAAATCTTGTCGTATTCTTTCATGAATTCTTTTGCCTGTTCTTCAATTTCTTTTTTGTTTTTTCCTTTAAAGCCTTCAGCCCATGCATTTAAAATATAATTTCCTCTTTCACTCCAAGAAATCTTTCCTGACCCATGATGCCTGATTGTAGTTTGAATTTCATTTAAAACCTTTTTTGGAAACTTTTTTCTTTTCACAAGCCATTCAATAAAGTCAGTCGGAATAGCCATTTCCAGTAAAGTTCCATCAACATCAAAAACCGCAAACTTCATAAACATCATTTTTTTATTTTTGTTTTTTGATTGAATGGCCTCCAAACTGTTCTCTTAAAGCAGAAAGAATTTTTCCGGTATAACTGGGGTTTTTTTCAGATAAAATTCTGAACTTTAATGCATCTTCAATTACCTGAGTTTTAACTTTTAATTCTTTTGCTGTTTTAACAGTCCATTCGCCTTCACCTGTATGCGAAACTACGCCAGAAACTTTTTCAAGATTTTTTCCATGCAATTCAAAAGCTTTTTTCAGCCAGTCAATTAATCTTGATTCAATTACACTTCCATTATTGTATATTTCTGCTACATTCTGCAAATTCAGATTAAAATCTGATTTTTTCATTACCTCAAATCCTTCTGCAATAGACTGCATCATCCCATATTCAATTCCATTATGAATCATTTTAACAAAATGCCCTGCTCCTGCTCCATCAAAAAACTTGTAACCGTTTTTTTGAGCTAAATCAGAAAACAAAAATTCCAGTTTATCAAATAATTGTTTTTTTCCTCCAATCATAATACAAGAACCATATAATGCTCCATAAGGCCCTCCGGAAACTCCTGCATCAATAAAATTAATTTTTTGTTTTTCCAGTTTCTTAAATCTTTTAACTGAATCCTTGTAAAAAGAGTTTCCACCGTCAATTATAATGTCATCTTTTTTAAGATAATTAATTAAGCCTTTTTCTCCAAACAAAACTTCTTCAACTGGTTTTCCTGCAGGCACCATAACCCAAACAAGTTTTGGACTTGAAAGAGAATCAGTTAATTCTTTAATTGAATTAAATGCATTTAATCCTTCTTTTTCTAATTCTTTTGTTTCTTTTAAATCCTTGTTATACCCTGAAACCTTCCAGCCTTTTTTCATTAATCTTCGAGCAATATTGCCTCCCATTTTCCCCAAGCCAATTACCCCAATTTCTTTTTTCAATATTTCTTTTGGCGGTTCTTCAGAGTTATTAATAAACATTGATTCAAGAATTGGCTTGTCTGTTCCGGAAGAATACTTTTTCAGCGGAACAAGATTTTTGTCCCAAGAATTAATTATCGGGTCAGTGTAACGCCACATTTCTTTTATTTCTTCAACTGAAACAAATAAAGTCTGGTCTCCTGCAATACAATCCAGCAGTAATTGTTCATACTCCTCAATATACTGAATTCTGTTTTCCTGGTCTCTTAAAAGAAAACTAAAAACCCTGTTTTCTATTTCAAAATCAAATCCGGGTTTTTTAGAAGAAAAATTCAAAGTAATTTCTTCTTTTGGCTCCAAAGTAAACACGATTTTATTTTTATAGTGTTTTCCTTCAGGGCAAAGACAGGGAACAGGATGCCTGAAAGTAACAATAATTTCTTTTCTTTGTTCTTTCAAATTTTTTCCGCTTTCCAGAATTATTGGTGTCCCATGCCATCTGGGCGAATCCAAGAAAGCTCTTGTTTTGAAATAAGTTTCAATATTAGAGTTTTTTTTAACTCCCGGAATTGAAGTGTAATCATCAAACTGGGCTCTAAAAGAAAAATTTTTTATTTCTTTTTCTGTTGGAGTAATTAATAATTTTAATATTTCAGCTCTTTTAGCTCTGATTGATTCAGCCTTAAATTCAGTTGGATGCTCCATTGTAGCTAAAGCAAGCATTTGAAGCAAATGATTTTGTCCTACGTCTCTTAAAGCACCAAAATTATCATAAAATTCTCCTCTCTGCTTTACTCCTATCTTCTCCCATAACTTAATTTCAATTTTTTCAATAAAACCTGAATGCCAGCTTTTTTCAAAAATATTATTAGAGAAACGAAAACTCAAAATGTTTTGAAGCATTTCTTTTCCTAAATAATGGTCAATAATGTAAATTTGTTTTTCTTTAAACAATTTTCCTAATAAAGCATCAAGTTCTTTTGAAGTCTTTAAATTTTCTCCAAAAGGCTTTTCAACAATAACTCTTGTCCAGCCTTCTTTTGGACCGCAAAGCTGAGTTAAACCTGAATCAGATAAATTATTGAAAATTGATTCATAAAATTTCGGTGAAGCAGCAACATAAAAAAGCTTGTTAGAACAAATCCCCCATGAATCATCTAATTGCTTAATGATTTTAGAAATTTTTTCATAATCTTTTTTGTTTTCAAATAATCCCTGAGTATAAGAAAGATGTTCAAGAAACTCTTTAAGAATTTTTTCATCTAATTTTTCGCCTTTATGTTTTTTGATTATATTAGAAACATATTTTTGAAATTCATTTTTAGGGCAAGGGTCTTTAGCAAATCCTACTAATTTAAAATATTCAGGCAGTTCCTGTTTTTCAAATAAATGAAACAAAGCAGGAATAATTTTTCTTTTCATTAAGTCTCCGGTTGCACCTAAAGCAATCAAAATAGTCGGAATATTATTATTAGCTTTCATAACAAAAAAAAGAAGCGAAAAAGTTAAATTTGGATAAACTCAGCCAAAAAAAACAATTAAAAAAGAATCAAATTCAAATAAACATGAAAATGCTAAAATAACAAAAAAAACCTGATTTTCATTCTGTAAAATAAATCCAAACCAAAAAAAAATCAGATTTTTCTTATTCCGTCGCACATCGGGAAAGCCTTGCAGCCCCAAAAAGCACCGAATTTTCCTTTTCTAATAGTCATTTCCAGTTTGCAGTTAGGACACAAAGGAAACTTAATTGAAGATTTTGCATGCCTTGAACACACAGGAATTCCTTTTGAATTTAATTTTGTTGCAGTATTACCGCATTCAGCGCAATTCATTTAAACCAGAAAAAGAAAAAAAGAAAGAAAAGAATTTAAAGGCATTGGAAAAAAAAGCTGGCGAAGGGACTTGCACCCCCAACCTTTGCTTTACGAAAGCAATGCACTGCTATTGTGCTACGCCAGCAAAACTGTTCTGCCAGTTCACATACATTCATTATTTTCGCTTTTCAGCTAAATAGCGCTGCACTAAAAAATTATGTTAAAAACAGTTTATTAAATTTCTTTAAACGTTGTTTTGCCTGTTGAAAGCTTCCACAATAGTTCAGGCAGAGAATTAATTGAAACTCTTTTTTGTTCAGTTGAATCCCTTTCACGCAAAGTAACAGTCTGGTCTTTCAAAGAATCAAAATCAAAAGTAATTGCAAAAGAAACACCAATTTCATCTATTCTGGCATAACGTTTTCCTATAGAACCTTTTGAATCAAAAAAAACAGAAATCTTGTATTCCAGCAAATTATCATATAATTCTTTTGCTTTTTCATACAAACCGTCTTTGCTGACTAAAGGAAATATTCCAGCAACAAAAGGAGCCACTTTAGGGCTCAAAGAAAGATACAAACGTTTTTCTCCTTTTTTTTCTTCTTCTTTCAAAGCTAATTCAAGCAAAACATAAAGGGTTCTGTCTACTCCGGCAGACATTTCATATACATGAGGAAAAAATTCTTGGTCTTCTTCTTTTATTTTCAGATTAGCTGAAGAAACTTTTGAATGACCTTTTAAATCATAATCAGTTCGATAATTGTTTGCAACTAATTCAATCCATCCAAGAGAAGTTTCAACTTCAAAATCCCAGCCTTCTTTAGCATAAAAAGCTCTTTCCTCTGAATCAACTTCCCTGAACCTTAATTTTTCTTTTGGAATTCCTAATCCTTCATAAAATTTTTGAATTTTTGAAAGATAATAAGCAATTAATTTTCCTGAAACAATTTTTTTTGAAACTAAATCTTTTGCTTTAATTAATTCTTCTTTCTTTTTTCCTTCCAACAAAACTCTTACCTCAAAATTTTCTATTTCCTTAAAATTTTCTGTTTCATTTATTTTAAATGGATTAAAAAACACTTCAATTTCCATTTGATTAATTTCTCTGATACGGAGAATTGAATTTCTTGGGGCAATTTCGTTTCTAAAACATTTTCCTGTCTGGGCAATTCCAAATGGAAGATTTTTTCTCATTGTTTTTTGGATTCGACTGAAATTCAAAAAAATGTTCTGGCAAGTCTCAGGCCTTAAGTAACCTTTGAGTTTTCCTGTTGCACCAATATCTAATCCCATCATTAAATTAAATTTTCTTGTTTTACCTAATTCGCCTTTACAAGAAGGACATTTTATTTTTTGTTTTTGAATTAATTCATCAAATCTTTCAACAGGAGTTCCTTCAGTTAACTCAAATTCTTCTCCAAGCAAAGAATCCGCACGATGAAGTGCATGACATTTTAAACACTGGACAAGAGGATCATTAAAATTATCTAAATGCCCTGAAGCCTTAAACACTTTTTCTGGAAGGATTTGACAGCCATCAATTTCAACAAAACCTTCTTTTTCAACCAAATCTTTTCTCCACGCATCAAGAATTCGGTTTTTTATTGCTGTTCCATAAAAGCCATAATCCCAGAAACCACTAAATGAGTCTCCGTAAATCTCGGCTGAAGGAAAAAAAATACTTTTCCTTAAAGCCAAATCCATTAAAACTTCAGACTTTTTTTGTGCCATAATATCAATTAACTTAGAATTCTTTATAAATAATTTGCGATAAAAAGCTTATAAGTGCATCAAATAAATAAGGGATTAAAAGAAAATGCAATAAATAAAAAATTAAGTGATTTAAATGAATAAAGAATTAAAAGCAAAATTAACCAAAAAAACCAAAGAAAGAGTTGCAGAAACATTTACAGCAAAAGACGTTCATGTAATCAAAGCAGTTTCTTTAATTGAAGAATTAGATAAAATGACTAACCTGATTTCAGAGAACACAAGAGAATGGTATTCAACTCATTTCCCTGAACTAAATTCTTTAGTTGAAGACAATGACATTTATTTAAATCTTGTATTGCTTGGAAACCGAAAAAACTTCAATGAAAAAAATGTTTTAGAAGCATATAATAACAGAGAAAAAACAAAAAAAATTCTTGAAAAAGCAAATCAATCAATGGGAGCAGAATTAAGCCAAGAAACTTTAACTCAAATCAAAGGACTGGCAGAAAAAGGATTAGAAATAAAAAAACAAAGAAATGAATTAACAAAATTCATTGAAAAAGAAATGAAAGAACTGCTTCCAAACTTTTCTGAATTAGCTGAACCATTAATTGGGGCAAGAATGCTTTTAAAAGCCGGTTCAATAAAAAAACTTGCTTTAATGCCTTCATCAACAATCCAATTGCTTGGAGCAGAAAAAGCATTATTTAATCACATTAAGTCAGGAGCAAAGCCTCCAAAATACGGTTATCTTTTTGGTCATCCAATGCTGAAACAAGTTAAAAGAAGCGAACAAGGAAAGTTTGCAAGGACTATGGCAGGAAAACTAAGCATTGCAATTAGAACAGATTTTTTTGGCGGAAAAGCAAATGCTGAAGAACTAAAAAAAGGATTAGAAAAAAGGATAACAGAATTAAACACAGAAAAAAAGAAAACAAATGAAACAAAATAACTTAAAAAAATTAAAACGAAAATAAAAAAAGGAAAAAAATTACTAAAATTGAAAAAAACAAAATAAACAAATAAAGGAAAAAATAAATTAAAAAATAATTGAAAAAATATGAGTTAAATTATCAAATGAATTTTTATGAAATTAAAACAAATTTTTGACGGAATCTATTCTGATGGAAGAAAAAACTATACTGAAAACTTAGTTAAAGGAAAAAAAGTTTACGGAGAAAAACTTTTGACTTTCAAAGGAAAAGAATTTAGGGAATGGAATCCTTTTCGTTCAAAATTCGGAGCAGGACTAAAAAAAGGAATTCCTTCTCCAATCAAACAAGGCCAAAACATTCTCTATTTAGGTGCAGCAGAAGGAACAACAATTTCTCATATCTCTGATATAGTGAAAGAAAAAGGAATGATTATTGGAATTGACATTAGTGCCAGAGTAATGCAAAAACTAGTTGAATTAAGCGAAGAAAGAGAAAACTTAATTCCTTATTTAGTTGATGCAAATAAAACAGACGAAACAAAAAAAGAATTAAATAACGTGGAATTTGATTTTATGTTTCAGGATATCTCCCAAAAAAACCAGACAGACATTTTTTTGAATAACGCTAAAGTTTTTCTGAAAAAAGGCAAGCCTGCAATGATTTCAATTAAAGCAAGAAGCATTTCGCAAAAAAGCTCAGCTAAAATTTTGCAAGAAGAAAAACAAAAACTGGAAAAAGAATTCATTGTAAAACAATCTGCTTTTTTAGAGCCATTCCAAAAAGATCATCTACTTGTTTACTGCGAAAAAAAATAAGGGAAAAAGCTAATCTTAAAGGCAAATTTAAATAAACTAAAGAACAATAGTTTTGCATGAACTCAAAAAATTTATTTGGATTATTAATTATAACAATTTTATTTTTTGGATGTATTGATCCAACCCCAATAGAAAAACAAGTTTTAGATGACTCAAAATCAACTGCTGTTGGAGTAAACGAAACAGTTAAAGGAAACAACGAATTTGCATTAGAAATGTATTCAGAATTAAACAAGGAAAGCGAAAATTTATTTTTTTCTCCTTGGAGCATTTCAAGCGCATTAGCAATGACTTTTGAAGGAGCAAAAGGGCAGACAAAAGAAGAAATGAAAAATGTATTGCATTTACAGGAAAACGATTTGGAAAGAAGAAGCGGTTTTGCAAAAATATATAATCTGCTGAACAAAAATAATTCAGAGTACGAGCTTTCAACTGCAAACGCTTTATGGGCACAAAAAAATTACCCTTTTTTAGAAGACTATGTTAATACAACAAAAAAATATTATTCAGCTGAATTCACTAACATGGATTTTATAGGAAAAACAGAAGAATCAAGAAAAACAATTAATTCCTGGGTTGAAAAACAAACAAACGACAAAATAAAAAACTTGATTCCAGAAGGAATACTTAATCCATTAACAAGACTTGTGCTGACTAACGCAATTTACTTTAAAGGAGACTGGGAAATCCAGTTTGACAAAACAAAAACAAAAAAACAAGACTTTAAAGTAAACGAAAACACTACAGTTCAGGTTGACATGATGTCATTAAAAAAAGGTTCAGAAGAATTTAATTACGCTGAAACAAATGAACTACAGGTTCTGCAGATGAATTACAAAGGAAACGAGCTTTCAATGATTGTACTGCTTCCAAAAAACAGTATTTCAGAAGTAGAGTCAATGCTTTCAGCAGAAAAACTGGAAGAATGGAAGAAATCAATGCATGAAAGAGATGTATATGTTTATTTTCCTAAATTCGTGTTTGAAACAAAATATCTTATTGCAGACAACTTAAAAGAAATGGGAATGCCGACTGCTTTCTCTGACACTCAAACAGATTTCACTGGAATGTATGATGCAAACAAAACAATGGAAAACATTTTTATCAGTCATGTAATCCATCAGGCTTTTGTTCAGGTAGATGAAGAAGGAACCGAAGCTGCAGCAGCAACAGCAGTAGTAATGAAAGCAATGTCTGCAGGACCAATGGATATTCCTGAATTCAAAGCAGATCATCCATTTATTTTCTTAATACAAGAAAATTCAACCGGAAGCATTTTATTCATAGGAAAAGTAGTTGACCCGACAGCAGGATAATCTCTGAAACATTTAAATAGTCAGAGAGTTTAATAATGTTGAATGGTTGAAAAAATCTTCAAACATAATTGGGTTAAAGGAGAAGACAGTCCTTTTTGCGGTAAATGCAATAAAATGGTTAAAGAAGATTCAACTGAATGCGAATTCTGTGGAAGCAAATTCACTGGAAAAAAAACAGAAAAAAAAACTACTGGAAAAAAAGCTTTGGTTGCTGCATCAAAACCTCTTATTTGGCATCATGATTTCAGAAAGTTTTGTATAGTAATTGGCAGTGCTCTAATGACATTATATGTGATTATAGTAGTCCTTCCTATTCTGATAGGTGAAATGCTTGAGCCTACAGAAATAACTATTAAATCAATTGAAGTGAATGGAAGCATGACTTTTCTTTACTTGCATTCAACAAAAGAAATTCCAAGAGTTTACTTTCTTAATTCACCATCATATCCAACAGTAAAAATTCGTTATGAAAACTATGTGTGCGAATATGCCCTTCCTGATTCAATTTGGGGAGATTTATATAATGATCCGTCAGTTTATTGGGGTTTAACCGAACCGAAATTCAGGCACATGAAAAAGAGCACAATGATAACTGAAGGAGATAATAAAATCTATCTTTCTCCTTGTTATTTAAGTAGCCAAAAACCAGAAAATGTTGACCTAAATTTTTCATATTATGATATGATAGGGAATAAAAAAATAATCTCTGAAGAAAATCTTGAAGTAATCTATAAGGCTTCTTAAGCCAAACTAAATGCTTTAAGGATTCTCTGGAAAGCGCTTAAATTAGTTAGAACTGCAAACAATGCAATCAAATAAACAGTGTACTGCAAATTAAAGATTGCTGAAAGCAAAACTAAAAACAACAAAATTAATCTTTCAGGTCTTTCCATTAAACCGCCTTTTAATTCGCTTTCTAAAAGCAGTTTTTCTTTTGCTGCTGCCTTTGAATAAGTTGTCATAATGCTTCCAAACAAAGCCAAAAAAATCCAAAACTGAGAAGAAAAATAAAATAAAGGCAATTGAGTTAAAAATAATCCAAGAAAAACAATTAATTCAACATACCTGTCTGTAATAGTATCAAGATAAGCTCCTTTTTTTGTGGTTTTTCCTTGTACTCTTGCAACTGCCCCATCAATTACATCAATGAACGCAGCCAAAGCAAAAAAGATTACTGCAAAAACAAAGTTTGCTTTCAACAAAAAATAAAAACAAAGCAAGGCAGGAATTAAAGAAAATAAAGTCCACTGGTTTGGAGTCAAAGGAAGTTTTCCAAAAATTAATCCTGTTTTAATTGAAACTGCTTTGAATTTTTCTCTGTTCTGGGAAATCATCTATCTCTTTCTCCTTTAATAAATTCTTCAACCATTGTGTTGCAAACTGAATCAGGGAACTGATGCATTGGATGCTTCATAAAATAAGAAGAACAAGAAGTTAATTCGCCCCCAATTCCTCTGTCTTTAGCTACTTTGATTGCACGAAGAGCATCAATTGTTATTCCCGCTGAATTAGGAGAATCAATTACACTTAATCTCAGTTCTAATTCAAGAGGAATGTCTCCAAACTTTCTTCCTTCCATTCTGATAAAACAAACTTTATTGTCTTTCTGCCAAGGAACATAATCTGAAGGGCCAATATGAATATTATCTGCATCCATTCTTTGAGGTAATTGAGACTGAACTGACTCAGTTTTAGAAATTTTCTTGCTTTTCAGTCTTTTTCTTTCAAGCATATTTAGAAAGTCAGTGTTTCCTCCTGTGTTTAACTGATAAGTTCTGTCTAATTTAACTCCTCTGTCAGAAAACAGTTTGGTTAGCACTCTATGAGTAATTGTTGCGCCAACCTGAGACTTAATATCATCTCCAACAATAGGAATTCCTTTATCCCTAAATTTTTTTTCCCATTCAGGATGAGAAGCAATAAACACAGGCATGCAATTAACCATTCCTGTGCCTGAATCCAAGCAGGATGTCGCATAGTATTGAGTTGCTTCTTCTGAGCCGACAGGCATAAAATTTAGAAGAACATCTGCTTTAACTTCTTTCAAAACTTTTGTTACATCAACTGCTTTTTCATCTGAAACAACAATTCTTTTGTCTTCAGGATAATCCTCTAAATGAGCTGCAACCCCATCTAACACAGGTCCTTTCTGGACAACAACATTTTGTTGAGGGACATCTTTCTGGAAAATTACTGTACAATTAGGTTTCTCAAATATTGCCTGACTTAAATCTTTTCCGACTTTTCTTTTATCAATATCAAAAGCAGCAACAAACTTTATATCAGAAATCTTGTAACCGGAAAACACATTATGCATTAAACCAGAAACAGATTCATCTGATTCAGAAACTTTATTATAATAATAAACTCCCTGCACTAAAGAAGACGCACAGTTTCCTATACCTGAAATAGCAACTCTAATTTCTTTACCCAAAAAAACCACCTATTTTACATTTGTGAATGTTTTACCACTATAAAATATATGCTTTTTATATTTAAAACCTTTTGCTTTCTTTTTTTAGTGAATGGAACCTGAAATAAAAAGATTAAAAGACAAAATCGGAATAGAATTGCTTTGGATTTATATTCTGGCTTTACTAAAAAAAAAATCTTCTCATTCTTATTTGCTTAGAAAAAAAATTGAAAAAGAATTTGGTTTTCTTCCTGGAGAAGTAACTGTTTATGTTGTAATGTATAAACTTAAATCAAGAGGGTATGTTAGTTCAAAAAAAGATGAAAACAAGATTGTTTATTCAATTACAAAAAAAGGGAATGAATTATTAAAAACAGCAGAAAAAATCTTTAATGAAAAAACAAAAAAAATATTCAAACAATAAAACCTTTTTAAAAAAAAGCTTTACCAGTCAGAACCTTCGGTTCCGATGCCTTCCTCTATAAAAAAAACAATAAAAAATAAAACAATAAAAATAATTAAAAGAATAAAAACAGCCATCAAAATTAATTCTTTTTTTGTTTAATCAACTTTTTAGTTGGTTTTATTTCAACCTCAGCTATATTAAAACTCAAAAGAAGTTTATTGCAGACAAATGGAAAGTCTGGGGAGGCTCGTTTTCTTTGAATTCGAGCCCTCTCTTATCCGAGAGATTAAAATGAATATGGTTGAATTAGCCTGCATTAAATCAAAGCAAAAGAAAAAATTTTATTCTGAAAACCATTCAAAAGTTTTTTCTGCTGTACTGCGTTTTGAAGAAATTTATTTTGATGAGTTAAGTGAATTACTTGATATAAATGAAAAAGAATTAAAAGAAATACTGGATTATTTAATTGAAAGAAAACTAATTTCAAAAAAAAATTTTCAGTATTGTTCTTTTGAACCATTTGAATCAGCTAATTCTTTTCTTTTCAGCAAAAAATAGCTTTTTTTGTGCCAGTTTTTTAACCAAAAATAATAAATAGAATTAACACC
>PFAI01000042.1:0-1195 GCA_002763225.1 Candidatus Diapherotrites archaeon CG10_big_fil_rev_8_21_14_0_10_31_34
AAATTTATAGTCAATGCATGCAAGGCATTCCTGTATTGTTTTGCATGAATTGCATGAAGTTATTTCCTGTACAGGAGGCTCAATCACTGTTCCTGTCCCTGCCCCAATTTTTGTCGGCTTACAGTAATCCGGATTGCTTGAATCCATTCCATAGTTTTCTTCAAAAACCCTGAACCAAGCTAAAACTTTTGACACATATGTTTCTCTTGTACTGACAGCTTTTATTTCATTGCATGAAATATTTTCTGGAGAAGTATTATATCTTGCAATCTTTAATGCAGTTCTCCATGTAGCATTTGTTATTCCGGTTGCAGGCAGTACTGTATTTAACTCTTTTTCATTGCACCCTAAATTATTAATCCAGTTTTCAGCTGAATCAGAGAATGAAACTGAATTAAAATATCTTGTTCCTGCTTTAATGCTTTTCTCAGGGTCTTTCCAGCTTTCAGTTGTTTTCCAGTCAGAACCAAAAATATCAGTCCAATTACCTAAATTTGTTTTGTGAATCTGCATTAAGCCATAAGAAGAATCATTTCCTGATTCATCAGGTCCAATTGCATCTGAAACAAAAGAGCTTTCAGCCTGAATTATTGCTCTAATTAAATTTGAATTCATTGAATAATCAGAAGAATACTTTTCTATTTCTGCTTCAAATTTTTTTGCATTATTCATTGCAATAACACAATCAGAACTCTGCTCTCCAAACCTTTCATAGCCTTGAGAAGTTGTTGTTTTTAGAGTTACTTTAACTTTAACATTTAATTCTGTTTGTTCCCCTGGTTTTACTTCAACTGAATCTTTTTCATGAGTGATTTCCATTTCAGCTTTTTTATCTCCAATTTCAATTTCGGTTTTAGTTGAGTCAGTTGAAATTGTTTTAGGTTCAGTGATTCCTTCAACAACTATTTTTCCTTCTTCTTCTGAGTTAGGTGCATACCACCAAATCATTAAATCATAAAAACCTAAGTTATAAAGAGCTTTAGTAATCCAGCTCACACTTTCAGCTCCAACTGCTTTATTTATTTCATCCAAATCGCCACATAAACTATCTTCAACTGGTTCAGGAATAACAGGACAATTTTCTCCTAAATCATATTCCAGTATCATATGCACTTCAGCTTTTTCTGCTGAAACTGTTTCAAGCCTTACTTCAATTGATGCTGCCTCAAAGTTTGGTTCAACAAAAGTTGCTCCA
>PFAI01000042.1:1210-1505 GCA_002763225.1 Candidatus Diapherotrites archaeon CG10_big_fil_rev_8_21_14_0_10_31_34
TTCCATCCCAATTATCAATAGTTATTCCTGTGTTTTCATTTTCAAGGAAAGAATCAATCGCAAAAGTTAACCCATTTTTTGCTTCACTGAAATCAACTGCAATTAAACCCCTTGAAGGATAATTCAACGCATTTTTAGTGTCAGGAACCTGTACTTTTCCCACTGAGCCAATAGAAAAGAATCCTTTTCTGATTCTTTTATATTCTTCTAATAAAATTTCAATTGTTTTAGCATCTTTTGGAATATTCACATAATATGCTGGGGCTCCATTGATTTTTGTTACAAAATATTTTTT
>PFAI01000042.1:1529-1976 GCA_002763225.1 Candidatus Diapherotrites archaeon CG10_big_fil_rev_8_21_14_0_10_31_34
AACTGAAGCAATCTGCAAGTCTTTGAAACCTGTTTCTGCTAAAGGCACTTTACTCCAGTCAAAAACTTTTTCTTGAATGGATGGAAGAGAAGAATTTAAAATAAATGAATCAGTTTTAGCAAAACTTTCATTTCTTAAATCAATTGTTAACCCAGAAAATTGACTGTCAATTGCAAGCCTTGGGTTTAATCTTGGTTCAACTGGATACAAATAATTATAATAACCAGTGGAATCTGATTCATTAATAATCAAATTATATGCATTTCCTTTAACCAAATGCTCAACTTTAAATCGATCTCCCTTACTAATATCTTCAACAATATAATAAGAGTTTTTAGTTCCCTTTAATTCAATCATTTTAATGACTCCTGTAAACTCTTCTTGGCCTAACAAATTATAATTTTCTTTTCCAATCAAAAAAGTTACTTCAAAAAACTCATTTGGATT
>PFAI01000042.1:1986-4272 GCA_002763225.1 Candidatus Diapherotrites archaeon CG10_big_fil_rev_8_21_14_0_10_31_34
GCCAATAAATTCAGAGTCACGCAAACTCAAAGAAAAGGATTCTCCTAAAGGGAACAAAAATGTTGAATCACAGGCTGAATCTTCAACTGAAACTGAATCGCATCCTTCTGGAATTTGAGGGTAATCACAAACATAAGTTGATTCATGAGAAGGTAAACAAGAATATTTTGGTGCAGGAACTGAATTGCATTTAACTGTAGGAAGTTTAGTTAAAGTTAAATCAGTTTTAATTTCTTTTCCGCTTAAATCCTTAACTATTAAAATGTCTCCTGAAAAAATCAAAGTATCACAGACTGAATCAGGCCAGATTACAGTAGCTTTTCCTGTGTCTACTTTCATTTCTTCAACTTCTTGTGAAAAATCTTTAAAAACAGGATTGTAAGAGGGAACAGTAAAAATATCTGAAGTCCATTCAGACAATAAACCAGCAACTCTTTCTTCTGAATCTTGAATTAATCTTAAAGCATAAGGTCCTGGTTTAACTTCTCCTATGACTTTTAGTTTACTCGAGTCCCAAACAACTGGAATTTCTTTTCCAGCTGAATCAATTAATTTTGCTTTAATTTCTCCTGCATTAACTGAATCAAAAAGCAGAGAACCAATTAATCCTTCAAAGCTGACTGTATCAGGTTTAATTAAAGTTGTTGTTCCGGTGTTCCCTAAAGATTGTAATGCACTTGAATCAACTGAATCAGAAGAATTTGATTTTATAGTATTTAAAATTGTCATTGCAGCACAATCCCAGTTAATTTCATTTTTAGCTGTTTCTTGATTAAAAGAAAAACAGGAGTCTAAAGCACTTCCTAAAACAGGAACTCCAATAAGATTATTAGTTTCATTAAGAGAAAAAGTTATTTTATTAGGCAAAAAAGCAGTGCCTTGTTCTTCTACAGGGGTTTCCTTAAAAAAACCTGAATTAGTTATTACTATTTTATCAAATAAATCTGAAGAAAAAACAGTATAATCAGGAACAAAAGTAAATTCCAATCTAGGAATAATAAGTTCCTCATTAGAAACATCTTTCTTTGAACCATAATAAGTAAAATAAACTGGAATAGATTTCAGTTTATAAATTTTAGGGATTTCTTTTGAAGGTTCAAAAGAATAAACTCCATTAGATTTAGTTATTTCAGGAATTTTTTTATTTTTTTCTGATTCAATAAAATAAACTTGCAGGGAAACAGAATTATTTGAATTAACTGAAACAAGATTAACAAATACCTTGCTTCCATCTAATTCTTTGCTTGAACATGATTCAACTCTTTTTGTGTCAATATCATATAATTCCATTGAGTTGTCTGCAAGAATTCCTTCATCACATTCAAATTCAACAAAATCGCTTGAACTAAAGTTATCTAAAACAGGTACAAAGCCAACTGAAATTTCAGCTTTTTTTGGAGAAGAAAAATAATCAACACTTTTAATATAAACCCAGTAAGGAGAATATTCTTCTGAATTCTTTGCTATTCTATAAACACTTCCTTGTTGGGCATCAATTAAAACAGTTTGTTGCAGTTTGGAATCCCAATAATGCCCTTCAGAAAACACGTTCAAAGAAAGCAAAACCAAAAAAAACAAGACAAACATTTTTTTCATTAACACACCCTCTCTAATTCATTTAACATTACAGTGTTTTCTAATTCAATTCTGGAAAAATCTGCTGTACTGACAATAAAAGAAGAAAGATTTGCTGTTTCCTCTAAATTTGGATGAACTTCATTAAAAGCATAAACTAATTCATTAACTGAACTCATTTTTTCATTTAATTTAATTGTATTTTCTCCTACTAATTTCAAATCTGTTTTGTTGTTGCATAAATTGTCTCCGGTTATTTCAGTTAATTCTAGTCTGTCTGATGCATTCTTTGTTTCTAATGCAAGAACTAATTCATCTACTAAAAGAAAATGAATTTGCACAAAATCAGTTAATGCTTTAGTTTCTTCAGTTGAATTAAATTTATTTAAAGAATCCTGAAAAGAAATTAAATCATTATTTAATGACTCTAAATCTGAAGCAGTAAAACTTGCTTCAGTTGAATCAGCAACCAAAAACTTTGGGTTAACATTATTTTTTTCCCATAACAAATTGATTTCATTTACTCCTTCAGAGAAAGTCATTTCTTTTTTTTCTCCTTGAGTGAAAAACCATGCACCTGCAATAACTACAACTATTATTACTGCGCCAATTAAAATTTTTGAGTTCATTCAGGCCACTCTCCTCTTGAAAGAGAAAAAATTTCTCCATAATATTTTTCTAAAATCAATGAATTCAACTGGGTTTGTGCCT
>PFAI01000008.1 GCA_002763225.1 Candidatus Diapherotrites archaeon CG10_big_fil_rev_8_21_14_0_10_31_34
GTCGCAGTAGGAGACGCAGATTGTTCAGGAGGAGCAACCCCTTCAGTAACAGGATTAACTGTTGACTTAAGTGTTGGAGGAACAACTTCTGTTTCAGGAGGGAAAACCTTCTATGCTGATATGTATTCAGGAACATCAGCACAAGAAGCAAACTTCAACAACCAGTCAGTAACTAACGCAAATGTTCCATCCTTATACTACAACGGAGCAAAATCCTACACTTATAACGCCACAAGCTATTCAACTTCAATCCAAGAAAGACTGACCTTTATAGCAGACATAAAGTTTGATGAAGTAACAAACAAAGCATTAGTGGCAGAAATAACTTCAGGAAACCTGAAATACAACCTTAACTTAGGACAGGGAATTCCAAGATATGAAGCATTAGGCGGTTCAGTAAACTTCACTGATGATTCAAACGACAATGTAAGAGTTCCTTTCTTTGGAGACGACTATCTTGTGAAAAACGTCACCACATCCTATGTCGAATTAATCAAGACTTCAGGAGAAACACAGTACTCTGAAGGAGACAGAATAACTGATTTAGAAGGATATGACAATGAAATGTACTATATTGAAATCGGGGCAGGAGGAACTTCTGGTTCAACACAGAAAATTACCTTGTCTTTGTATAAAGAAGACGGGACTCTTGTAAAAACTGATTTATTCTCTACAGGAGATGTAGTATTCTATGACGACAGCACAGGACAGCCAGTTTTGGATACATTGGTTAACATCAGTGAAATCCTGAAAACAGTTGTATCTGACGCAGAAATCTACACACCAATAGTTCTTGTAGGAAGCTCAAGAGTATTATTGTACAACGATAAAGGATATCCTTATGACGCAACAAAACCAGCTGACGATTATGACTGGGAAGTTAAATTAAGCTTTTCAGGAGACTACCTGAAAGACATTAACATCCAGAACAGGTCAGAATACGACTTTGTCGGAACAGACGCTTTGTTAGTTGGCGAAGAAGCTGTATTCCCTAACGGTACAGGAAAAATATCTTTTGTAGGGTTGCAGTTGCCTGAATTTACAGGTGTTTCAAAAACAGAAAGAACAACTGTATTTGGAATAGAAGACGGAGTCTTAAGCTACAAAGATTCAACTTATGAAGCAACACACTCAGTTCCATTGTACACCGTAAGCCTAGCAATGTCAGATGAAGGAACAGACACTCAAAGTATTGATTCAAAAACAATCTGGTATAAAATAAACACAACTGATTCAAACATTTTGGGAAACAGTTCAGCTGATGGTTCAGGAACAGGATCTGAATGTATTGGTGACTCAAACTACATTAACGGAGAATTAATCCGCATTAACAGAATCTTCAAAGGAGGAAGCGGAAGCGATGACAACGCATTCATTGGAAACCAATTCTATCATATTGGTGATGCAAATGTTGACATTAACGGAATGCAGTTCACTTTCTCAGGGGTAAACGACACAAATCTTTGTATCTACCTGACAGCAGACGGAAACGTTACCTTTAAGAAAGAAACTTCCACAGGAACTTTAATCCAAGAAGTCTATTATGCAGACGGAAACTATGGAGTTAATATTCCAATAACTTTTGAAGGAGCAAGTTCTGTAAACCATGACTATGAAATAATGGTTGATGAAATAGGTTCAACTGCAAGACTGTGGTTATTCTTTGACTCACAGGCATTAACTACACAGTACAACAAGCACGTGCAGTTATTAGGAACCGATATTCAGGAAGACACAACTTTCGGAGACTATGGTTTCTATTTGCCACACAGCCAGTACTTACCAACAAGACTTGACGGTGACACAAACTACAACTCAAACGAATACTTTGTAGCAAACATAAGAATAGATGAAGACGAGGACAGTACATATGACCTGAATGCATTCATTAACACAGCAACAGGCAACTTAATTGCGCTGCCAAACAACGAATTAAGCACCTACTCTTATGAAGCAGACTATAACCACAATACAAAGTTTTTGAGTGAAAGCACTACCGCAACTTATCCTTCATCAGCATACACTGACTTTGGAACACACATTGTCTTAAGCGACCACAAATACACCGCAACAGTTCCAGAAAACAGACCTCAAGCAGAACTTCTGGTTTCAGGAACAGGAACTTCAACAACTGTTACAGGCGGAGAAGAGTTGACAATAGCTGAAGGAGCAACAGGAAGCACTACAAGCGGAACAAGAGTAACTGTAACTAATATCAACTATGATGCAACTTGTACTGGTGGAACCGGAACAGGATCAGGTGTTTGCACAGTTTCTCCAACAATGTATAAAAGCTTTGTTGCAGCAAGAAACCTTGTAAAAGACGATTCTGGAGCTTCAGCAGCCACACACGTTATTGTAGGAGGCTGGAAAGTCAACGCTTTAGCTGACGGAGTAACTGTTGGTGGCCAGAGCTTGAAAGACATATTAACCGGATCAGGAAAATATGTTGCAGACAAGACTGATGACGAAGACATAATTGTTGCAGGATTCAATGCCAGCGGAACAGGAACCGCTGCACAAGAATTAATTAACGCAATAGAAAACCTTTAAATAAAAAAGTAGGGTTTACCCCTACTTTCTCTTTTTCTTTTTTTTTAAATTTTACTTTAAATATCATTAGCTTAAACGTTTCGCCGTCGCGCCTGCTCGCGCGAGCCGATTTCGCTCGGCTGTCACGAGGCACGAGTTTCACTCGTGCTAGCACGACTTTACGTCGTGCACCGGCACTCACGATTGAAATCGTGAGCGTGCTACTTTCAGTAGCACTGCTATAAGTTAGTTTATTTCTTTCCTAATTCAATGCTTTCGCGCTTTCGTGCGCGAGCAACGGTGTACGACATTCACTTTGTTCAGTCCTGCTGTATTTCTTATTTTAACCCCTAATCAATTAGTTTTATTTTAAATCTTTTTGCTGTGTTTACTTTTTATGGAAAGAAATAATTTGATTGCATTAATTTTAGTATTATTAATTTTTGTTTTTGCAGGAGTGTATTTTTTTTATCAGGAAGAACAGTTTATTTATCAGGAAGAAATAAATGGAATAGTGTTTAATTCAAATTCTTTTTCTTCTCCTCAAAAATATTTTTCTGAAACAGTTAAAGAAAGAGATTCATTTATTTTTGTTTCTGAAGTTGATTCAAAGCAAAACAATTTAGTTGATGCTTCAATTCAGGTTGCTTTGGTTTCAGGGATTTTTTCTGCTACAGGAAAAAACATTTCTTCAGTTATTTTTGTTTTAAATGAACAAAATGAACTAGATTACTGTCAGACCAATTTTGGGGAAAAATCCAAAAACGAAAAATTAACTAAAAGGCAATGTGAAAATTTATTGAATAACTCAAGCGATTTCAAGTTTATAGCAAAATTAGCTGATGAAAAACTAAATAAACCTCAGGTAGAAATGTATAATAATTCTGTTGTAATAAAGCCGACAAGAAAAGAAGAAACAATAATTATTTTGCAGCAGTTATTTACTGCAATTTATTCTGATTCAGCTGAAATAATTGATAAAATTAATTCAATACTGCATTCCATTACATCTTAACTGGTTTTTTGATGAAAAATTTTATTAAAAAAAGCATTTTTTCACTGATTTTTTTTATTGCAGTTCTTACAATAGTGTTATTCTGGACTAATGCTCATATTGAATTGCTTAAAATTGACTGGTTTCTTTTCTTTATTGCCTGCTTTTTTTTCTTGTTTTCTGTTTTTGTCTGGCTAATTTCCTGGGCTTTTTTAATCAGGAAAAGGGCAAGTGTTTCTTTTTCAAATCTTTTTATTATTGGTTTTAGTTCTTTGTATGGTGCATTGACTCCGATTCAATTAGGGGCAGAAGCACTGCGTTCAATGAAACTAAAAAGCTTTTTTAAGGTCCCGTATGAAGAATCAATTTCTTCTTCAATGATTGTTAAAGGAACTAAATTTATTATTCTTGCAATATTTTTTGTTTTTATTTTGATTTTTTTTGTTTCTAAAGCAGACCTTGATTCAACAACTTTTTTTGCTTTATTAAGCGGTTTTTTTGTTATAGCAATTGTAATCTTGTTTTTTATTCTGCCTTTAAACAATAAATGTGGTTTAATTATCAGCTCTTTTTTGAGGTTTTTATCAAAAGACATTAGTTTGTTTGCTGTAATTGAAAAATTTTTTTTGGCTTATTCAAAAAATTTAAAGAATTTAACTATGAAAACTTTTTTCTTTGTTTTAATTATTTCTCTTTTCTCTTATTTGTTTGAGTTTCTTGCATTTCAATTCAGTTTTTTTACTGTAGGCATTTCATTGGGTTTTGTTCCATTGCTTGTATTGTTTACTGTGATTTCTGTTTTAGAGAGAACCCCGTTTCTTCCAAGAGGAATTGGTTTAGTGGAATTTGCTGCATTAACTTTTCTTTCAATTCCCTGGTTTGTTAATACAACTCTTTCTTTGCCTGAAATTGGTGCAGTATTAATTGTATTTGATTTTGTCAGGCTGGTTATTCCGACTGTTTTCAGCTTATTAATTGCAGCAGTATTCAAAATAGATATTAAAGAGTGATTTTTCCGAAAATATAGAGCCAAACCAAGCAATTTAGTGCTACTACCACTAGATTAATCAACACAATTTGCCATTCTTTTAATGGCCCAAACACTTTTAAAACAAGTTTAGCAAAATCATATTTTGTTTTTCCTGTATATTCTGGAATAGCTAATCTGCTATCTTCAAGTAATTTGTATGGTTTTGATTTAACTTGAGTCATGTCTGTTAAATTAGTTCTCATTTTCAAAAACAAGAAATCAATTAAATGAGGTAAATAAAAAAAACAAAAAACAATTATTAAATTTTTTTCCATTGTTAATACAATTAATCCGGTTATTGCGCTTCCCATTAATAATGTTCCTGAATCTCCTGGAAAAACTCTTGCAGGAAAAACATTAAATACAAGCAAAGCCAGAATTGCTCCTAAAACTGCAATAGAATAAATAAATAATCCTGAACCAATCAGCAAAAAAGAAACAAATAAACAAATAATATAACTTGAACCTACTTCCCAGCCATTTAATCCGGCAAAACTATTATGAAAAGAAGAAAATATTGCAATAAAAAATCCAATCAAAATCCCAGTAATTATTTCTCCTGAAATTAAATAACCAAAAACAATTGAAGCAATTATTACAGGCAAGGCTCTTTTTTTCCAGCCTAATGGTTTGCCCCATTTATTTTTTGTGTCATCAACAAACCCAACCAAAGAAAAAACAGTTATTATTCCCATCCAATAAAAGCTTTGAATCCAAAATCCTTCCAAAAAATTTATTGTTAAAACAATAATCCATAAAACAAAAAGCAATACAATTCCTGTTGCTTCAGGAGTTTTATTTTGTGTTTTTTTATTAATATCTGTTCCTAAAGCAAAGTTTTTTGTCCGGCTCCATTTTTCAAAGAAAAAAATTCCTATTAACCCTAAAATTAACGGCAAAAAAAAATAGATTAGTTCATTCATTTTAACACTTCATTAATTCTTTTAATACTGTGGTAGCATAATTGCCTTTTGATAAATAAAAGCTTATCCTTGCTTTTAATTTTCCTTCATTAAATTCGTCTTCAGAAATTTCCTCTAATTTCAAATCTTTTGGAAACAAAACTATTTCTTTTCTTGTTCCTTTAGAAGACATTTCTCTCATTTCTTTTACATAAAATTGTTTTAATTCAATTTTTTCTTCTTCTAAAATCTCTTTTTCAATTATTCCTATTTTTCCTTCAGCAAATTTGCTTTCAAATCCAGCCAGCAACCCTGATGGAACTCCGTTAATTAATACATCTCCTTTAGTTTCTTTTAATCCAATTCCTTGTGTAATCCTTTCCTGAATTATTTTATTAAACAAAAAACTTTGATAAGCATGAACAAATAAATACCTTAAACTTTTTGGAAGAGTCCTGAATGCCCCAATAAAATCGTCTGGATTTTTAACTAAATGATTTAGCATTGCTCTTTCATACCTGAATTTTATCGGCATGTCCTTTAATGCTTTGCCAAAATCTCTTGTTTTCTCTAATTCTGTTCTTGCATTTCTTATTTCTTCTTCTTCTAATTCGTTTGTTGCAGTTAAATAAATCATTACTCCTTTTTCCGGGTTTCCTTTAACAAATTCTTTTCCAACTAAATGGCTTACTTTTCTTATTCCTCCAAATCTTTGTTCCCCAAAATAGTTTGCTATTCCTTTATCTATTTCTTTAAAACATTCTTTAATTCTTTTTTCTGTTTCTTTTTTGTCTAATTCAATCTGTCTTACAGTTATTTCAAATTTGTTTCCTTTTAGCATTCCAATTCTTAGTCTTTCTTTTTTCCATTCAGGATTAGATAATTTAACAAATTTGCTTTTAAACTCAGCTACTCTTTCTGTTTCTGGCTTGAAAAAACAGATTTTTTGGGAAGTAATTGCTCTTTTGTCTTTTACTCCTGCATAAGTAATTCTTTTTTTTGATATTCTGTTGTATCTTGCAAGCCTTCTGATTGCTTCATTTACATCTAAATTAAATTTCTGCATTTCCAAATACAAGTACTTGCATTCTTTTTCGTTTTCCGGAATAATTAATTTATCTTGTCTTTCAAGGCATTCTTCATCGAGCCATAAATCACAGTCTTTTCCTTCTTCGCTTACTTCAATTACTTTAAAGTCTTTAATTCGTTCTTTTATTCTTCCGCCTATTCCTTTTGTTTTAGTTGAATAAAATTCGTTCATATTTAATCAGTTATTTGTATCTTAAAAAGGCTCCGATTCCTCCAAAGCCTTTAAAAAATTGTTCGCCTTCGCTTGTTTCAGTTGAAATAATTTTGATTGATGCTCCGCCTTCTTTTGCTTTTTCTTCCATGAATTCAGCGTACTCTAATTCTTCTAATTCCTCTATTTTAGTTGACTTGCATTTACTGCATTTAAGTTTTGGTTTGCTTTCGTCCTTTATAATAAGTTCTTCAATACTATTGCATGAAATGCACTTAAATTTTATTGCAGTCCATTCAATTCCTTCTGAAAGCAATACTGTTTCTGCTTTTCCTATTTTTAGTGCTTCAATTACTTCATTTTCTCCGTAAGCTACTAAACCATCTTTAACTATTTCTTCCAAAAACCTGTTCATCAATCCTCGTTCTTTCATTAAAGCCGTGTCTCTTAACAATTCCTCTGATTTTTGAATCATTTCTCTTATTCCTGATTCATCTGTATAAGAAGTGTCTAAAACCCCAATTATTTTTTCTTTTAAACGGTAATCTAATGCTTCTTTTTCTAAAAACCTGTTTTTTGTTATTCCTGGTCCTCCAACAATTACTCCTTTTAAGTTTTCTCCGTATTCTTCAAAAGTCTTGTTTATTTTTTCGCTTGTTCTTTTAAAAAAGTCTTGAGCAGCTTCTTCTCTTAATCTTTCAAACCTGTGAGAACTATTATGGACTATTAACCCGTTTGCAATGAAATTCTGGTTTAATACACTAATATCAACTAAACCAGTTTTTTTATTTGATTTAATTATTTTATTGATTTTTGCAGGAATCAAAGGAATTTCCATCAATTTTTTTAATTTTGTTTTCAATTTTTTGTTTTTGACGTAACCAAGAATAGATTCATTAAACACTTTTTTGCTCATTTGTCGTTCATTCCTGAAAAAACTGTTTACTTTTGGGAACAACTCCAAATTATATCCCTGTTCTTCAATTATTTTTCTGATTTTTTTTCCTGAAACAATTATCTGCCTTACATTGCTTCTAATGTGTTTTCGGTTTTTAATTAGTGCCATTATTTTTTCCTGCTTTTTCTTTAAGCTAAACCCAATTAACTTTGAAAATAATTTTAGTGATTCATTATCAGATATGTCAACTGTAAACCTTGGGTTATCTGAATAAGGGTTTCTTTTGTTGTCATATTTATGCAAAGAAGCAATAATTCCAAACCTTAAAAGTGAAAGCCTTAATTGTTCAGCCATTTTTTTGTTGTTTATCCCTAATCCTATTCCTCTTTTGCTTGTTGCATATCCTTCTGCATCATAAAACCCTTTTATGAATGAAGCTAAAACATCATTTTCTGATTTTAATATTTTTAATGGGATTTCAGTGTTTCTTGCTTTTTTTATTTCAGAAAAGTTTTTTTCAATAAACTTAACAATTGACTTTCCATAAATTCTTATTTGATAGCAGCCTTTGTTTTCCCTGAATTTTATTGAACTATTAGCATTGAAAAAATCAGAAACTTTGTTTTTGTAGTGTTCTGCAAGTTCTTTATTTTGCTCTGAAAAACTTATTCTTTCTTTTTCAAAACTTCCGTCTCCGACAAAATAACCAATTATTTTTGAGAGTTCTTTTGTTAATTTTTTTGGCATAACCAAATCAGAATTGGCTTTTGTTTGAGTTTTAATAAACTTCTCAAAGTCAATATTTAATTCTTTGCATAATTTTTTTATAAGGTTTTTTCTTACATCTCTTTTCCCTAATTCAATAACTGAAACTCCTGTTTGAGTTATTCCTGTTTTTTTTCCAAGTTTTTTCTGTGAAATCCCTGCTTTTTTTCTTGTATTAATTAAAACATTTTTCCCGTTTTCTGAAATATGATATGAGTTAAAGCAGTCAAATGATTCAAGGAATTGAGTTTTTCCTTTAATTTCAATTTTTTCAGGCATTAATAAGAATTCCCCGACTTTTAGTTCTTCTGCAGATTTTTCTTTAATTTCTTCTCCTGCAGTAAAAAACAAATGGTCTTTTGAAGAAACAATTTCTGTTCTTGGGTATTTTGTTATTATTTTGTAAACGCTTTTTTTTGTTTTCCATTTGTCTTTTATATTTGAATCAGTAAAAACATTATTCTTAAAATCAAAGCTTTTTACCTGTAAAGGGTTATGAGACTCTTTTATTGGAATAATTGAGCCGTCATTTAACTGAATTAGTGTTTCAGGAGAAAGGCATTGTCCTCCTGCCCTTGTTTTTCCTGCTACATTAGAAGTAAAATGTCCTACAACTTCATAGCTTTTTCCTTTTAATATTGCTACTGTTGCTTCTCTTTTATCTAATACAATTAATGCATGCACTTCTTTTGTTTTCTGCATGTCTTCAACTGGATCTAAGTGAAAGCTTGAATCACACCAATATAATTTTGTTTTTAATGGTTTGATTGGGTTTAAAGGAAACATTTTGATATCGCTTCTTCCTTCTGTTTCTGAAACATTTCCGCAAAATAATACTAAACCATTTTTTGGGATTTTGAAATTAATGTTTTTTAGAAAAGTGTCAAGCTTTCTTAATGCTCCCTGCACATTTTTTCTTGTCTGAGGACTCTTAATATTTGAGCTCTGGCTTAATTCTTCTGTTATTTGTCCCATTACTGAACTTCTGTCTGCATTTTCCGGAATGTATAAACTAATTAATTCAGTTCCTCTTCCTTTAAACTTTTTTAGTTTCTTTAATTTTTTTCTGAATATTTCTATTGAGTCATCTATTTCTGACATTTAAAATCACTTTATCAAATAAAATTAGTGTATTAATATTTAAGAAAAAATATCTTTTTATACTTGTTCTATGTTGTTTTATAATATATGTTTGACATGTTTGAAAACTATAATCAAGAAGATGAAACTTCTTCGGTTTCTTTGGCTGTAAAGCCTGTTATAGTTGTTTCTGTTGGGGGCTCAGTTATTGCACAGGATAAATTAAATGCTACTTTAATGGCAAAATTTGCTAACTCGATTAATGAGTTAAGAAAAGAAGGATTTGAGTTTATTTTGGTTGCAGGAGGAGGAAAAATTGCAAGAGATTATATTGCTACAGCTAAAACTCTTGGAATCCAAAACAATTTTGTGTTAGATGAAATTGCAATTACTGTAACAAGATTAAATGCATTGCTTTTAATTCAGGCTTTTGAAGATGCTTATCCGGATGTTTTAATTGATGTCAAAAGAATTCATGGAATTCTTGAATCAAAAAAAATCCCTGTTTTTGGGGGGTTAATCCCTGGTTTTACCACTGATACTGTTGCTGCAAGCATTGCAGAATACACTGGAGGCATTTTTATTAATCTTTCAAACCAGGATGGAATCTATAACGTTGACCCAAAATATTCAAAGACTGCTCATTTAATTCCTAAAATGGATCACGAAAAACTAATGAGAGTACTAGCAAAAAAAGATTCAAGAAACCCAGGAGAAAACATGATTTTAGATGCATTTACCTGCATGATTTTAAACCGAAGCAAAATAACTACTTTTGTTTTGAATATGGAAGACTTAGTTAATTTTGAAAACGCAGTCAAAGGCCATGAATTCAAAGGAACAATAGTTGAATCAATTAGTGCTCTGGAAACAGAAATCTAGATTTATTCAACTTCTATAGTAGTTATCAAAATATTGTTTGATTCATTTGATTCTTCAATATTGTTTGTGGAATCTATTACTACTTTTAATTCATGACTGCCTGAAGAAAGTTCATAAACATAAAACCAGTTTAGCCTGGAATCACTTTCTGCGGACGTAAAAGGACTTGGGCTTGTGCCCACTTTTTGTTCATCAACATAATAATCAATATTAAAAGGCACACAATAATCAATAGTAGGGGCTCGGTATAAATCAAATATTATCCATTTAAGGGAATCTTGATATTTTAAATCTTCGCCATAAAGATCAACTAAAGGGCCAGTAAATTGTCTTTCAATAGTATTATTGTTTTCGTTAATTTCGCTAATTAAGTTTTCTGGATCAAGAATAACTTTAACTGTGTGTCCAATCAAATTTTTTTCATAGGGCTGTTGCATTATTATATTCATTGTTGTTTCTGGCGTGTGGTTTATGTAATGGGAATAAAGTTTTTGTGAATCATAATAAACATCATAATTTACTTTATTGGTTTCAGTTGTGCCTGTTGAAGTTGTTGTAAATTCTAAACTATAATGGTTTCCAATACAAGTATCCTTAAAAGAAATTTCTCCGCCAATTATGTCTGTGGATTCTGTAGTAATTTCAGTGCATGAAATACTACAACAGTTTCCAGAATCAGATGTACTTAATAAGCTTCCATTGCAGGTTTTATTTGCTCCACAAATATATCCTGATTGTTCAGAACAAGTTTTTAGAATGCAATTTCCTTCAACACATTTTTCGTTGGCTGAACAAGTGATTCCATAACAAGGATTTGATTGAGGGGTAATGCAAGTACTAGGGCAACAGCTAGAGGAATCTATTGCATCTAAAAGAGAAGAGCCACAAATCTGATCATTTGAACAAATATTTCCATTTAATTCAGCACAAGTTTTTTCTTGAATTACTTGAACACAGTTTCCAGAACAACATAAAAAAGAAGTTTTAGTGTTTGATGCAATAATCATCTCTCCTGAACAATAACTTGTTGATATATCGCATAATTTCCCTTTTTGTTCTTCACAAGTTAAACTGCTTTTTGAAATGCATTTTTCTGAACAACAGTTGTCTGAATCAGTTGCATTCAATAAAGACTTTTTACAAACATTGTTTTCCGAACAAGCAAATCCCCCTAAATTAGAACAAATCCTTTTCAAGTCCTTTGCACAATCAGTGTCGGTTGTATAATTGCACCCCATAGGGCAATACTTGTCTTTGTTAAGACATTCAGTTTTCTTTAAGTGAACGCATTTATTGTCTGTTCCGTTGCAAAAATCATCTGTTGAAACATCTTTGTCGTCGCAATCTAATTCAGTTTTGCATTTATCTAAATCAACTGGAGTTTCATCTTTTGGTTCAAATTTATTTAAATCAGTTAAATTATTTGAATCATAGAATTTGAATCTTTTGATTCAGTGCAGCCAATTAACAGCAAACTAACAATAACTAGACTTGCAAGGATTATTTTTTTGTTCATCTATTAAACAAACATTTTTCTTATTAATAAAACTTTCTTTGAATTAAATTTTTTCTAATACTTCAAATAATTCTTCCGGATTTAACACTGGTTTGTCATTTAAATTGTCTTCAATTATTCTTGGACAAGCAGTATTAACATAACAGTCAATGTTTATTCCCATTAAATATTCTGATTTAATGAAATCCATTGAAAAAATAAAAGCTTTTTTTCCTTTTCTTTCAATTCTTTTTTTTAATTCTAAAGCCAGTTCTTTTCTTAGTTGGCCTTTTTTTCTGCTTACTAAAATCCCAAAAACTTTTGCGTTCATTGCTCTTGCAATACTTCCATATCTTTTTCTTACAAAAATGTTTTTTTCTTCAACTAAATCCTTTATTTCTCCGTTTAATGGATTAAAAGCCAGAACTTTTTTGTCTGTTGAAACTGCTACACCTAAAGGATGAAAAAAACCGTCTCCAATATACAAAAAACCATCAACTTTTTTTTCTATTTTTACTGCAGAACTCTGGTCACAGCCCAAAACCTGGCCTTTGCAGTCAATTTTTTCTCCGCCTTTTTCCAATAAAACAGTGAACTTTTTTTTCTTTAATCCTTTTTCTATTTCTTTTAAAATATTATAAAATTGCACTGCACACAATAACCCTACTTTTTTTATTTTTTCGTTTTCAAGCATTCTTTGAATTTTATCTAAATTAATTTCTTTAACTGAATATTCTAATGGAACATAAACTACTTTTATTTTTGAATCAGTATATTTTGCATGACCTAAATGAATTAATAAATCTGCGTTAAATTCTTTCATTTCTGTTTCAGCTAAATCGCAGGCTCCCCAGACAGGATCCATTACAGCAATAACTTTTGCCTTGGTTTTTCCTTCAATTCTTTCAATGATTTCAAGTGTTTTTCCTTTTAATCCTTCAGGTAACTGAAGTATAACAGTCTTTGCATTCTTTTTTTTTATTTCTGTAATAGCTTTCTTTATATCTAATTTAAGCATGAAATAACTAACGTTAAATAACTATTTAAATTTAGTTAAAAGGAGAAAAACTTATTTTTTCAGTTTTTCCAGCAGTTCTTCTTTTTCCATTATTAATACATGTCTTTTGATGTTTTCAACTGCATCAATGTTAGCTGAAACAGATTTGATTCCAAATTTGACTAATTTTTCAACCATTTCTTCGTTTGAGGCAGCCTGACCGCAAATTGAAGTTATTACTCCTGCTTTATTGCATTTTTTGATTACATGCTCGCAGCTTCTTAAAACAGCTGGATGTAATTCACTAAAAAGTTTTTGAATTTGTTCATTGTTTCTGTCAATTCCAAGTGTTAGCTGAGTCAAGTCATTTGTTCCAAAAGAAACAAAATCCATTCCTTCTTCAATTAATTCATCTATTGCCCAAACTGCTGCAGGAGTTTCAATCATTACTCCAAACTGCACATCTTTTCTTGGTTCTAATCCTACTTCTCTTGCTAATTCTTTTGCTTTTTTTAATTCGCTTGCAGAAATTACAAATGGAAGCATTACCCCTAAATTTGTAAATCCTTCTTCTGTTAATTCTTTTATTGCTTTGAATTCAGCTTGAATTAATTTTGGTTCATCCAAGCTTCTTCTAATGCCGTGCCAGCCAATCATTGGATTATCTTCTTTTGGTTCTTTTTCTCCGCCTTTCAAGTTCCTGAATTCATCGCTTCTTGCATCAAAAGTTCTATACCAAACTGGTTTGTCTTTAAATAATTCAGCTACTTTTTTTATTCCTTTTTTTACTGCTTCAATTAATTCATCTTCTTTTCCTTCTCTGATGAATTCTGCCGGATGCATTCCTGATTCAGTAATCATATGTTCTGCTCTTAACAAGCCTACTCCGTCTGCATTTGTTTCTGCAGCTTTTTCTGCTGCTTCAGGCAAAGCAACATTAACCTTTACTTTGATTGTTCTTTCCTCTAATAATTCCTCTAAATGCTCCATTAACTTTCCGTTTGTTTCTTTTCCAAACTTTTCTCCTTCTTCTTCCAGTTCTTCTTTTACTTCTTTTATTTCTTCTTTGTCTTCAAATACTTCTTCTTCTATTTCTTCAGGAACCTCTAATTCAACTTTTCCTCTGTAAATTAATCCATTAAATCCGTCTACAGTAATTATTTCTCCGTCATGGATTTTTTCCATTGCGTTTTCTACTCCAACCACACAAGGAATTCCTAATTCTCTGCTTACTATTGCTGCATGACAAGTTCTTCCTCCTTCTTCTGTTATGATTGCTTTTGCTTTTTCCATTATTGGAACCCAGTCAGGAGTAGTCATTTTAGTTATAATAATGTCTCCTTCAATTACTTTAGAAACATTTTTTACATCCGGAATTATAACTGCTTTAGCTGATGCAATTCCAGGAGATGCTTTTAATCCTGATGCAATTGGAGTTTCTTTTGTTTGAATAATTCTTTTTCTTTCTTTGTCTGTTTTTTCTTTCATGCCCAAAGTAGTTATTGGTCTTGCCTGAACAATATACATTTGTTTGTTTTCTACTGCCCATTCAATATCCATTGGCTTTTTGTAATGGTTTTCAATTTGTCTTCCGATTTTAGCTAACTGAATAATATATTTGTCGTCCATTTTTTGTTTGCTTTGTTTTGCTTTAGGAATATTATTTTTTTTGTTTCCTTTTTCTGCTCGTTCAAGACTCCATTCCTGTTTTCCAATTTTTTTTTCAATTATTTTAAATGTGCCTTTTTCTATTGTATAAGTATCCGGAGTAATGCTTCCTGAAACAACTGCTTCGCCTAAACCATATCCTGCTTCAATAACCATTTTACTTGTGTCTCCGGTTGGTTCTGCAGTAAACAATATTCCGGCTATTTCTGAGTCAACCATTTTTTGAATTACAACTGCAATTCCAACTTTTTCTGTTTCAAATCCCTGTTTTTTTCTGTAATATACAGCTCTTGCAGTAAACAATGAAGCCCAACATTTTTTGACTGCATCCAGTACTTCCATTCTTCCTTTTACATTCAAAAAAGTTTCCTGCTGGCCCGCAAAACTTGCTTCAGGTAAATCTTCTGCTGTAGCAGAACTTCTTACCGCAACAAATTCTTCTTCTCTGGTTGTAATAAAAGCAATTTTTCTTTGATTCATTTTTGAATAAGAATCTTTTATTTCTGCTTCAAGCATTCTGTTCATGGGAGTTCTTAAAATCAGTTCCCTTATTTCTGCTGAAACTTTTTCCAGCTCATCTGTTTTTTCGACTTCAATTGCATCGATTTTTTTTATTATTTCTTGTTCAATTCCTTTTTCTTTAATAAACTTAAAGTATGCTTGTGCAGTAATAACAAATCCTTGGGGGACAGGAAAAGCTTCGTTAACCATTTCCCCTAAATTAGCTCCTTTTCCTCCTACAAGAGGAATGTCTTCTTTTTTTATTTCTCTAAACCACATTATGTTTTTCATTTTTCTCACATAAAGAAAAGTAGAAACTTATTATTAAGTTTAATGGCTCTGCCCTTTTTCTTTTTTCCGAAAAAGAAAAAGTGTAAGTTGCAACTTAATTCCCAAAAGAAATTAAGTGCACACTAAAACTCAAAAGTTTTAGTAGTGCCCCAAAAGAAAAAAGGATTTAAACTGACTGCATCAGATTCTTTCCAGAATAAATATTTTTCTGTTGATATTGCTTTCTTTTTCCATGTAAATATATGGAAAAGCTTTTTTGTCAGTCCATTTAATCGGATTAACTGACTTAAAATACGAGCTAAAAACTTTTTCTGTTAAAGGAATTTTTTTTCCATCAGAACATTCAATTTCAGGCAAAATAATTACAATTCTTTGTTCTTTTACAATCAAAGAAAGTTTTTTGAAGAAAGCAAAATAAAGTCTTGATAAATCTTCAATTATTTTTTTTGCTTCTGTTTCTCTTGGCTTGATTTTCAGGTAAGGCCCTAAAAATGGTTCTGATGCAATTCCATCAAATTTTCTTCCCTGCAGGGTTTCTTTTACAAAACAGGAATCTCCTTGAATCACAGTGTATTTCATTCCAGTATTATATTTTTTTTCAAACCAAGCTAAGTTTTTTCTTGCAATCCCTGTTGTTTTGTCATCTAAATCAATTCCCAAAACATTTAATCCGTTAAACATTGCTTCCTGTAAAACAGTTCCGGTCCCGCAAAAAGGATCTAATAAAGTTTCACCTTTTTTTAATCCGGTTAAATTAATTAAAATTCTTGCCATTCTTAAAGAAACTGAATACAGTACTTGTTGTTCAGGCCGTTGATTGTCTCTGTCTCTTAATTCTTTTGGATTAAAGCATTCAATTGTTAAACCAAAAAAAAGTTTTTTCCCTTTAAAGAAAACAAAATCGCTTTGTTCTTTAATTAAATCCCATGAATGCACTTGGCTGGGAGAACTATTAAATCCTTTAATTTTATGTTTTCTTGCTTTCCTGTAAAAAGCTTTTTTTTTCAGTGACTTGAATTTGTTTTTAAAAAATTCTTCTATTTGGTTTTGGTTTTCAAATTCTTTCCCGTAAAAATTTAAAGCAAAATAAAACTTTTCATTCATCCATTCCAGTAATTCTTTTTCTTTAATTTTTTCAAGTATTTCTTTTAAGCTTCCTTCAAACAAAATCTGGATTATTTTGGTTGTTCCCCCTAAATCATGCATTAATTCTTTTGGTTTTAATTCATTTGATTCAATTAAAACAGAGTCTTTTTCTTTTTCCTTTAATTTGAATTGGATTTTTCTTGAATTTAAATAAACAATTAGTTCTGCAATAGATAATACTGGGTCTCGTCCTAAAACAAAAAGATATTGTTGCATTAATAAACAGTGATAGAATCAGGTTAAATTACTTTTTTTTCTTTGCGTCTTTGCTTTTATCGTCTTTTTTGTCGTCTTTCTTTTCTTCTTTCTTTCCTTTGCCTTTTCCTTCGTCTTTCTCTTCTTTTCCTTTTTCTTCTTTCTTTCCTTTGCCTTCTTTTGTTTCTTCTTCTTTTTCTTCTTCTTTTTCTTTTGCTTCCATTCTTTTCTTGATTCTTTTTGGCAAAGTTCCAATGCTTTCAATATTTGTTCCTATTCTAACAGAAGTTTTGCATGAAATCTTTGATTTAACTTTTGTTAATGAAGCTTTAACGTGCTTTAAATTTTCTTCGTCAATTAAAACACTCATGATTTTTTGTCCTGGCCTTACTCTTGCAGCTCTTCCAATTGGTTTTCCAAAAGGATGGCTCATTCCTTTTGTTACTCTGTCTGCTCCTGCTCCCTGTGCCTGCTTGTTTTCCCTTAAAATCTGATAAGGATAAATTCTGATTCTTAAAAAATAGTTTTCTTTTCCAACATGCTTGGTTAAATCTCTGTTAACTGCAACTCTGGTTGATTCAAGTGAATTATCTCTTACCTGAACTTTTTCTTCTGCAATCAAGTCAACTATATGAGAATATTTTTTCAATGGGTTTCCGGTATTAAACTGTCTTGTTTTAACTCCAGGAGTAGAACCAATATAGTTTCTTCTGTGCACTTTAATGGCTACTCTAGTATAAGACGGCTTGTCATGTGTTCTATAACATTTTCCTGGTCTTAAACCCATTTACATCACTTTCTATAAATAAATATCAACTAAAATAAAAGCTTTAAAGAATTCGCTTTACTTATAATTCTGTTGAAAGAAAATCTTTTAAATGCTCCTTCTGGCTGATAAAATTCCTTTTAAAAGCTTTTTCAAGCCCTTTCTTTAATTAAGCTGAGGTGGCAGAGAGGATATGCATCCGCCTGCAGTTCCAACCTTTTCTTTT
>PFAI01000036.1:0-7439 GCA_002763225.1 Candidatus Diapherotrites archaeon CG10_big_fil_rev_8_21_14_0_10_31_34
CTGTTTAATTCAACTGCTTTTTTTTCTATTTCATGCACTAATTCATCTTTTTTTTCTAATACAAGCAGATTTCTTACTGAATGCAGTGCTTTCAGGTATAATGCCTGTATTTCAATTCCTTTTCCTTCTCTTGAAATTGAATCCATCCAGGTTTCATTTCCTTTATGGTAAATTAATCCGTCTTTTTCTTGCAATGCCAAAAATTTAATTACTTTCCAGTAATCAATTTTTTTAAGTATTTTTTTGTTTCCTGAAGCAAAAACATAGTCTTTTAGTCCGATTAAAAACAGTAAAGAAGAGTCAATTGAATTAAAAGTAATTTTTTCTTTTTCAATAAAATTAGGTATTTTTCCGTTCTGGTTTTTTTCCCAGAAATAAGCTAAAACTTTTTCTGCTTTTTCAAATTCACCTAAAGAAATCAAAGAACCCAAAGACCATAAATTGTCTCTTCCCCAGTACTGCAGAAACCACAGGTAGCCGGCAAAAAAGTTTTCATTGTTTTCCAGCAAAAAAATTCCTTTGCTTGAATCAATAAACCCTTTTTCCAGTTCCTTGTAATTGCATGAAATTAATCCATCAATTTTCTTGTTTTCTGTTTCTCTTTTTTCTATTTCTTTTTTCAACTGCTTTTCGGTTAATTTTTTTTCTTTTGTTTTTTCATTTCCTTTTTTCAATGCTTTTTCAGTTTTCTTCTTTTCTTTTTCTTTTGTTTCTTCTGAAATTAACCCAAAAATTATTTTTTTCCCTTTTAAAAAAATCTTTCCTGGAATAACACAGTTCTGCTTTTCCCCTGAAGGAAAATGAATTTTTTCTTTTTGTTCTTCAATAAACTTCATTTTGCCTTTAATTAAACAAAAAGTCAATTCTCCTAATGAATTTGAAATTGTAATTGAATTATTTTTTTTATCCCATTTAATTTCATATTTTCGGTTAGTCAGATTTTCTTCTCTTTGCCTGATGTTTACTGCTAGTTCTAATTCAATTTCTTTTTCTTTTTTAAACTCAAATTCAACATATAATCCGACCTTGTTTTTTGGAATAAAAAGTGTTTCCACTGTTTCAGGGTAAAAATGTTTTGCTTTAATAAAATCAAATTCTGTTTTTTCACAGTAATTTTCTTCTAATCCTTTAATTGAATAATATTCCAGAAATTTTACTGAATTTTTCCATAACCCAGTCCATTTGTTTTTGAAGCCGTTGTCTGCATATCTTGAAAAAAAGCCTTTGTTTCCTGATAAAACAAAATATTTTTTGTCTTTGTTTTCTGTAATTAAATACATCCAATTCATTTTTGTATTAAGTTGATTTAAATTTATTTATTCAATTGTATTGCAATTTTTTCATTTAATTTTTTCATAAACTCTTTTTGCTGTTCAGAGTTAATCCTGCATCCTGCTGCAATTTTGTGTCCTCCGCCTTCAGCGTTTTTTCCTAATTCAAAGCAAATTTCTTTTAAAATTTTTCCTAAATTTAATCCTTGTCTGATTAAATTATCTGTTGCTCTTGCGCTAACCTTAATCAGTTCCTCTGATTGTTTTGCAAAAGCAATTATTGGCTTGTTTTGTCCAACCAAAAGCGAACCATAAAGCATTCCTGCAATTATTCCAACTATTTCTTCTTTAATATTTTCTCCTGCGTCAAAAAAATAGAATTCTTTTTCTTCTTGTAATCCTTGCTGTTGAACCCAGGTAATTCCTTCTCTTAACTGTTTTCTGTGTTCTAACAATAATTCCATTGCTTTCTGGTATATTTCTTCTCTGTCTCCCATGCATACTCCTAAACCCACTTTTGGCATTCCATGCCTTCCACAGGAATTAAGAAGCGTAGCAAATTCTTTTGCATCCCTTAAAGGGCTTTTAGGATTTTCTTTTAGTAAAGTAAATGTTTCTCCAATAATTTTTCCTGCAATGTATTCACTGCAGCCTTTTTCAATTAAATGAATTATTAAAGAAGAAGTTAAATTCTTTTTTTCTTCTTGAGTTAAATCAGAGTAAGTTCTCCATTTTTCTTTTGTTTTTAATTCAATTCCTTTTTCCATTAAAAATTCAGCTGACGCCTTGTCATCTGCAACTAATCCGGGAAAAACAGGGTTAGTGGAAAAAGAAATAAACTGGGTTAAAGGCCTTGAAATTTTTCCATACAATCTTAAATCATTTTCTTTTTTTAATACTTTGACTTTTTCTCCGTCTTCAACTATTCCTGCATTTAATCCTTCCAGTTTTCCGTTATATTCCTGCATGTCTCCTACTGCTCCAACAACAGCTAAAGCACTTAAATCAAGGTTTTTTTCATCAATTTCTTTTGCAACCAAGTAAGCCATTCCTGAACCAGAAACTTCTTTTCCTCCATCAAATCCAAACAAAAAAGGGTTTGCATGAAATTCATAATCTGATTTAACTGTTTGATGATGGTCTATTACAAAAAAGTTTTCTTTTATTTTTTCTTCAAGCAAATCCATTTGCCCTGAACCAAAATCAACAAACACATAATTTTTTCCTTTATCTTTTATTTCCTGAATTGTTTCTGAATACAATTGTTTTACAGTAATGTTCTCAAATGTCTTGCCTTTTCTTTCTAATGCTTTAGCCATTATTGCTCCTGCGCATAATCCGTCTGCATCATGATGATTAACTATTACAAATTCGTCTCTTTTTAGGATTTCTTCTGTAATCAGCTTATTTCTTTCTTTTAATTTTTCCCAGTTTCCCATAAATACTCTTTTTTTCGTTCTTCCTTAAAATTTAATGGTTTTAATGCAAGGTTTTTAAATTAAAGAAAACACTCTTTTGTAATGTGTTATTATGTATGCTAAATTAAAGAAAGCAACAATTGGTTCTCTAAAGAGAAAAAGTTCATCAAAGACAAACAATGCAGTTAAACCTTCAATAATGTTAGGTGTAAAAGATTCAGCAAAAATAAGACTTCGTTTAAGACAACGAGTTCTTTTTGAGAGTTTAAAGAAAAATTTGTTCACTAAACCAAGCAGGTTTTCTTTGTTAGGGCAATATATTTTGTTAGGAGCATCTCCTGAAAGAACTGTTTTAAGGCAAAAAATAAAAATGGCTGTTCAAAAAGCAGTTCCTGAAAAAGTTTGGGGAAATGCAACTCAATTAAACCTTTTTCTGGGGTTTTTGCAGGCTGAATTGAATTCACTTAAGAACATCAGCAACATCTTAGAAGTTTCAAAAATGGATGTTTTAATTGATGTTTTTTCTGAACGCATAAAAGAATTAAAACAAAAATAATTCCATTAACAGTTTAATCCTTTTCCCTCTTTTATTTAACTGGTTTTATGGGTTTTTTGGACAAGCTTTTTGGAAAAAAACAGGAAGTTGAAGTAAAAAAAGAAGTTCTTGAATTGAAATTTGATGAAATACCGGATTTTTTAGACAAAGTTTATTCAGAGAGTTTTAGTGAAATAGAAAAAAATGTTTTCTCTAATTTAGCTGAAATAAAACATTTAATCAAGGCATTAGAAGAATCTTTGTCCAATTTAGAAAAACAAAAAGTTGAACAGGACACTGGTCATCAAAGACTAAGAAAAATTGTTGTCACAAGCAAAAAAACTTTGATTGAAAGAATGCGAAACATGACTGTAAAACTTGCTCCAATTCAGTCAAATGATTTTATTGAATTAAGTTCTTACTGCAGTAATTCAGTTAACCTGCTTGAAACTGAAGTGAATTCTTTTGGAAAAAACATTGCTTATACAGGAATTGTATTAAAAGAACCAATAAAAGATTTAGGCCAAAAACTAAAAGAATTAAATTCTGTTTTTATTAAAACAAAAAAATTATTTGATTCAAAAAAAGGTCTGCTGGATATTTCTTCTGCAAAAAAGTCTTTTGAAGAAATAAAACAAAAAAACCAGTTAAAACAGGAAAACTCATTAAAAGAAAAAGAATTATTAAATCAAATTGATGATTCAGAAGAAGAAATACAGGAACTCAAAAAAAAATTAACGGAATTAGAGAACTCAACTGAAGCAAAACAACATGAAAATTTATTGCAGCAAAAAAGCGGGTTAATGGAAAAAAAACAGCAGACAAAAACAAAGCTGGCTGAATTATTTTATCCTGTTGAAAAACTTTTAAGAAGCTTTAGAAAACTGGTTGAAGCAAAACATTTTATTTTAACCCAGGAAGAAAAAAATCTTTTGAATTCATATCTTTCAAATCCTTTTCTTGCATTAAAAAAAGACAATAATGCAGAAACCCTGAAAAAAATCTTTAATTACATTAAAGAACTAATCAAAGAAGGAAAAATTTCTTTGAAAGAAAAAGAAAAAGAAAAGAAAATAAATGCATTAAACTCTTTAATTGAATTTGATTTTTTTGGAAACTTTTTCTGGGAATTAAATGAAACAGACAAAAACCTTGCAGAAATTGAGGCAAGAATCAATTCTTTGAACATTTCATCAAAAATTTCTTCATTAAAAAACAATTTTTCTTCTTTAGAGCATTTAAAAGAAAATTATTCAGCCGAACTCCAAAAGCAAAAAAGCAAGAGTCAGGAGCTTTCACAGGAAATCATTTCATTAAAAAACTCTTTAGAAAAAGGGCTTTCAGAGTTTTCAGCCAAAGAAATAACAATCCAGTTAAAACACTAGTTTTTTTATTCTTTAAGCATTATTTTTTATTCTTTAAGCATTATTCTTATTTATGGATTTTTCTTTAAACGCTTTAGGAGTAAATGAGAAAAAAAACATTCTTTTTTCAGGCAAAACAAATCAAGCCAAAAAATTAATTGAATTGCTTTTAAAAAAAGAAGAAAACAAAAAAAACGTTTTTGTTGTTTTTGACCCGTCAAATTATTTTAATGTAACACAAAACTTTACAGTTATTTCAAAAAAATCTTTAAAAGATTTTTCTTTGACTAAAATTTCGGCACAAATTCATGAAACTCAAAAAAACCCAAACAACAAAGGAATTCTGTTATTTGATTCTATTTCTTCAATGATTTCTTTTAATCCTGTAAATGCAGTTTATTCTTTTCTTTTTTTTGAATCAAGAAAAGCAAAAGAAATGAATTATTCTTTAGTTTGTTTTGTTGATGAAACACTTTTTTCCAAAGAAGTTTTACAGAACATTAAAGGCATGATGGACTTTAATTTTTTCTTTGAGTTTAAGGAAAAAAAACTGTTTATAGAGCAGACTGCTTTCCCTTTTAATTCAATAAAAAAGAATTATTCTTTTGATTTGTAATCAGAGGATTTCAAGGATTCTGTCGCAAAACTGGCTTAAAGAGTTAACTACTCCTTTATGTTCATCTGATTTAACCATTAATAAAACTCCCTTGATTTTCCATTCTCTTAATTTTCCTATAACCAAATGCATAAATCTTTCAACTGAAGAAATATCATTGTAAATCAATAAAGTGCTGATTGAATCAAAAACCAAAAATTTCGGTTTTTCCTCAAGTTTTTGATAAGTTTCATCTATTGCAACACTTAAAGCAGTCAAATCCCTTGGGGATTCAATATATTCAACGTTTTCCCCTGCTTTAATTTTTTTTCCTGTTCCCTTGCTTATTGCATCAATAAAAATTATTTTATCAACATCGATTTTTTCTTTTCCCATGGTTTCCATTAAGAAATCATAAGACCGATTCAATGTTATGTATAAACCAGTTGCGTGGGTGTGGTTTATCAACAGTCTTGTTAATTCATAATTTATTTTTGAATAGTTTGTCGGCTCTACCATTAATAATGCAGTGAACTGTTCTTTTGGCAGTTCTTCTAAGTACCTTAAAATCTTTAAGTCTATTCCTCTTCTTGGGCTGATTAATTCTTGTAATTCGTCATCTGTTCCTAATTCTTGTCTTAGGTTTGTTTTCACTTCAAATTTCTTTTTTCCTGTTTTTTCTTCTTTTGTTACAAAAGTTCTTTTCTGGCTTGCTGGTTTAGTTAAAAGTTTTTCCAGTTCTTTTATTGCACTTTCAGTGCTTAGTTTTTTGTAAGCTTTGATTTTACTGGCTGTTTTTTTCTTTACATTTTTTTTAGTTTTCTTTTTTTTCATTTTAAATATCCTCAAATAATTCTTGTTTTGATAAAACCTTTATCCCTGTCGGGCCAATGGTTACTGGATGCAATTTTTCTGATATTTTTGTTCCTCTCATTTTTAGTACTCCCAAGCTTCTTACAAATCTGTTTTCTATTTTTGTGTGGTATAATAAAAGAACTCCGTCTGCAACATATTCTTCTAATCCAAACAAGCTTCTTGTTTTATCTAAATTGATTTCATTTGTTATTACTGTAGTGCAGTCAATTTGTTTAAGCATTTTCCCTAAACTCATTATTCTTTTTCTTGCATCTAATTCTCTGTCAAAATATAATCTAAAAATTACTCCTGGGTCAATCACTAATCTTTTTGCTTTTATCACCTGAATTGAATCTTCAATCAGATTTTTTAGTTTTTCAAAATCATATAGTTCTACTGTTTCAATCATCAGCATTTTTTTTTTGATTAAGTCTTCTAATTCATATCCGAATTCTTTTCCGTTTCTTATTATTTCATCATAGCTTTCTTCTAATGAAATATAAATTCCTGGTTCATTGAAGTTCATTGCTCCGTTATATAAGTATTCCAGGCAAAAACAGGTTTTTCCTGATCCAGGGTCTCCTGCCAATACAACCAGATTTCCTCTTGGAATTCCTCCGTCAAGTAATTCATCCATTCCCGGAATCCCTGTTTGTGTTCTGTCGGTTAATCTTGGCATTAATTCTCACTTCAAATAAAATACGCTAAAGTTATTTAAAATAACTTTCCTTCAGTTTTTTTCCTGTTTTTTCCTTTGTTTAGTTTCTTAAACCGCAAAACATTTAAATAGAATAAACCTTCTAATACTATTAAATTGTTATTTTAAACCTTTTAATAAAAGGTTTAGCAAAACTGCCTTTTAAGAAAAGGCAGGTTGCCAAAACATGCCGGATAAATCGGCACTGTCTTTTAATAAAAGGTTTAATAAAAAAAAGGAGGAAGATAAATGTTTAAGAATAATAAAGGACAATCTGCTTTAGAGTATCTAATGACTTATGGTTGGGCTTTGGTTGTAATTGTAATTGTTATTGCAGCCTTGTTTGCTTTTGGTGTATTCAATACCCCAAAACAGTGCACTCAGACAGGAGGACAGCTGTTAATCAAAGGATTTGACTTTAATGCAGATAGCATTCAACTGCAGATTCAAAATGGTTCGCCTAACACAGTTACAGTAACAAATTTTTCATCAAATAATACTACTGCAAATGCGTGGTTTGCAATTGGTGAAGCCGCAGGAGCCGATGTAGACATAGGCAGAACAGACACAAACACATTTCTTTTACCAGGAAGCTTTACAGGAAACATTACAGAAGAAATAATAATCAGTTATTCTTCAGGCGGATTAAACAAAACAGAGAAAACAACTTGTAGTGGACCAGTTTAAATTAAACTTCCACTCTT
>PFAI01000036.1:7452-7745 GCA_002763225.1 Candidatus Diapherotrites archaeon CG10_big_fil_rev_8_21_14_0_10_31_34
TTTATTTTAATTAATTTATTTTATTATACTCAGTTATTCTTTTTTTTCTAATTAATTTTAATTTGTTTTATTATTTGCTGTTGTTTTATTTGTATTTAATTAGCTGTAAAAAGTTCTTTTTCTTCTTTTTTAGATTAATGCCTTGAAAGTGTTTTCCAGTATGATTGAAACGATAAAATAAATGGCATAAGATGCAATTAACATTATTGGAATGTATTTTATTCCGCCTTTTTCACTTCGAGTATTGATTATTCCTATTGTAAGCGAGCCAAAAAAAGATATTAATGCAAGGG
>PFAI01000036.1:7755-19529 GCA_002763225.1 Candidatus Diapherotrites archaeon CG10_big_fil_rev_8_21_14_0_10_31_34
CTTGACTGGGAAGACATCCCTGATATGCTTTCTGTTGACACGCTTCCCATTGCTCCCATTTGTTTTGACAGTATTTTTACAATAAAAGAGCTTATTCCAAACATTAATGGCGCTCCAATAACTGAAGCAAAAAATATTAGGATTACATACATTGAAACATTTCCTTTTACTTCTTCCTGCAATGCATTTTGTTCTCTTAAATCATCTGAAAGCTGAATCAATAAATTTGCCATTTCTCCTCCTGAATTAATTCCTTCTGTTACAAGCCAGATAGTTTTTTCAAATGCTTTTGAACGGATTTTTTCTGTCATTTCTTTTAAAGCAATTTCAGTTCTTTTTCCAGCCATTATTTTTTTGCTTGCTTCCTTGAATTCAATTGCTAATGCTCCGAATTCAGGTCTTGCAGAAATAAGCAAAGCTTTTTCTGTTGTTACTCCTGATTTCATGTTTGATGCAATTAATTGAAGTGCATCAGGCAGAATTTTTTCCACAAATCTTGCTTTTGAATCACTTGCCTGATTTAATAAATAATATGATCCTCCGACAGTAATGATAAACCCGGCAGCAAATCCAATAAAGAAATTCACTTGAAAAAAATATGTTAATCCAAATCCTGAAGCTAATGCAATTGCAAAACTTAATACTGCTATAAATCCTACAAAGCTTTTTGATTCAACTTCTATTCCTGAATACATTAATTCTTTTGCAAATGCATTTAGCACGTCTCTTGGAACTATTTTTCCTATTTTTTCATAAATCATTTTTATCCCATCAAGTTTGGTGTTTTAGATTTCAAAATACCTAAATACATGAATTCTCCTACTGCAATAAACACTAATAACATCCAGAACAATATTTCTCCTAATTTCATTTGAGGAAAAGAACTTAATACAATCAAAAAAGTTACTCCTAAAGAAGGAATTATTACTCCTAACATCATATACATTAATGAAAGCAATTTCATTGAATTTCCATACCTTGTAATCTGCAGTTTTTCTTCTCTTATCATTGTCTGCACTAATTCCTGCATTACATCACTTACATCTGCTCCTGCTTTCATTCCATTAATTATCTGCCAGATGCTTCTCCTGAAAAAAATTGACGGATTATATCTTGCAATTCTTTCTAATGCAACTTCTTCCATTGTTCCTGTTTCAATTTCTTTTACTGCTATGGTGAATTCAGTTGATAATGCTCCATAATCTCCTTGAGCAATAATATTTAATGCGTCAAATAATGATACTCCTGCTTTTATTTCAACTGTCATTGTTCTTAAAGCAAAAATTAAGTTTCTTTCAATTTCTCTTGTTTTTTGTTTTCCCTTGATTTTTGGGTACATTGCAACCTGAATCAAAACAAAAAATCCAAGCAATATTCCTCCTGCTAAACCAGTAACCAAAAACAAGTCAGGAAACATTCTTATTCCAATCAAAATTGAAATAATAAAACCTAAAACAAAGTAAATTGCGCCCATTGCAATGATTATTGAACAGTAATCTTTGTCGTCAAAAGACATTTCTGCCTGAGTTAACTCTAATTTCAGATAAGGAAAAATTTTTGACAGCTTTAATCCTAAACCATAAAACTTGGCTGAAATAGCTTTAATTAAAGGAATTGGCAGAAAATTAAATGGAATCATTTCTCCTTTTTTTGTTTCAATCATTTAATCTCCTGTTTTTGGTTTTCTGTTTTCTTCAACCATCTTAATTATTTCATCTTTATCCATATAATAATTTGCCATTATTTTTCCAACATCTTTTATTGTATGCAGTTTGCTTTTAACAAGCCAGTCAAGAATTGTTTTTTTTGTTTTTAATTCATCTGTCATTTCCTGTTTGCTGAAACCAGTATGTAACCCTAGTTCATCAAATAATCTGATGCTTTCAGCATGCTTTTCTATTGTATCTGTTGCTCCTTTCCACCTGTATAAAACATTTGCTTTAATTTCTTCTTCTTTTCCTCTTCTTTCAGTAATAAATTCTGCTACCTGCAAAACCCTTCTTACATTTAATCTTCTGTTTCTAAACATGACTACATTTAAGTGAACTGAATCCAGCATTGTTTTTGGGATTTCAATCGGAGGATTAGTCAGTCTTCTGATTGTTTCTTGCGCAGTGTTAGCATGCACTGTTGTATAAGCCGAGTGCCCTGTATGCATTGCTTCAAATAATACTTCTGCTTCTCTTTGTCTTCTGATTTCTCCTACAATTAATCTGTCAGGGCGCATTCTTAATGAATTAATCAGCAGGTGAAGCATTGTCACTTCTCCTTTTCCTTCAACATTTGGTTCTCTTGTAGTTAATGGAACCCAATGAAGATATGGAGGCAAAGATAATTCTCTGGTGTTATGACAGACAATATTGTTTGCAATAAAGCTTTCATTTTCAGGGACACTGAAATCATATACAAACCCTTCAAATTTTTCCGTTGAAATTTTTTCTATCTTGTCTTTTTGCACTTCACTGCTTTTTTTCCCTGCCCATTCCTTTTCTATTGGGGTAACTATAAAAGTGCCTTTACTTAATTTTTCTCCTTTAATCGGAATTATTTTTCCGTTTTCACCAAAACTAAAAAGCGAGTGATCTGGAGTAACTTTTATTTTCCTGCCGCTTGCAAGAATCACTTCCATTAAATCTTTTTTTACCCAGTGCCTTATAAAATGACTTGGTTCTTTCCATTCAATTTTTCCTTCTTTAGTCATGCTTGGGATTTCAATGTTTTCATAGTTTTCTACTGCAATGCCTTTTATTGAGTCATCTTCTATCAACCCGTCAATTAGTTCCTCTATATTTGTTTTATTTACTTTTCCTTTATGTTTATACAGAATTTCGCTTTTTCCGCTGACACTATCCTCTATACTCAAAATTCTCTGGTTTGGCTGAATAAAAGGCATGCAAATGTTTAATGCAGTTGTTTTTCCTGAACCGGTTCCTCCAGAAAAAATAATATTTAATTCATATTCCATTGCAAGCCAAATCAAAGCCATTACATCAGTGTTAACTGTTTTATTTTCAACAAAATCCGTTATAGTGTATGGGTCTCTTCTGAATCTCCTGATTGTAATTGTATTTCCTTTGCTTGAAATTGGAAACAAAGTTGCATTAGCTCTGTCTCCTGTAATTAAGTGAGCATCCAATAAAGGGTTTAAAACAGTGATTTGTTTTCCTATTCTTCTTGCAATAATGCTTGCATAATTTTGTATTTCAGTTTCAGGGCGTATAAATACATTTGTTTTTAGCCATCCAAACCCTTTATGATAAACCCATACTGGTTCACTTGCAGTATTAACTACAATTTCTTCTATGTTTCCGTCATTTAATAAAAATTCTATTTTTCCCAGTCCAAGCATTTCTTCTAATAATAATCCAATCAATAAATTTCTTGAGCCTTCAACAATATTTGGCAGTTCTTTATCAAGAATTTTTTCTGCTTTTTGCTGAAAACTTTTTTTTAATGAATCAACAAAATCCGGATCCATCATTCTTTCTGCCTGAATAGTGGAATCAGTTATAATGCTTTTCTTTAAATTTTTTAATACTGCTTCTGTTCCTTCCCCGAACTCAGGAAAGTCAAGCATGTAAATCCTGACAAATTCTTTTTCTCTTTCAACTATGTTTACTTCTATTTCTGTTTCAATTGACTTAACTTTATAAGTTTCTAATACTTTTTCTTTCATTTAACTCCCTTCTTTTTCTTTGCTTTTTTTTTCTTTTCCGGTTTAATATATTCTTTTGAAATTAGCTGGGCTCCTCCAAATACTGGGAAATTCAGTTTAACTAAATCATTTTTTTCCAATACAAGATAGCATTCTTTTATTCTTTCAGTGCTCATTCCTAATTCTCTTGCGGCGTCTTTTTCATTTACTTTTCCTTTTTCTTTAATTAATTTTAATAGTTTATCAAAATCAGTTACTATTTTTTTTGCATGAATTTCTTTTATTTCTCCTTCTCTTTTTTCTGTTTTCTTTTGAATAATTACACTTGTTTCATTAAATCCAGTGTCTTCAGCAATTTTTTGGGATTCTTTTGGTTCATATTTTTGTTCTATTGAAGAAAGTATTTTGTCAAACTTGTTAATTAATTCTTTTGCCGAAACAAACTCTAATTCCCTTCTGATCTGGGTTTCCCCTATGTTTTTTCTTTGCATTAAATCAGCTAATTTGTTTTCCATTTCAGTTGTTTTTTTTGGGTCAACTGTTGGTGCAATTCTTTTAATTATTCCGGTCATTGTTGTTTTTCTTGGTTCAATTGATTCAGGTTTTCCCGGAACAGGATTTTTTGTTTCTTTTTCAGCGAAATAAGGGTTTGAATCAAAATCTTGGCTGAATTCTTTTAATGCTTCTCGTACTTTTTGCCTGCTTTTTGGAGTATGTTGTGTTGCAAATTTAATGCTTTCCTGTTGAATTGTCTTTAATCCTGAATCAAATACAGTTGTTCTGCCTTTTTTTCCTTTTTTAATTTTTATTACAGAACTTGCTGTCGAGTCTGTTGCTGGCCCATATACTGGAGTAAAAGATTTAGGTCTTTTCTTTTCCATTTCAAGCGAACTTAATTCTTCTTGATAATCAAATAATTTTTTTTTGTAATCCTGTTCACTTATTTGCCTGTGAAAGAAAGCATACTTTAAATTTTTCATTTTTTGCTGGACTTTTGCTATATCAAAATCAAATTGTTCATCTGTTTTTCCTTGAAATGTTTTTGCTGAAGAAAAATGCGTTGCTGTAGCCTGAGCGGGTGTTCCGACAGGCTGTTTTCCTGCAATTATTCTTGCTCCTCCTTTAATACTTACATAAGTTTCTTTCCCTGAAGTAAATTCATTATGAAATGCATCTAATGCTTTTTGCCTTTTTGAACTAATTTCTTTTTCTCTTTTTTGTTTTAATTCATCTAATGGAGAAATAAATTTTATTTCTTTTTTCTCTGTTTTTATTTCTTTAATTTTTTTTGAATCCTTTTTTTCTTGTGTTTCTTTTAAAAATTTCTTTTTCTGTTTTGTTTTTCTTGATTTTACTCTTCTTTTTTCGGATTTTGTTTTAGCTGTTTTTTCTTTGCCTTTTTGTTCAACTTTTTTACCCAAGGTACTTTTTGAAAAAGGTTGTTTTGATAAAGTTTTTTTTAAAAGATTTAAAGGTTGTTTTGGTTTTATCTTTTCGTCAGCTTCTTCTGGTTTGTCTATCACTACTTTTGATTCCACTTCTTTTTTCAGTTCTTTTATTTCTTTTTTCTTGAATCCGACTTCTCTTGCAATTTTTTCTCTTTTTCCTTCGTTTTTCTTTAATTCATTTAATTCATCAATTATTTCTTTTAGCTTGTTTTTTTCTTCCTGAATGTTAACTCTTTTTTCTAATAATAATAAGCTTCCTTCTTTCTGAAGAATCATATATTCAAGTTCTTCTGCGTCTTTTTTTTCAAGGCTTTTTTTTAATGCTGTAATTCTTTCTTCTAATGGCTTTTTTGGTTTTGAAAACAAATTAGTAATTTTAAAAATAACATTTCTTTGATTATTAGTTATCTCTATTCTTTTTGCTTCAAGCATTTTGTTTATCAAATCTTGTTTTCTTTTATTGTCGTCCATTTTTTTCCCTTTCCATTTATATTTGGTCTTTATTCTTTTTATTATATGTTTATGTTGCTTCTATTACTGTGCTTGGCGCTGATTTGTTCCCAAAATAGTCTACTGCAACAATATAAAAGTAATTTGTCTGCCATAAATCTAATTCTGTTCCGGTAACAGTTTTATTCAGGGTTTGTGCTTTGATATAAGTTGTATATGCCTGATTGTCTTCATTGCTTCTGAAAACAATGTATTGCATTAAATCATCTTCTGAATTCTGATTCCATCCGATTAATACTTTTCCTTCTGCTTTTCTTGCAGTTAATCCAGTAGGCATTGCAGGCGCGGTTGAATCATTTCTTATTGTTATTCCTGATTCTGAATATGTTTTTCCCTGATAACTTACTTCAATTGAATAAACTCCTTCTTTTTTTGGGGCAGTAACCATTAATTCAAATCCAGTGTAATCTGTTCCTGTGTTTCCTGAAACTGTTTTAGTTTTTACTTCGCTTTTTTCAATGATTCCGTTTTTTTTCCATTCAATTGCAAACTCAAAGGTTCCTTTTGCCCCGTTTGATTCAATAACTAAATTCACTTCTTTTTCTGGTTTAAAAAACTTTTTTGTTGGATGCATTCCAATTATTTCAAGTTCTTCTTCTTTTATTCCGCAACTTCCATTAATGCATTCTCCTTTTTCACAACCACATAATCCGCAGTTTTCTTCTATTTTTCCGTTATTGCAGTAATCTGGTTTGTTTAAAGAGCATTCCCCAAAAACTGTTCCATCAGAACATTTTTTTTCTGTTTCTGTTACAATAATCTTCTTTTTTTCTTTTAATTTATTTCCATTGTCTAATTCTATTTCCACTTCAATATAAAACGCGCTTGCTTTACTGAAAACTTCATTAAACATTATCTCGCATTTTGTTTTATTGCATGTTTTTTCTTCGGTTTTTGTCGGAGAACTATAAATTATTTTTTTTATCATAAAACTGCTTTCTGCTTTAATTTTTATTTCAGCGTTTTCTCCTTTTACAAAACTTTCATTTGATTTAATTTCAAGGTTTGTTTCAGGGCTTATTTCTTTGATATTAAGCAATCCGGTTGAACCAAAACTAAGTATTGCTCCAATAACTATTGCTAAAGAAAGCAGTATTGCAGCAAGATTTTTTCCTTCCATTTCCGTCACTTATTGGTTTTAGTTATATTAAATCTATTGTCTGTTAAAGTCACATTAACGTCATTTAATTCAAATTCTTCTATTTCTTGGGTAAACAAAAACTCTGTTTTTACTGTAATCGGGGTTCCTGAATGTTTTATTTCTGTATTATTTGAATTAAAAAATATTTTTATTGTTTCATGTGAATCTCCTCCGAAACAGTTTGCTCCAGTGCAGGTTAAGATTATTGTGTTGTTTGTTCCCGGAATAAAATGCCTGCTTGTTTTTCTTGAATCCGAATTTAAATCGCATGAACTGCAGTTTTCATCCAAAAAATTTATTTCAATAAAAGGGTTTGAGTCTGCCTCAACATAATCAAATGCATAACAGTTTGTATCTCCTCCGTAATCGCAGATTAATGTATTGTAATCTCCTGTTGAAGGCAGTGAAATATTTATGTCAATTCTTTTAATCAAACTAATATCAAATGCTTCTTCACAGGTATTGTCCCCAAAAAAATGCATTGAATTATAGTCTGTTACCGAGTATTTTTTGCATTGAGGTTTTATTAACATTAATAGATTTGTGTCTGTTCCTCCCCATAAAATGTTTTTTGGAGCTTCAATTTCCACTTCAATAGGGTCATTTATTATTGAATCAGTGCTTTCAGCAAAAATTTTATATGCATTAATAAAATCAAAAAAACCGCGTAAATTTGCTTCTTTTAACGGAAGGTTTTGGGTAAAACTAATTTTGTTTCCGTCAATTGAATAATTAAACGGAACAAATCTTTCAAAAAAAGTTTTTACAGGATCTTCTTTATAGAAATCTTTGACATAATTAATGTTGTCGTATTTGTATTTCATCTGGTCAATTGCAGTTGAACTAAAAGTTTTGTTTTCTGCTTTCAGATACTGGCTGTTTATCTTGAATGCAAATCCCAGCAAAAGCAAAGACAAAAGCAGGCCCATTAAAATAAAAAGCATTCCCTTGTTTTTCATTTAATCCAGCCTCGGTATTCTATTACATAAAACTGTGTTTTTGGGGAAGAATAGCAGTGGATTGCATCCAGATTATTGTTTGGGCATTCCCTTAAATTCCTGTCAGGATTTACTTCAACACAAATAATTCCCTGGCTTCCAATTGGCTCGTCAGAATAAAGAACTGTTGAGAAAAAACAGGTTTCGTCATTGCCTCCGCATAATTCCGGAATAATATGCTGGTTTGCCAGCAAAGTTCTTCCTGCTCCTGTACTGCAGACTGAATCATTTCCTAAATAAAAATTCAAGTCTGTTGTTCCTGTATTCAAGTCCCCTATATTTGATACATTTATATCCAAAAAAATATCTGTTTCAGACAAAATCTCTCCGCCAGTTATTTCAACCATAATATCCCTTTTTTTGAAGGGAATCGGAACAGTAAATTCATTCCAGTCAACTACTTGAGTTACTCCGTTTACATCAACATAAGACAAAAAACTTCCTTGCCCGGGAAAAGTAATTGAATCTGTTTCACAGCCAAGGTTTGAATCGCATGGAACATTAATTGTATAACTTGCACTCCAAGGGGTTTCAGGAGTAATATTCCCTGAATTAAACACTAAATTCCCGTCAATCAAAACTGCATTTCCGTCATTTACAATAACTATATTACTTGGAACAACAATTGTTACATTTGAATCTGTTGCCTGAGCCTGAATTTTGTCTGCAATCAATTTATAGATATCCATTAAAGCGTTTGCATCTGAAGCAAAATAATAGTTTCCGTCAGCTGCATTAGCTATATTCTGCAATTCTGTTTCGCTTACATCCCCTCCAAATCCAATTGTATAAATTATTATTCCTTCTGCTGCAGCATCCTGTGCTGCACTCAATGAATTCCCTTCAGTTGACTGGCCGTCAGACAACACTACCTGAAATTTTATTGCATATTCATTTTCCCTTATTGAAGTTAATTCTGCTGTTGCTTCCCTTATCCCTGCTTCAATGTTTGTTCCGCCTCTAGGCATTATTGCATTTAAGTCATTCTTTAACTGCAGTTTGTTTGCGTCATCAAGTTTTTTCAGCTGTGAATCTAGTGTAGATGAAGTATTAAAGCTTGCTATTCCCATCTGGTCTGATGGCTTCCATTCATTAAAGTCAATAAAAGCATTTCCTGATGCATGAACTGCATCCATTTTTGTTCCTGAAGCTAACTCCAATACAATTAACCCATAATTGCTTGCAATAAACGCATAACCGTTTTGCACTCTAACATCATAATAAGTATAAGGAGTTTCATATTGCTTAATCAAAAAAAGATTATCCACATCAGTTACATCAATTGCATAAAGCCCTCCGCTTCCAGAAGCAATATAAGCAGTGTTTCCAATAACATCAACTCCATAAGCGGTTCCTGCAGTATTATAGTTTCCTCTTGCAATGATATTGTTCGGAGTGCTTACATCAAAAATATCTAATCCGCGAGTATCATTTGCAACAAAAGCATAGTTTCCAACATTTTTCACATCATAAGCATTTCCCCCTAAATCAATTGAATCCTCGTTTGTAATATTGCTTGGGTTGCTTGCATTTAATACTCTAAAACCTGAACCTCCGTCTGCAACATACACATAAGTTCCATCAGCATCCAACCCTCTTGCAGTTCCAGGAGTATTATAATTATCTAAGTAGCTCATATTTGAAGGATTGCTAATATTATATGAATCAACCCCTTTTGAACCATTTCCTGCAAAAGCATAATTTCCTGAAACAGTTATTCCATAAGAATAATTTCCAGATAAATCAACTCTATCATCCTGGCTCAAGTCAGTTGGATCGCTGATATCAATGCTTCTTATTCCATAAGTATAGTCTGCCAGATAAGCTTCACTTCCATCAACAAAAACATCAAATGCATAGCTAGTATCATACCTATCTAATAGAACAGGAACCAAAGGATTACTGATGTCAATGCTTCTTATTCCAGAAGAATAATCTGCAATAAAAGCATAATTTCCTGATAATTCTATTCCTCTTGCCCTAGTTGTTGAAACTCTTCCTCCCCAGCTCATTGAACCGCTTTTATCTACCACCATCATTATGTCTACAGGCCTTCTGTAGCCAGGAGGAAAAGAAGCACTTAAATTAATTGTAATATTCTGGTCGCATTCAAGGAAATCATCGGGAACAGTGTTTACATTAAAAACAAAATTCAAATCTTCTTCTCCTGCAAAAAAAATTTCGTTTGGATTAAAAATAAATTGTTTTTCTGCTCCAAGCAAACTCAAAATATTTGAATCACATTCTGCTGGAGGCTGTTTTTTTACAATCAGTTTTTTTCCATAAAAAATTGTTTTATTTGTTGGGACAGGCGAACCAAAAGTAAATTCATTGAAATCTGATCCAAAACAATCATCAAAAGTCTGGTTTAACCTGCATTTAGAATTATTTAAATCATATTGTTTTATGCTTATATTAATGTCAACATAGTCTGGGAAAAAAGCAATCAATTTATTGTAAATGTTTTCTGGCGAAGCAGAAATATTTGTGTCTGTCTGGGTAATCAAAAAACCGGTTTCTTCCATTGCATTAAACGCGTCATTTAATTCCTGCCCGATATTTTTTTCACTTTTTTCTTCAGCAAAAAACAAGCCTGACGCTATAAGAATTCCTGAAACAATTATTAATGCCAGAATTGCATCCAAGCTAAAAGTAAATCCTTTAGCTCCACAACGTATAAACCTGCAGTTCAATTTCAGCTTCACTTCCTTTATAGTTTACAATTCTTTTAGTGGAAAACAAATATTCCGGCTGGCTTGCCGGAGCCAATCCGACAGTAATGTAATCCACTCCATCCAAAATAAAAAAATAATCATATCCTTCTAAATTCAATAACTCTTTGCTTTTATCATAAGTCATATTAGAAAAAGCAACTAATTTATCTTCATCTAATTGATTTCTTTTTATTAACCCGATTCTGTTTGCATCATTTTCATTTAATTCCTCCCAATTCAAAGGAAAACCCTGTGTTTCAGTTAATTCTTTTAAAGAAAAAAAAGATGAATGCTTTATTTCTGCTATTTCATTGTTTTTTGAGAAATCTTTTTCGTTTTTGTTTACTGCAGAAAAAACTGAAGCAATAATCAAGGTAAAAATAAAAAACCCCATAACCAAATCAATTAAACTTGACTGCCCACGCAAGCCGATTCCGTTCGGCTGTAACGGTGCACGGCTTTCAGCCGAGCTGTCTTGCCTAATAATTTTCAACTACAACAACTCCGTTCAAATCCTTTATTCTTATATTCCCTTTTACAATAAAAGATTCCTGCGCTATTCCATAATAATTGCAGGAAAATCCTTCTACATCAACCCAGCCTTGCCCTACAGTGAAATCTTTTTCTGAATAAAATTCTATTGAAGTCTTTTTTCCTGAAGCATAAACTGAACTGATTACATCAGCTATTTCCCTGCATTCAGATTTGTTTTCAAGAATTTCTTCTAACACTTCAATATTTGAATTTTTTTCAAAAGAATACATTGCAATAAATACAAAAGCAAGAAGCAGCATTACTGCCCCGATAATTATTTCAATTGAAACTTGTCCCTTCATTTAAACCCTTTTAAATTTTATTTAATTATTTTTAAATTTCAGTGAAAGTGACATTTGTGTCAGTTGATTTGACTGCAATAAAATGGCTTCCTTCTTCAGTGGAAAAAGTTGTTGGCTCTAAATTTGCTTTGCTTGATTCATATATTTCATAAGTATTAGCCGGTGAAGTTATTTCAATTACAACATCCTTTCCAAAAGCGTAAAAGCCTGTTACATCTGAAGGCAGTTCAACTTCAACTACAATAGTACTTCCATTTCTAGTACTGACTTCGTCTGCGGCATTAGCTAATTCTCTTGTTGCATAATAAGCTGAATTAAATCTGGTGTTTTCGTTTACAGTAATACTTGCAAAACCAAACATTACTCCTACAACCAAAAGAATTATTGCAGTTAAAGTCAAATACTCTATTGAAATCTGTGCTTTTCCCAAACAATCACTTCCTCTAATTACAAACACTCTTTTGAAATATAA
>PFAI01000036.1:19543-32160 GCA_002763225.1 Candidatus Diapherotrites archaeon CG10_big_fil_rev_8_21_14_0_10_31_34
GCAAGTCATCTGAAGAACAGGAATTATGGAAAAAAATAGAAGATTTAGAGTCTTCTTTAAAATCAACTGAAACATCAAATAAAGCCGAAATTGAAATCAAGTTAGCAAGACTTAAATGCCAGTTAACTGAAATCCAGATTCCTGTTAAAAAAAGAAACACTGATTTTGAAAATGAATTAGGAAAAAAAAAGTCACAGTATGATGCTTTATATGAAAAATACTCTATGCTAAGGCAGGCCCTGGGCTCAGTTTCAGGAATAGAAGACAAACAAACTGAAAAAGACCTTAAAGACAAACTCCATAAATTTTTGCTTCAAAAATACTCTGAAGTAATAAATGAAAAAGAAAAAAAAACTATTGGAGAAATCAAAGGCCTTATAGATCCGGATGATTTAAGCATTCAGTCTCTTTTAGCTGAATTAATCACAGAAAATTATTCTTTTGAAAAAAACTATTTGTCAGTTGCAAAAGAAGCTTATTCTTTTGTTTCAAAAGAAATCTCTTTTGTTGAATCCGATGTAAGAATTAATTTCTGGCTTACCCCGACAGAAATAATTAAGCACAAAATGGCAGATGATGAAGATTTAGCTGTATTTCTCTGCACTATTTTGTATGCTTTAGGAGACGAAAACGCTTTTGTTGTTGTGGCAGAAATGGAAAACCTTTCAACTCATGCTTTTGTAATAACTGAATTCAAAAACAATTTTTATTTGTTTGACCCGTCCCAAAAAAAGCCTTTTGAAGAATTTTCCGGAAAAAAAGAAGAAGCTTTAGAAAAATATTCTTTTAAAGAGTCAAAAATCAAAAGATTTTTGTATAGATTTAATTCAACTGAATACGAGCAGTTTGCAGAAGAAAAAAATGAATAAATTATGTATATTTTTCATTTTGTTTTTAAACTCTTTTTTCTTTAACCTAATATAATTCATATTTTTTATGAAAATTTTTTTGGGGGATTTTATGGTTAAAGTTGCAATAAATGGTTTTGGAAGAATCGGAAGAATTCTTTTAAGAGAAGGTGTAAACAGAAAAAACTTGGAGTTTGTTGCAATAAACGATTTAACTGACAACAAAACCCTTGCTCATTTATTCAAACATGATTCAGTTCACGGAGTCTTTAAAGGAGATGTTTCTTCTGATGAAAAAAGCATTTCAGTTAATGGAAAAAAAATAAAGGCTTTTTCTGAACCCAATCCAGAAAAACTTCCCTGGAAAGAGTTAGGTGTTGATGTAGTTTTTGAATGCACTGGCAGACTAAGAAAAAACGAGGACTTCAAAAAGCATTTAACTGCTGGCGCAAAAAAAGTTATTGTTTCTGCTCCGGCAGACGGAGTTGATTCAACAATTGTTTTAGGAGTCAACAACAAAGACATAAAAGAAAGCCATAAAGCTTTCTCTAATGCTTCTTGCACCACAAATTGTTTGGCTCCGGTTGCAATGGTTTTAGAAAAAGAATTCGGAATAATTTCTGGAATGATGAATACAATTCATGCTTTTACCAGCGACCAGGTTTTATTGGATGGCCCTCACAAAGACTTAAGAAGAGCAAGAGCTGCTTCTCTTTCAATTATTCCTACTACAACTGGCGCAACAAAAGCAGTTGGAAAAGTCCTTCCTGCAGTTCAGGGAAAACTAGATGGAGTTTCTTTAAGAGTTCCAGTTCCAACTGGCTCAATAACTGATTTTGTCTGTTTAGTTAAAAAAGAAACAACAATTGAAAAAGTAAATTCTGCTTTAAAAAAAGCTTCTGAAACTTATCTAAAAGGCATTCTTCAATATACTGAAGAACCATTAGTTTCTCATGACATTATTGGAAGCAATTATTCCAGTATTGTTGATTCAGAATTAACTCAAGTAGTAAACAAGAACATGGTCAGAGTTCTTTCATGGTATGATAATGAATGGGGTTATTCTGCAAGAATGCTTGATTTAGCTGAAAAACTTTGAAAGTGAGAAAATGCTTAAATCAATTAGTTCAGTTAAAATCAAAGGAAAAACTCTTTTAGTCAGAGTTGACTTGAATTCAAATATTCAGAATTCAAAGCCTGTTGTTGGAGCAAGGCTAAAAGAGCATTCCAAAACAATAAAACTTTTTTCATCCAAAAAAGCAATAACGGTTGTTTTAGCTCATCAGGGAAGAAAAGGTCAGGAAGATTTTGTTTCATTAAAAAATCATTTGCCTTTACTGGAAAAATTAATCGGAAAAAAAATCTTTTTTTCAACCTGGGCAGAAGATTTCAAGAAAAAAATTTCTTCTTTAAAAGAAGGAGAAATTTTATTAATGGAAAACACCAGATTTTTGGATTTTGAATCAGAAGAAAAAACTCCTGAAGAGCATTCCAAACAGCCTTTAATCAAAGACCTTGCTTTAGTTTCTGATGCATTTGTTTTGGATGCCTTAAGTGTTTCTCACAGAAGCCATGCATCTGTTGTTGGCTTTATTCCTTTACTTCCATCTTATTCGGGCCCTGTTTTAGATGCAGAAATAACTAATTTAGATAAAGCACTGAATTTTCAAGAACATCCAAGACTGCTTTTTTTAGGGGGAGCAAAACCAGAAGATTCACTGAAAACACTTTCTTTTTTTCTGAAAGAAAACAAGACAGACAAAGTTTTGGTTTCAGGAATTTTTGGAGAATTATTTTTAGTTGCTTTAGGAAAAAAATTCGGCAAAAAAGATGAATTCTTTGAATCAAAAGGCTTTTTTTCTCTGCTTCCTGAAATAAAAGGATTATATGAAAAATTCAGGGAAAAAATTGTTTTGCCAAAAGATTTTGCTTTAGATAAAAACGGAAAAAAAGCAAATATTTCAGTTGAACAGCTTCCTTTAGATTTTATTTCAAAAGACATTGGAGAAAAAACTATTCAGGATTTTTCAAAAGAAATTTCTAAAGCAAAACTAATTGTGTTTAATGGTCCTCCAGGAGTATTTGAAGAAAAAGCATTTTCTCTTGGAACAAAAGCAATTCTTAAAGCAATGTCAGAGAGTTCTGCTTTTACTTTTCTTGGGGGAGGAGACACAGGAACTGCATTAGAATCTCTTGGTTTTTCCTCAAAACAATTTTCTTTTGTTTCGCTTAGTGGCAAGGCTTCTTTAAATTATTTGTCCGGAAAAAAATTAGTGGCAGTTGAAGAACTAAAAAAAGCAAAATTAGAATTAAAGTAATTTTTTTAGAAAAAAAGCTGAACAAGAATTAATTCATTCCATGCAGACTGCTTCAATGCAGTTGCAGTTTCCGTCGCATGCTTCAAAGCCATTGTTTTCATTGCAGGTTTCATCAGTGCAATCACATCCATGAACTGCACAATGCTGTGATTCGCATAAAGGGGCATTTATTCCATTGGTTAATTCTCCGATTTCATTGTAAATGCATGGCCCGACTGCATTTGGCCCCTCGCAGTTATTGTATACAACAAAATTATATATTCCTAAAACAGAATAAGCAAAACTAATAATCATTATTGCAGTGAAAATCCATGAAATTAATTCAAAGTTCCTGAAAACAATTCCCCCTGTTTTTGGGCTGGTTTTCATTAATTTTCCTGTTACTTTCATTTTCATTTTCTTATCAAAAGCAGTTGTGCATTTTCTTAAAGTCATTCTTCTGAAAACACAGTCAAATGCTTCTTTAGCATAATTCCTGTATTTAGCTGAAAAAATCCCTAAAACTGCAAAAACAATTAATGCAATAAAACAAATCATTTAAATCACTTAAACAGAATTAATATTGAATCAGTAAAAGTTTTTTAACCCGCTGTTTTAATTAGAAAAATCATTCAACCAAAATAGCAGGCTTTAACGGAAAAGCATTCAAAGCCTTTTTTTCTTCACTTTTTTCTGCTTCAATTACCTGAATTTCAGCTGAAAACTCTTTTTGCAGTTCACCTGAATTTTCTTTCAATGTTTTTATTTCATTTAATTCAATGAATTCATTCATTTCATTAAGTTTTTTTACTGCAGCCATAACAAATCCTTTGATTTCTTGTGCATGCTGTTTATCGAACTCAATTGCTTTTTTCATTGCTTCTCCAAACTCGATTCTTTTGTTTTCATTTTTTTCTTTTACTTCAAACAATTTTTTTAATAAAATCCATTTCCATTTTGGTGCAGTAAAAATTTTTATTCTTTTAATTTCTTCTTTTTGCATTTTTTCAGCTAATTTTGTTTGTTGTTTGATTATTGAATCAATTGGAGCACTGGTTTCTTTTTGCATTTTTTCAATAAATTTTTTTGGCTGTTCTGATATTAAATCAGTTATGTGCAGGATATCTTTTTGAATCCTTTCAATGAATTCTTCTTGTTTTTCTGCTTTTAAATCAATTTTTTTCTCTTCAAATTCAGGCCATTTTCCTAAACTGGAAAAACCTTTTCCCCCAATTTTTTCCCATAATTCTTCGCTTAAATGCGGGGCAAAAGGGTTTAACATTAAAACAAGTTTTTCAATCCCAATCCAAAAAACTGGGCTTTCTTTTTCTTCAAATTTCTGCAATGCATTAGTTAACTGCATTAATTCTGCAATAGCCTTGTTTAATTCAAGTTTTTCAATTAATTCTGAAGTATTTTTTATTATTCTCTGAGTTTTTGACTGAAGTAATTTTTCTTTTGAATTTAATTCCTTTTTGTGTTCAGCCTTTTTTTTGTTGTCTCCAACAAGTGAAAAAATTTTATTTAAGAATTTAAATGAATTTTCTGCTCCTTTTTCATCCCATTCCATTTCGCTTTCAGGATTTGATGCAGACAAAATAAATACTCTTGCAGTGTCTGCTCCAAACTTTTCAATTATTTCTCCTGGGTCAACCACATTACCCAAACTTTTGCTCATTGCTTTTCCGTCTTTTAAAACCATTCCTTGTGTAAGTAATTTTTCAAATGGCTCGTCAATTTTCAATAACTTCAAGTCTCTTATTGCTTTAGTGAAAAACCTTGCATACATTAAATGAAGTATTGCGTGTTCAATGCCTCCAATATACTGGTTTACAGGCATCCAGTATTCTGCTTCTTTTTTTTCAAACACTGAATTTGCTTTTGGCGAGCAATACCTTAAAAAATACCAGCTTGAATCAAAAAAAGTATCCATTGTGTCTGTTTCCCTTTTTGCTTTTCCTTTGCATTTAGGACAAGATGTTTCAACAAAATCTTTTATTTTATTAAGTGGATTTCCTTTTCCAGTAAACTCTGCTTTTTCAGGAAGCCTGACAGGCAACTCTTTTTCCGGCACCAACTGAATTCCGCATTTCTCACAATAAATAACAGGAATTGGCGTTCCCCAAAATCTTTGCCTTGAAATCAGCCAGTCCCTTAACTTGTAATTAACTGTTTTTTTTCCCCATTTTTGTTTTTCTAAAAAATCACTTATTTTTTCCATTGCATCTAATGAATTCATTCCATTAAATTTGTCTGAATTAACCATTATTCCTTTTTCAACAAAAGCTTTATTTATTTTTTCAGCATCTAATTCTTTTCCTTTTGGCTGAATCACTATTTTGACTGGCAGTTTATATTTTTTTGCAAACAAGAAATCTCTTTGGTCATGTGCCGGAACAGCCATTACTGCTCCTGTTCCATAATCCATTACCGCATAATCTGCAACAAAAATCTTGCATTCTTCTCCATTAACCGGATTAATAAAATGTTTTCCAATAAAAATTCCTTTTTTTTCTATTCCTTCTGAAGTTCTTTCAATTGCAGTCTGCTTTTTCACTTCAGCTAAAAACTCATCTAGTTTTTTTTCATATTCAGTTCCTTTAACCCATTTTCTTATTTTTGGGTGCTCTGGAGCAAAAACTAAATAAGTTATTCCAAAAACAGTATCAGGACGAGTAGTAAAAGTTGAAATTATTTCTTTTGTTTCTTTTACTTTAAAATAAATTTCTGTTCCAAAACTTTTTCCAATCCAGTTTTTTTGCATTAATTTAACTCTTTCAGGCCAGTCCTTTAATTTATCCAAGTCTTCCAGTAATTCATCTGCATAATCAGTTATCTTCAGAAACCATTGCTCTAATTCTTTTTCTTGAACAATATTTTTGCATCTCCAGCATTTTCCGTTTTCAACTTGTTCATTAGCCAAAACTGTTCCACAGTCATCACACCAGTTAACACTTGCCTTTTTTTTGTACACTAATTTTTTTTCAAAAAATTTTTCAAACAGCCATTGATTCCATTTGTAATAACTTTCATCTGCAGTAGCAAAACTTCTGTTCCAGTCATAGCTGAATCCAAGCATTTCCTGCTGTGATTTCATTTCATCAATTCTAGAATACGTCCACTCTTTTGGATTAACTTTTCCTTTTATTGCAGCGTTTTCTGCCGGCAAACCCAATGCATCATAACCCATTGGGTACAAAACATTAAATCCTTTCATTCTTTTGTATCTTGCAAGCGAATCTCCAATAGAGTAATTTCTTACATGCCCCATATGAAGTTTTCCTGATGGATAAGGAAACATTTCTAAAACATAATATTTTTTTTTCTCTGAATTCATTTTTGCTTCAAAGACTTTTTCTTGTTTCCATTTCTTTTGCCATTTCTCTGAAATCTTTTTATAATCTGCTTCCATTCAATCACTTTAATGCTTTAATTATTAGTTTAATAAGAATTTTTAATATCAACTTAATTCTTTCCACTTTAAAAATATTTTCTATTCTTTTTTTGTTTAAGAGGAGTTTTTTTTGAGTGAATTAAGGTTTCCAGAATATGATCCAGAAATATGCGCTTACTGTGGGGCATGTGTTGCAGTTTGCCCTGCATTGGCTTTGGATTTAAAAGAAAAAAGAATTGTTTTTAATAAAGAGAAATGCAGGCAATGCCTTGCATGCACTAAAATTTGTCCTGTAGGAGCATTAAAATAAATTAGTTGTTTGGTTATTTGGCGGGAAAATGGAAAAAGAATTTGATGTAATTATTGTCGGCGGAGGCCCGGCAGGTTTAAGGGCAGCAGAAAAAACCGCTGAAAAAGGATTAAAAGTTTTATTATTAGAAAAAGACCAGGAAATAGGTTCTCCGGTAAGATGCGGTGAAGGACTTGGACTAGGCTGGTTTAACAGATTAGGGATTGAACCAAAACCAGAGTTTGCTGTTCAGCCAATGTATGGAGCAGTATTGTATTCTCCTTCGGGAAAAGAATTAGTGGTTAGGTTTGACAGAATAACAGGTTATATTATTGAAAGAAGGATTTTTGAAAAGCATTTAGCAAGAGAAGCAGCAAGAAAAGGAGCAAGAATTATTGCTAAAACAACTGCAATAGATGTATTAAAAGAAGGAAATCAAATTACAGGAGTAAAAGCTTTAATTGATGGAATAGAAACTGAATTAAAAGCAAAAATTGTTATTGCAGCAGACGGCGTAGAATCAGTTATTGCCAGAAAAGCAGGATTAGACACAACTAACTCATTATATCACGTTGATTCAGGTTATCAATATGAAATGGCTGGAGTTAAAATTTCTCATCCTGATTTAATTGCATTATATTTTACAAACAATTATGCTCCAAGAGGATATTGTTTAACCGGAGACACAGAAATTTTTGCAAGAAACACTGTAAAAAAAATTTCTGATGTTGGAATTGGAGAAGAAGTTTTAACTTTGGATGGCTGGATGCCGGTATCAGATGTTTCTGAAAGAGAGTATGCTGGGGAAATAGTTTCTGTCACTCCAACTATGTTAAATAAAGAAGCCAAGCTAACTGCAGACCATTTGGTTTATGTTTGGAATAAAAATAATGGCTTTGAGTGGAAAAAAGCAAAGGATTTGATTGAAACTAAAAAAGAACTTCGCGGAAAAGGGGATTATTTGGTTTTTCCCATAGCCGAAGAAAAAAAGCAGAAATTTATTGATGTTTCAAAATATTATGAAGGAATAGAAAAAAATGGTTTAATTTATCCAAAAGGAAGAAACCAGTTTGGAAAAGAATTTCCTTATAGACACGGGATTCCCAGAGACTTAGAATTTTCTGAAGAATTAATGGAGTTTTTTGGTTATTATGTTTCTGAAGGAAGCATTAATTCCAATGGAGTAATTATTCCAAACACAGATAAAAAAATAATTAAGCGCTTAATGCGTATAGGAAAAAAAGTATTTGGTTTTCAGCCAAATTTGTGGGTTCAAAAAAGGCAAGAGTATTCTTATAAAGACTGTATTCAAGTTAATTTCGGTTCAAAGATTGTAAAAAAATTAACTTTTTCGTTGTTTGGAAAAGGTTCAAAGGAAAAACACTTGCCTAAATTTGTTTATGGTTTGACTAACAGACAAAAACTTGCGTTTTTGAAAGGCTGTTTTAGAGGGGATGGTTCTGTCTTTAAGTCAAGTGAAGGTTTAGATGTTTTATCTTATACAACTTCTTCTAAGTCTCTTGTTTATGATTTATGGTATCTTTTGGCTTCAATGAATATTGTTGCAGCAGTCAGCCATAAAAAAAAGAAAAATTCATTTCAGTTAAGAATCAGAGGAAAACAATTAGATAAACTTTCAAGTATTTTTGGAGAATTAAATCATGGAAATGCCGAAAGAAACACAGGATTCTTAATTAAGAATAATAAAGTTTTTTTAGGAATCAGAAAGCTGAATTCAGAGTATTTTTCAGGAAAAGTCTATGATATTCAGACAACAGGTTCTTTTTGCCCTTTCTTTGCTGTTCACAACTGCTGGATCTTTCCAAAAGGAAAAGATTATGCTAACATAGGTGTTGGAATTCTTGGTTCTGATATTAAAACAGCAAAAAAATACTTGGATGAATGGCTTGAAACCCAGCCTGAACTAAAAAATGGCAGTAAAATCATTGTAAATGCTGGTTGCATTCCTGTCGGAGGCTTTTTAGACAAAATGACTTTAAATGGCTTAATTGTTGTAGGAGATGCAGCTCATCAGGTTAATCCGATTCATGGCGGGGGAATGGGAATTGCAATGGAAGCAGCAGATATTGCAGCAGAAGTAATCAAAGAAGCTTTTGAAAAAAACGATTTTTCTGACAAATTCCTTTCACAGTATACTTCTAAATGGTATGAAAAAAGAGGAAACAAATTAAAGAATATTTTAAAGAAAAGAAAAATGCTTGAATCAATTTCAGATAAAGACTTTGAAGTTTTAGTTAACTCTTTAAGCGGAGAAGATGTACTAAAATTAGCTGAAGGCGAATTAATTGAGTCAGCCAAAATTTTAACAAAAAAGCTGGTAAAAAACCCTAAACTTGCAATGCTGATGGTTAAGTATTTAAAATAAAAACCGAATATTTAAAAGAAAAATAAAAACTGGTTTAAGAATTATATAAATTTGTTATGCTGTCAGCTGAAATTTGTTGTGTATTGTAAATTTTTAATCCAATTAATTGTTCGTTTTTTTTCAGGAATTCAGCATTATAATTTCCTTTGCTTATTTCTTGGTATTCATTAAAATTTTTTAGCTGAATTATTTTTTCGCCCATGGTTATTGAAGCAGTATTTGAACTAGTGTAATTTATCACTGCCTTTTCATGAAACCAATATGAATCAGCACTTTCGCCAATATTTAATGGTTGAGGTAAAATTAATTCATAAATAAATGCATATTGTGGAATTCCTCTTTTGTTTACTTCAACTGAAATTTTTTCTCCTGTTTTCAAAAAAGCAAGTTCATTTGAAGTTAAAACAAATTTTCCATTTCCTAATCCGCTGATATAATCTTTTAGTTCAACAGGGTAATTGACATGAATTTCCTTTACTGTAATAGCCTGTCCTGTAGCTTCATTTTCTTTTTGAGTGCAGCCGGCAAACAACAGAATTAAAGGAATTAAAATTATTAAAACTTTATTCATTTTTCCACCTCAACAAAATATGTTATGTATTAAACTATATCTTTTCGCCTTTTTATATTTATTGTTTTAACCTTTTTGCTGTTTCTTATATTATTTAAGGAGAAAAATTATGCAGTTGCTGAATTTAACTTTAAGCTACCTTTTACAGGAAACCAGTTCTTTAATTGAAAATTCTTTTATTAACAAACTGCAGGAACTGGATAATGATAAATTTAAGTTAAAGTTAAGAACAGCTAATGGAACAAAAAATCTTTTTCTTTTCCCTTTAGCAGTGTTTTTTTCTGAATACAAAATTGATGCAAAAAAACAGACATCAGGGTTTGGTGCATTTTTAAGAAAAAGGATTGAAGGAAAAAAAATTCTTGCAGTCTCTCAGCATAACTCAGACAGAATTATTCAGATGGAATTGCAGGACTATTATTTAATCCTTGAATTATTTTTGAATGGAAATATTATTTTAACAGACAAGGAATTCAAAATAATTTCTGCTTTTAAAAAAGACGAAAACAAAAACAGAAAAATCTCTAAAGGAGAACTTTATTTGTTTCCTGAATCAGCCAAACTAAATCCAAAAGAAATGGGTTTTGAAAACTTCAAACAAAGTTTTGAAAAAGATGACAAAGAAAATTCAGTTCTTTCAGTTATTTCTTGTTTAGAGATTGCACCAATTTTTGTTGAAGAAATATTTTTCAAGCTTAATCTAAAAAAAGAAAAAAAATTAACTGAAAAAGATTTAAAAAAAGTTTTTGATGAAATCAAAAAAATGTATTCATTAAAAGAAAAATCAAATCCAGTTAAGGTTCAAAAAGGAAAAGAATTTTTTATTATTCCTTTTCCTTTAACTTCAGTTAAAAAAACAGAAAAAATTAATTCAATTAACTCTGCTTTAGATGAATTTTATTCAAAAGAGTTTTTTTCTGAAAACCAGCCGGAAAAAAAATCAAAAAAACTAATTGGTTTAGAGTACAGCTTTGGACAGCAACTTGATGCAGAAAAAAAACTAAAAGAACAAATTGAATTAAACAAAATCAAGGCAGAAGCAATTTACTTAAATAATTTGTTGATTCAGGAAATAATTGACTCAGCAAAAAAAGGTTTATCTAAGGATTTAAAAGAAAAAGAAATAAAAGAAAAAATTAATGTTTACTTAAAAACAAATAATAAAGAAATAGAATTAATTTCTTTAACCAGAAACAAAGTATTACTTAACTTGAAAGAAAAATAAATTACTCGCTTTCGATTGCACTTAATTCTCTTTCATCGACGATAAACACATCGCTTACTGCTGTTACAGCAGAATAAGGAATGTTTATTACTCTGTCTTTTGAACCGATTTTTTTGATTACTTTACTGTCTCTGTCAACTTCAACTAACAAGGTTTCAATGTCTCCTGTTACTTCATTTACAATTAAATCGGTTAGTTTTCCTACTTCGTCTCCTCTGTTTGTAATGACCCTTTTAGTGGCCAACTGTCTTGCTACAGTGTATTTATACATTTTAATCCATCCAAATTATTTTGTTATAATCTATAAAGGCTTTACAAGTTTATAAATCTTTCTCTAAAACAAATTATACATAAATTTTTCTTTAAAAATCGCCGTCAAAATCCTGTTTTTGTTATTTTGGTTGTTTCTTGAAATTTCTTTAAATTATGGAAAATCAAAAAACAATTTGTTATGTATAATTGTGTTTTTTGGCTTATTTTATTTTGAATTTTGTTATTGCAAAGATAATTATGCCTATTATTAGTATTCCTGCCAGAATTATTGTTGTTGTGTTTGTTGGTGTTTCTGTTGTTGGGCAGTTGTCGTTTGGGGTATCAGTACAAGAACTCCAACTACTGTTGATGCATGTTTGTGTTCCTGGGCATGAATTTGTTTTGCAGTCTTTTGTTGTTCCTTCAATGCATGTTGTTGTTGGGTTGTATTCTTTTGTTGTTATTGTGTAACCGAGTTTTTCTGCTGTGATGTTTTGTGTTTGGTTTTGTTCTGTGAAGTCTACTATTCCTTGTGTGTTTGTGTATTTTGTTTGTGTTCCGTAAGTTACTTTTGCGTTTTCTATTTCTTTTCCTTGTAAGTCAGTTATTTTTACGACTAGTGATCCTTCTTTTTTGAATATATATATTTCTAGTTTTTGTTCGGGGGTTGTTGTTTTGCAGTCTGCTGGGCAGTTTGTTATGTTTTCAAATTCTTGTTCGCATACTTCATTTCCGCATTCGTCTGTTCTGAAAACCAAAATAATGGTTTGTTTTTTGTATCCGCTTGCCGATATTGTTATTTCTGTAAATTCTTTTTGTGTTTTGAGTTTTACTGTTCCTGTGTTGTTTGTGGTGTATGTTTTTGTTGTGTATCTTATTTTTGCTCCTTGTAGTGCATTATTGTTTTCATTTAAAATTGTTATTGTGATTGTTTCTCCGTCTTTGATTTTGTTTGGTTGAAGGTTTGTTGTGAAGTTTTTTAGTGTGGTTGTTCCTGTGTTGGATGTTGTTGGGCAGTTGTCGTTTGGGGTATCAATGCAAGTATTCCAATTGCTATTAACACATGTTTGTGTTCCTGGGCATGATTGTGTTGTAATACAACTTTGTGTTTGTTGTTCTGTTGTGCAGTTTCCGCATGATTGGATTAGGTCTGGAATAAATTGTGTTGTTCCACAGTCGTTTTCTTCTGTGCATGTTCTATTTTGTTTTCCATCTAAACAGGTTGTCCAGTTTTCGCAGGCCCAATATTCTTCGCAGGGAGTTATGCATTCTATTGTTTGGTATTCTGCATTACAGCAGTATCCTGAATTATATATGTCTGTTCCACAATAGCATTCTTCTGTTATTTCTCCGTC
>PFAI01000052.1 GCA_002763225.1 Candidatus Diapherotrites archaeon CG10_big_fil_rev_8_21_14_0_10_31_34
TTTTTTAATGTCAGTGAAAGCAAGAGTATTCCATAAATCAAAAAAAACTGCTTTAACTTTTAATTTTTTTGGCATTAAAAAAGAGAGAAACAAAAACAATATAAGTAGTTATTCTTTTAATCTTGCAATTCTTTTATCCAGTTCATTATACAAAACAGTTCTTTTTTCTTTGCTTAAATTAAACAATTTCTTGGTAATAGCTTTTTCGGTTATTGTGAAAATATAATTTGTTTTAATCACACTGTCTTTTATTGCCCCTTCTTTTTTTGCCAAAGGAATTCCCTTCATATCTAAATTGCTGGTAATTCCTGCAACAACAAAATTAGTAAATTCTTTAAATAATACAACTACCGGCCTTTTTTTTGTTTCAAAAGAATCCAAAAACTGAATTTGGGCTAAAACAACATCCCCAGATTTAAGCATGTTCCCATTCCTCATCTTCCTTGTTATCCCATAATTCAGTCATCTTTTCCTGCTGAATTCTATGCAAATACTCATCATATTGTTTTCTGTGCAAACTATAGGCTTTAAGCAGATTGCTGATTAATTCAGAATACGTCTGTCTTGAATAAGTCTTTGATTTTTTCAGTTTTTTTACGACATCTTTTTCTAATTGAATTGTAGTAACTTCTGACATATAACTCACTATAGTTAATATATAGCAAACTATATAAAAAAGTTTTGTTTTGTCCATCAGAAAGGCCTTGAATTTCTTCTTAAAGCCAAAAAAGCATTATCTCTTCCTAGTTTGTCCTGAATTTTATTAAACAATATTTCAATTTCATTTGGTTTTAATCTTGCCCTTAAATCTGCTTCAATTAAAACAGAAGGATAAGCATATTCTTTGTGAAGAGAAGAAAGAGAAAGAATTACAGAAGCAATTTCATTGCAGTAATTTGTTAATTCTTTTCCATTATGCAGAAACTCAATTCTTAATGGTCTGTCCAACAAAGAAGGCTTTAAATAAAATGCCTTGATTTTTGAAGCCCATTTTTCATTAAAATCATTTAAAATCGGGTGCTCTTTAATTGAAGAAGAATAATTAAAACAAAAACTTCTTTCGTTTTTTGAAAGTAAATAGTCAAGCAAACTTGAATCAAAAAAAGAATTTAATGCTTCAGACTCAATTAACTTGTTTTTTTCAAGAATTTCTTTTTGAAGAATGCTTCTAAACCTTGATCCGCGAGAATCTTCTACTGTTGCAATTAAATTACAGGAATTTTCTTCTGCAGTTTGATATAATAATTCAAATAATTTAATTAAATTAGAGTACTCTGAATACAAAGGAGAATTTTTTCCTGTTTCTGCATACTGAGGGATAATGCTTCCGTCCAAAAAACAATAAGCTGGTTTAAATTCTTTGATTACTTTAATTGAATTAGAAATTTCTTCTTTTAACCTTAAAAAAGACTGATTTGACTGAAATTCATCATTCTCTAAAGTATTAGAAGAAATAAATGGCTTTGGAAAATCAGTTGGAGAAGGGAAATAATCTGCTTTAATTAACTTGTTTTTTTTATAAGAAAAAATTGCTGAAACAGTTTTAACTAAAATAATATCAATTGAATGCATTCTTTTGCCGACAAAACCAGAGTCAGTTCCTGCAATCTTATGGTTTAATTCTGCAGGCAAAATTTCATAAAAAAAGTTTTCTTCAAGCAATTCACTTGAATTAAAATCAGCTAATTTTTGTTTTTTTAGCTGAAAAAGTTTTTCTGCAGTTGATTTCTTTTTTCCTTCATTTCCTTTAATCCGGATTACTGCATCATTAATCAAAGAATTAACATTCATAATAGAATTTGTTTTTAGGGATTTAAAAAGCTTCTTGAAGTAGGTTTCCACTGAAAAAAATATAAAAAGAAAGGAAAAGAAAAGTTATTATGCCGATAAGATTTTTCAGAAGTCCTGTCATAAAAGGAGGAAAAAGAAAAACTCTGACTAAAATTGCTAATTCAAAAGCAGTTGGGCAAAAAGATCCAATTAAAATAAGCGTTATGAACTTATAGGGCGGGAAAAATTCTCCACTAGCAATTGCAAAAAAACTTAAAATCAATCCACAAAAAGTTTTAGAAATTATTGCAAAAACAAGAACTAACCCGCAAAGTATGCCAAAAAAAATATTATAATGCTTTCAGGAGTAAACATAGAAGTTCTTCCTTTAGGAAGCATTAAAACAGAAACACAGTTTATTAATGCGCTTCCCTCTGGAATGGCAGAAACACAAAAAAAAAAGGCTTTATGAAATTTATGAAGAAAGGTTAAAGCATTCTAACAGAAAAAAGCCTGCTGAATTATTAATTTTTGCAGGATGTTTATTGCACGGAATGAAGACAAAAAGAACTATACTTCCTTTTAGCAAAGTTGAATTAGAATTAAAAAAACTATTTAATCTCAAAATTAAAACAACAGATGGAAAGTTTATAAAAGATTTAGCTGAAGAACTTAAAATTTTCTCCGAAATAGAAAAAAGAGAAATAGTAGATGCAGTAACTGGTAATAAAAAAGATTACAATTTAAAAAAAGGAATAAAACTTTGGGAAATAGAAAACAACACTAGAACAATAAACCCTCTAATCAAAGAACTCATGAAGGAAAACAGAAGAAGAAAGTAAAAAATATAATAAATTCGGTTAACTAACCAGAAAGGTTAATAAATTTGTGCGACTTTCTTTGTTTGAGGAGATGCAAAAATGAAAGCAGTAATTGAAGTAAAAGAGTTAAAACAAGACTGGAGCCCGCCTTTCCAGAAAAAAACAGAATTAAGAGAAATTGAAGCAGAAGAAGGACAAAAATTTGAATCAAATGGAAACGGAGGAAATGTTTTCAGATTAGTTCAGATAGGAAAAGACAGAGTCTTAGTTGAATATGACATTACTTACACAAATAAAGGCCATGTCCATCCAACTAACAGGCAGTTATGGGTTGGAAAAGGAGAATCAGAAAGTTTTTCTGCTTTATGGGGAAGCGACGGAGTAACAAAAACTTTAACTTTAAAAAATTTAATTTAAAAAAATAGGAGAGGTGAATAAAATGGGATGCGGTTGTGGATGCGAACACGAAGAAGAAACAGAACATACACATAAACACTGTGGAAAACCAATGAAATGCAAAGAAGACAAATATATTTGTGTTAAATGCGGTTTTGAAGAAGAATGTGATTGTGGACAAAAAAAAGACGATGCAGAATCACCAGATGACTAACTGATTCAAAATGGAATTCAAACAAGTAATAATAATCAGAACTGATTTGGGAATGGGACGAGGGAAGATTGCAGCAGATTGTTAAGTATATTGGACAAATATATTTATATGAAAATATATGATTCTAAAGAATATTTAGAAGAACAAATCAAAAATAAATCATATCTACAAATAGCCAAAGAAAACGGCATTAGTAGGTCTACAATCGGCAGAAAACTAATAAAGTTTAAATTAACAAGCCCTTCTGAATTTTGGAATGAAAAAGAAATACAAATCTTAAAAGAAAATTACTCCAACCTAGAGGGGGTACATCTTCTTTTTCCTAATCGAACAAAGTCTTCTGTTTATCATTTCGCAAATAGAATCGGGCTTAATAGATCTATAAGAAAAAGATACTACGATACAGATGAAAACTTTTTTAAGAAATGGACAAATGAATCAAGTTACGCTTTGGGTTGGATGTTTAGTGATGGAAATGTTGCAAAAGATAGAAGAACATTTGGTTTCCATTTACACAAAAAAGATATTAAAATATTAAAAATACTAAAAGAGCTGATGAATAGCAAACATAAAATTTTTTTGTATGGAAATGCAGCTGAATTTAGAATACATAGTAAAAAAATGTGCGGGGATTTAATTTCTTTGGGATGTATGCCAAACAAAACTTTTAAAATAAAGTTCCCAAAAAAATTGCCTAAAAAATATTTAAATCATTTTATTAGAGGTTACTTTGATGGGGACGGCAGCATAAGTTTTAACTATCCTAATGCTATTAAAATAAAAATAGTTGGAAATAAACAATTTATCGAAGGATTTAGAAAAAAAGTTGTTGAAATGATTAAAACAAATATGCCAAAAATGAAAAAAATGGGAAAAATCTGGCAAATAGAGTTTTATGGAGATAACGCCAGAAAGTTTTGTAGTTGGATATATAAAGACTGTGATAACTTGTTTTTAGAGAGGAAATACAAACGTTTTGAAAACCATTTGATAAAAAGAGGAGAAAAAAATGCTGTATAAACAAGCAATAGTTATTAGGACAGACCTAAGCATGAAACAAGGCAAGAGATGCAGCCAAGTTGCACACGCTTCAGTTGAAGCACTGGAAAAAACCAAAACAAAGTTTCCTGACTGGGTTGAAGAATGGAGAAACACAGGAACACAAAAGGTAGTATTAAAAGTTGGTTCAGAAAAAGAATTACTTGAATTATTTGAATCAATAAAAAAAGAAATTCCAACTGCATTAATCAGAGATGCAGGAAAAACTCAAATTCCTTCCGGAAGCAAAACATGCATTGGCATTGGGCCTGGGCCAGAAAACATAATTAACAAATACACTAAAGAGCTAAAACTACTTTAATTTTTTATGAGGATACCTTTCCCATAAAGGGTTAATAAATAAATCAATAAGATCTGGGTTGCCTTGTTTCATATAATCAAAAAATTCTGTTTTAGTTAAAAAAATTTCATGAGCATTTAATTCAGCAGTTCTTTTATAAGCAATATTTGTTGAGCTGTTTTCAATTTTTGATTCACCAAATCTTTTTCTTAACCTGCTACCATCTTTCCATTTTTTCTAAATTTGTTAACTGCTCCTGAAAATCTTTTAAACATGCAAGCTAATTAAGAAAGAAAAAGAATTTATATTGAAAGCAACAATATTCTTGCATGTCAATGGATTTTGAATTAATTTTAAAAAACGGTTTTGCTTGGAGAAAAGAACAAAGAGTCTGGCTATACATTTTTTTATTGATTGTACTTGGGTTAGGGTTTCTGATTGCAAGCGCATTTTTAGTTGAAGAAGCAATAAGTGAATTCCTTGCAGCATATATTTCTTCAGGAGATATTGCAACAGCAGTTTTTTCTTTAATTGGAACAATTGTATTAATTATTTTAGCGTTTATTGGAGTTGCATTTATCCAAAGCTTTATTTACACTTTAATTTTATTGAAAGGAATGAATTTTTATAAAATGAAAACAATTTCTTTTGGCTTGATTGAATTCATTAAACTATTAGTGTTATACTTTTTTTCTTTTATTGCAGCAACAATTTCTTACTATAACAAAAAATTTTTATTGTTTTTTGTCGGATTAATTGCAGTATGGCTTTCTGGTTTTGCGGCATTATTTGTTGTTCCTGCATTAGGCGCATTATTGATGATTGTCGGAATTGTTTTATGGATCCCATATTTTTTCATTATATTATATAATTCTTTCAGGCTTTCAATGAGCCCGTTTGTTTTTTTAGAACAAGGAAATATTTTTGGTTCATTAAAAAAATCTTATGAAATTACTGCAGGAAAAGTAATTGAAATTTTTCTTGCAATATTAATTGTAAGCGTAATCATGGGAATAATTGTTTTTATTGCAAACCAATTAGGGCAGGCAATGCTTTATGCAGTTTTCCCTGAATTAAACGGATTACAGGAAATGGCTTTACAGTCAGAAAGCAACCCATTAATGGTTTTAGGATTAATTAATTCTTTGCTTGAAAACGCAGCAGAAATGATTATTGTCGGGGGAATACTTTCAACAATAGTTAATGCAATAATGAATGCTTTTTCTGCTTACTCTTATGCAGGCATTTATTTCCAGGTAAAGAAAAAATAAGCATTTAATCATTGCTGAACACTTATTTTCTTATGGTAATGAAAAAAGGTTTTTTTGACAGAGTTTATTCAATAATAGATAATTCAGATATATTAATTGAAGTAATTGATGCAAGGTTTCCGGAAAAAACAAGAAACAAAAACATTGAAGGATTTATTAAAAGACATGAAAAAGAACTGGTTTTAGTTTTAAATAAATCTGATTTAGTTTCAAAAAGAAACGCAGACAAAACAAAAAAAGAAATCAAAAAAGAATTTCCATGCGTGTTTATTTCTTCAACCCAAAAACAAGGAATGAAAAGATTAAGGGAAATGATTTTAATTAAAACAAAAAACACTGGAAATGTTGTGGGAGTAATCGGGTACCCTAACACAGGAAAAAGTTCTGTAATCAATTCTTTGAGCGGAAAAAAAATCAAAACATCAATTACTGCAGGGTTTACCAGAGGAGAACAAACAGTTAATGCAGGAAAATTCAAGTTAATTGATTCTCCGGGAATAATTCCATTAGAAGAAAGAGACGAAAATGAATTAGTTTTAATTGGAGTAAAAAATCCATCTAAATTAGATTATCCGGAAGAAGCAGCAGAAACACTAATTAAATTATTAAAAGAAAAAAACCCTGAAGAACTAAAAAGGCTTGGAGGGAAATCAACGGACCCGGAAAAAATCCTGGAAGAAATTGCATTAAAAAGAAAAAGATTAATGAAAAAAGGATTACCTGATGTTAATTCTGTTTCAAAACAAATATTATTGGAATTCCAAAAAGGAAAAATCAGGCTTTAAGTTCATAAAAAAACAAAAAAAACTTTTTTAAAGTGGTTTACTCTTAATTTAATTCAATTTAATTGGAGGTAATTAAATGAATAAAGCGATTTTATCAATTGTTTTTGTACTGCTTTTACTTTCTTTTGGATGCACAGGAATAACTGACGGAAAAAAAGACACTGACAACAAAAAAGCCGGCGAAACAATTCAGGAAATTCTGGCAAAAGGAAAAAGCATTGACAACATAGAATATGAAATGACAATAACCAAACCATTTGCTGTTACAGCAAAAATGTATCAAAAAGGAATTAAATACAGAGGAGAAGCAAGCATTTTAGGCCAGACTTCAATCATAATTTTTGACGGAACAAATGCATACACTTATGACTCAACAGCAGACGTTTATTATAAAAGCCCTGACACAGGAACTGACAGCGGAGGATTTGATTTCAAAGATTTTTCTGCCCAAGCATTAGCTGACACACAAATGAATGAATTAGGCGAAGAAACAATTAATGGAATAAACACAAAAGTAATTGAATTCAGCTACACTGGAAACGGAGCAGATGCAAGCCTTAAAACAAAAGTATGGATTTCAATTCAATACGGCATTCCGGTAAAATTCCAATTTGAATCAAAACTAGGAGAAGTTGAAATGGAATTCAAAAACATTAAAATCGGTTCAGTTCAGGATTCAATGTTTGAAGTACCAGAAGACAAAGTTAAAGACATGGATAGCCTTATACAAGAAATTCCTGTTGAATAAACTTTTTCTTCTCTTTTTTTTATTTTTTTAATTAACAATATTTATTAATATAAACAACGTTATTATTCGTGATATAAATGAAAATAGGGAACGAAACCAGCATAATAGAAATAATAGAAAAAATGGTCAAAGAAGGAAGACCCCAAAAAGAAATACTCAAAGAACTGACAAGCTTAGGAATAAAAGAAGAACAAGCAAGAAAACTGCTTTTATTAGGAGAAGCAGACACTTTTGCTTTGCTGAAAAAAGAAATACAAAAAATAGTCAAAGAAGACATGAAAGCAGAAGAAGAAATCTTCAGAAAACTGGTTGTAGAAATAGTTAAAGAAGAAGAAAAAGAAGTTGAAAAAAGATTATCACAAAAATTAATTGAATTAAGAGAAGTGTTAGATGAAAAAATAAAAGAAGAAGAAAAAACAGAAAAAAAACAAACTAAAATGAAGGAATTAATGAAATTATTAAGCCATCCTGAAACAACTCACGGAATCAGATTTGATTTTGAATCAGAAACACTAAAAAAAGAAAAAAAGAAAACAAACTCAATTAAAGAGGTAAAAGTTTAGGTGAAAAAAATGGTTCAGACAAGAGAAGCAAGCATAATTGAAACCATTTCAAAAATGGTCAGAGAAGGAAAAAACGAAAAAAAAATTGTCGCTGAACTAAAAATTTTAGGAATAAACGAAGAACAGGCAAGAAAACTGCTTTTATTGGCTGAAGCAGACACATTTGATTTGCTTAAAGCAGAAATAAAAAAAATTGTTAGACAGGATTTAGCTGCAGAAGAACCATGGATAAAAGAATTCATTAAAACTGAAGTGGAAATAGAACAAAAAAAAGTTTCACAAGACTTAATGAGAGAAATGAGCTCTGATTTAGATGGATACAAGCAAAGAACAAACAAAGGAACAGAAGAATTCAAGGACATGCTGTTAAGCAAAATGAATATTTTTCAGACAAAAATTAATTCAAATATAATGGCTTTAACCGGAATAATAGGAAAATTAAAAGATTCAACAGTTAAAATAGATGAAAAAGTTGATTTAGCTCAACTAGATTTAACTGAACTAAGATTAAAAGGAACAGCAAAAAAACTGCAATTGCTAAGGTTTACTTTAATTGGGGCAGGAGTCATTTTTGGTTTTCTTGCATTCTGGTTTGCTTTAATTAACACTTCAGGCGGAATAACTGATACAGGAACAGTTGCAATCTTTTTCGGCATGATAATAGTTTCTTTAGCCTTACTATTTATGGCTTCAAAAACATAAACTTTTCTAATTAGAAAAATAAAAAAATTTTAATGCTCTATCGAGCGAAGCAAAGACTCGCTTCCGTGCGAGTGTAACGGTGCACGAGTTTCACTCGTGCTAGCGCAACTTTATGTTGCGCATCGTGCTTAAACGGCGAAACGTTTATTCAATTAATTCGTTTTTTATTTTATGATATTCTTTTAAATTATTTTTAGCGGTTTCTAATAAAATTCTGTTTCTGATTCCTTTTTCTTTGCTGGATAAAAAATCAATTTTATCCAAAATTTCTTCCATTACAACTTTCATTTTAACTCACTTTTTCCTTTAAAATTAAGTTAAAAAGTGCTTTTAAATAAATGCTTTTTTATTCTTTTAAAACCGCTTGTTTTCCCAGAATAACAGCTAAATTCTGGCTTTTCTTAAAAGCCTGTTTTTGATTAATTGAATAAGATTTTGCTTTTTTTGCAAAATCCTCTGGCTTTAAAAAAAGCCATCCTTTTTGAGGAATCTTCCATGCAACAAAAACTTCTGTTCCAGAGATTTCACCCCATTTAATTAATTCAGTCATCTGAGTAATAGAGACATTTAAGTAATTTGAATTCCATGCCTTGCATTCAAAAGAAATTTTTTTGTTCGGGCTTAAAGCAACAATATCAGGCGAAGGCAGAATTGTAGCACCTGAACCTGCAATTCTAACACAACCAAAACCATTGTCATAAATTATTCTGAGCAATTCTCTTTCTGCATTAGCGCCTTTATTATAATGAGCCATTTAATCACTTACAGTGCTATTGAAAATAACACTCTAATCCCACGGATGCGGAATTAAACATAATATTTATATGCATTTGTTTTATTAAATCTTAATAGAATTAGAGTTTTAACTAAAAATTATTTTATCATTAAATTTAATGTTTTGAATGAAAACAATTGATGTTCATATAAAACCCGGCTCAAAAAAATTTGAAGTACTGGGTTTTAATAAATGGACTAACTGCCTTGAAATAAAAACAAAAGAAAAGGCAGAAAAAAACAAAGCCAACAAAGAATTGGAAAAAAACTTAAAAGAAATTTTCAAAACAGAAGTAAAAATAATTCAAGGAAAAAAATCAAAAACAAAAAAGATTTTAATTGAAAAAACAACAAAAGAAATTACAGAATTAATTAAAAAAAACAAACTCTAATTCTGCCCTTTTCTTTTTTCCGAAAAAGAAAAGTGCAAGTTGCCCAAAAGAAAAAAGGCAATAATCCAAAAACAAAAAACATGGAAGGTGTTACTTAATGGGAAAAACTTACATTAATGTAGTTAAATATAATATTAAAGCAAAATTTGAAGTCAAAGGACTAGTAGATAAACATGACATAATTGGCGCAGTTTTCGGCCAAAGCGAAGGATTAATTGGAGAAGACCTTGATTTAAGAGAACTCCAAAAAAACGGTAAAGTAGGAAGAATAGATATTTTTCCTGAACCAAGAGACGGAAACACAATTGGAAGCTTATTGATTCCATCTTCTTTGGATATGGTGCAGACTTCAATTCTGGCAGCAGCAATAGAGTCAATTGAAAAAGTAGGCCCATATGAATCAAAATTTGAAGTAGACCAAATTGAAGATACAAGAACAAACAAAAGAAATGAAATCAAAAACAGAGCAAAAGAATTATTAAGCAAATTCTTAAAAGACAGTACTCCTTCAACTGAAATGGCAGACGAAGTAAGAGAAGCAACAAGAGCATCAGAAATAAGCCAATGGGGGCCGGAAAACCTGCCTTCAGGACCAGAAATAGAAAAAGAAGAAGAAATAATTTTAGTTGAAGGAAGAGCAGATGTATTAAATTTGCTTAGAAACAGCGTGAAAAATGTTGTTGGAATGAATGGCTCAAAAATACCTCATTCAATTATTGGTTTATGCAACAGAAAAACAATTACTTTGTTTTCTGACGGAGATAGAGGAGGAGAATTAATTCAAAGACAATTAATGCAGGCAACAAAAGTTGATTTTGTTGCAAGAGCTCCTGATGGAAAAGAAGTAGAAGAACTATCAAAAAAAGAAATTACAATGGCTTTAAGGAAAAGAATTCCTACAACAGAAACAAATAGGAGAACTCCACAAACTTTTTTGAATTCAAGAAGACCAATAAGAACAACAGAATTTCAGCCAAGAAACAACTTCAATGACAGAAATAGTTTTAATAACAGAAACAATTTCAATGACAGAAGAACTGATATAAGGCCTCAAAGAAGTTTTGAAAACAACAGATTTAACAGAGATAATTCTTTTTCTAGACCAACTGAAAGACATTTTAGCAGAACTCCTCAAAGAGATTTTAGTAGATCAGCTCCAAGAGAAAGCTTTATCAGAGAAAACCCTAATCCAATTCTTTCAATTCCTCCAACAGAAGAAGAAAAAACAAAATTTAATTCAGTAATGAATTCAGTTAAAGGAAAAATGGAAGCAGTAATTCTTGATTCACAAGGAAAAGAATTAAAAAGAACTAAAATAAGAGAATTAGTTCCAGTACTAAAAGAACAAAAAGAAGTTGATTCAATAGTATTAGACGGAATAATAACCAAAAGACTTTTAGACGAAGCAAAAAACCATTCAATCAAATTCATTATCGGAGTAAAAAAAGGCAAAATAGAAGAAACACCAGAAATAAAAACTTTGGTTATGTGAGGTTTTTAGTTCACAACTGCACGGGCTTGTCCCGTGCATTTGGTTAAACCCTTTTTGGAAAGGGTTTTCGGGCTCGTAGTTCAGGGGTTAGAACGCCACGTTTACAACGTGGAGGTCGAGAGTTCGATTCTCTCCGAGCCCAATTATTTTAATAATTGCTCAGCTTCAGTTGCACGCAACATTATTCCTGTTTTTTTGAAGTGTTTCCATTTAACTAAATGTTTGGAATTACTGCTTCCTATTTCTTCAAAAAATTTCGTCAATTTTTTTTCGCCATAAAAATAAATATTATCTCCAGAAACACCAATAGAAAAATTTAGTTGCTTGTAAGCTCTTATTGCAGAAGACATTAATTCAGGGATAGTTATAGTCAAACAATACATTATTTTTGTATGCTGGTGCGGACAAACAGTTCCATCTGTGTCTGAAAGCCCTCTTAAACAAGCTCTAAATAATTTATTGTCATTGAAATAATAATCAGGGATCTTTGCTT
>PFAI01000048.1:0-3209 GCA_002763225.1 Candidatus Diapherotrites archaeon CG10_big_fil_rev_8_21_14_0_10_31_34
TATTTTAGAAGTTTTTGTTCATATGGATGAAGCAAAAACAGAAAAACAACTTTATGAAATCTGTGAAAACAGAACAAAAAAACATGCATTAAATGCTCTTGCTTTACTAAAAGGAAAAACTTTTTTATCAGAGTTTGCAGGAAAAGGAAGAAGACAAGGATTTGAAAATGAAGGGCAAATTAAACCGCCTTTTGAAAAAAAAACAAAAAAAATTGGTTTAGTTGTATCAGAATATAATTCAGATATAACAAAAGAAATGGAAAAGATTGTATTAGCTCATTCAAAGAAATTAAATGTTGAAATAACAAAAATTATTAGCGTTTCAGGAGTATTAGATGCTCCTTTGGCAGTGAAAAGTTTATTGAAAGAAAAAGAAATTCAAGGAGTTGTTGTTTTGGGAGCAGTAATTCAGGGAGAAACAGCGCATGATAGAGTTGTTGCTTTTACTTGCGCAAGCAAAGTTTCTGATTTAAGTTTGGAATTCAATAAACCAGTCGGTTTTGGGGTTATTGGTCCGGGAATTTCAAAAGAAAACGCAGTTAAAAGAATTAAATCTTATGCAAAGCATTCAGTTGAATCAGTTGCTAAAATGCTTAATGCACTGGAGGAATAAAATGTTTTCAGAAATTCAGGATGCATTAAATGAACTAAAAAAAGGAAATTTTTTGATTATAGCCGATGATAAGGAAAGGGAAGCAGAAGGAGACTTGTTTATTCCGGCAGAAAATTTAACTGAAGAAAAAACTGCTTTTATGATTAACAATACTTCCGGAGTAATCTGTGTTTCAATGGAAGAAAAAAGATTAAATGAGTTAGGCATTCCAAGAATGGTTGAAAAAAATTCAGATAATTTTGACACCAGTTTTTCTGTTTCAGTTGATGCAGTAAAAAAAGTTGGTTCAGGAATTTCAGCTAAAGACAGATGCATTACAATCAAAACATTAATTGACTCTAATGCAGTAAAAAAAGATTTTGGCATGCCTGGCCATGTTTTTCCTTTGTTTGCAAAAAAAGAAGGGGTTCTGGCAAGGCAGGGGCACACTGAAGCTTCAGTTGATTTATGCCGTTTGTCTGAGCATTATCCTGCCGGAGTAATAGGCGAATTAGTTAATGAAAATGGTTCAGTTAAAAACTTGGAGGAATTAAAAGAGTTTTCTGAAAAACACAAAATCAAAGTGGTTTCAGTTGAAGATTTAGTTGAATTCAGGAAAGAAAAAGATGATTTAATTAAATTAGAGTCATGCACTAATCTTCCGACAAAATTCGGGGCAATGAAACTTTATGCTTTTTCTTTTTCTTCTGATAATTCAGTTCATCTGGCTTTAGTTAAAGGAGAAGTTAAATGCAGAGAAGTTTTAGTCAGAGTGCATTCCGGCTGCATTACCGGAGAAACATTTCATTCGCTGAAATGCGATTGCGGTTCCCAGTTAAATATGGCTTTAAAGAAAATAAATGATGCAGGGGCAGGGGTGCTGGTTTATTTATTTCAGGAAGGAAGAGGAATTGGAATAGTGGAAAAAATCAAGGCTTATCGTTTGCAGGAACAAGGATTAGATACTGTTGAAGCAAACACTGTTTTAGGGCATAAAGCTGATTTAAGGGATTTTTCTGCTGCAGCGCAAATGCTGAAAAAACTGGGTGTAAACAAAATTAAGTTAATGACAAACAATCCTGATAAAATAAAGCAGTTAGAAGAAAATGGAATCAAAGTAACTGAAAGAATTCCGTTAAAAGTTCCTTCAACAAAGTTTTCTGAACAATACCTGAAAGTAAAAAAAGAAAAGTTAGGGCATTTATTGTGAAAGAAATCATTGGCTCCAATAACCATAACCCTAACTGGTCTTTTATGATTGAATCACCTACTGCTATAGAATATGAAGGCGCTTAAGAGTATGTCATGTGTTCTTGGATGATGAGGGGAAGCAATTGCCCGAATGAAGTGAGATGGGAAACAAACGAAGGTGTTGGAGGTGCATAGATTACTTTGCTTTCTCTTCCAACTGTTTCTCAGTAAGCTTTTGATTACAGCCACTAAACAAAATAGAGAATATCAAGATAGCCAGCAAAACTGTTTTCTTATCCATGATATTAGTTACATGCTTTTCATATAAAAACTTTTCTTTTCGTCTTTTACCGTTGCATTCTTTTAAGAATTTTTTTGAAAAATTAGCAACCACAATACTCTAAAACTTCTTCTTCTGTCATTCCTAATTTGTTTAATTGGTCTTGGGTAAGCATGTCTGCAAAAGTTGTATGCACCACTTTTCCGTTACCTGATAAGTTTATTGATTCTCCTGAGCCTGACAATGGTTATGGTGTCTTGTAATATATTTCTATATATTCTCCTTTTAGTTGTCCTTCATATAGAATTTCCTTGAACTTTTCTTTCTGTTCATTGCAGCCAAAAAAGAATAAGAAAACTAAAAGCATAATCAAAATTTTCTTAAATCTCATAACTAGTCAACCATGCTTGTAATTGTTATTAAAAGCCATGGAATAAGTACTGTTACAATCCAAAATACTAATGACAGTAAAGCTCTAACTTTATTGTACTCATGAATTTTCTCTAAAACAAGCACCATTAAGTATAACCAATAAACTAAAATTATTAAGTTCAAAAAAGGAAGCAATTCCAAAGGAAGCAAAAAAAATTTCATAAGCAACAATGTTACAAAATTAACTATTGATAACAAAATAAATACTGGCAGAAAAATTAATGAAACCAAACAATACTGTTTTGTTATTGTTCCTTTCCCCCCAAACATTTTAGAGATTACAAACAAAATTGGGTAATAAACTAAAGTTAACAGTACTCCAAACCCTATCATAAGTAAACCCAAAAACAAGACTCTAGTTAATAAAGACTTCAGTTCAAGATGTGCTGACGGATAAATAAAAAAAAGGAAACCAATTCCCCCTAAAATAAAAAAAGAAATTAAATAACTAAAAGTTGCTTTCTTCAAAGAAAAAACCGTTTCTTTAGTATCCAATGTTTCTTTAGGTTTAATTAAAACATTAAACCAAGTTTTAACAAAATTTAAATTCATGATATACTTATTAGCCCTTTATATAAAAATCTTTCTTTTCGTCTTTCGCCGTACAGTTTATTTTAAATATTTTTCTGTTTGCTTAATTGATTGGGGGAGTTTTAGTTGAAGGGAGATTTGTTTAAGTTAGTTTTAGCTTTTGCTTTGATTTTGTTTATTCCT
>PFAI01000048.1:3233-4440 GCA_002763225.1 Candidatus Diapherotrites archaeon CG10_big_fil_rev_8_21_14_0_10_31_34
CTGTCTGATGGCTTCATCTTCATTACACAACAAACTTATTTTTTCGCATCCAGGCACATATTTTACTTGACATTGGTTTTCTTGACAGAATGGAGCAGTCCTTATATTAGTAAAGATTCGAACAGAGTTATTTATTTTGCATTCAACACAGTTGTCCTGTTTCCATTCTGCAATTTTTTGTTCTCCGCTTTGGTTAACTGAAACTAGTTTTGGGTTTGAATATCTGTGGCAACAGCCTAAATGAACAATCTTACAATCACTATCTTCTTCACAGTATTTGTCTTCTGCTTCAATGTTCTCTGAGTATGTAATTGAATCACTGAAAGCAAAAAGATTTAAAACAAAATTAAACAAAAAAAACGCAACAACTAAAAACACTACAAGAACAACTAAACCATAAACCAATTTCTTTTCCATAACAACAAATAACAATTAACCAAAATAAAAATGTTTGCTTTCGTCGTTTGTCGTTGCATTCTCTTTAAATATTTTCTGTTTGCTTAATTGATTGGGGGAGTTTTCGTTGAAGGGAGATTTGTTTAAGTTAGTTTTAGCTTTTGCTTTGATTTTGTTTCTTCCTTCTGTTTTTTGTGTTCCTGTTTTTGATTTTAACTGGTTTTCTAGTGATTTGAATGATTATGTTTTGGGTCATCCAAGTGCTTTTACTGTTTATGAAGATTACTGGTTGTCTTATGGTTCTGGCGGAGATGTTATTCAGGCTATGCGCAGGGTTCCAATTGAAAAATCTGATCCAAGAACTCATGACTTTAATTTGAGTTTTGAGTTTCTGGCTTACTCTACTACTTATGATGATTTCAGGATTTTTTTGAGTTTAAGCAATGGCGGAATTTGCTCTGCTCCAAACAAAATAACTGGAGCTTCCTGTGATGACTATAATTCAACACACAAAGAATGCAGTATTGGCAGCTATTCTCCTTCCCAAATTTATTTTCCTAAAAACGAGTGGCATAAAATGCTTTTTTCTTGGGACTTAAACGAAGAATTGGGATTAGGTTTTTGGAAAATAGAAATGTACGACATGAACGGAGTTCAAATAGCAAACGCTTCTACCGGATACCAAAACCCTAATTCTTGGAGTTATTATGATGAAGTAATTTCTTTTACCATGTATGCTGACTGGTGGAACTGGTGTGAACAAGCAGGAAACAATAACTTTAAAGTAAGAAAAGTTCACTGGACTTCAAAA
>PFAI01000058.1 GCA_002763225.1 Candidatus Diapherotrites archaeon CG10_big_fil_rev_8_21_14_0_10_31_34
CATCAATTAACATCCAGACAATAGGCATATCACTTTCTTTTTTTTCTCCTTCAATTAATTTTATTTCTTCTTCTTTTCTGTAAAGCATTCTTTCTTCAAACAATTTTTTTCCAATTAAAGCAACAATTATTTCTCTTGTTCCTTCCATTCCAATTGCCTGACGATAAGCAGAAACATCAATAATAGTTATTTTTCCTGGTTCAGCTAAATCCTTTATTTTGGTTCCTTCTTTTTCAAACAAACCCCAGCTTTTAGCTACCTTTAATCTGCCTATTACTGCGTCCTTGGTTTTTTTGTCTGCATCTTTATCTAATTGAACAGCAGAAATAAGTTTTGGAATATCATATAAAGTTCCAAACTTTTCTTTTATTTCATCAACTATTCTTGAAAGCAATACTCCTTCTGCTTCCTTCCAGCTTAAATTAAATAATGCAAGCCATTCCTCTGATTCAAGTTCAGAAACTTTTAAAGTAAATGCTCCATCCACTGGAATCTTTTTTTCTTTATAAAACGAAAGTTTTCCTTTTGGAACCAAAACTCTTGCATCAGTTTTGTCTGGAGTCAAATCCCAGTTAAACAATTCAGCTTTTTCTTCTTTGTTTGGAACTTTCAAGGTCCAGAAAATTCCTACAGTGTCAATTGCAATAACAGAAATCCTTTTTTTTATGCTGATAGGCTGTCTTGCAAACTCTTCAAGCAAAACTGCTAGCGAATATGAGTTATGGACAATAATGTCGTTTGCAACAAAATTGTGGTTTTCTGGAACAGTTAAATCATAAACCCAAAAATCGCCATTTAATTCTTCTATTGATTTTATTTCATCCCAAAAAATATCTGATTGGGCAATTAACTGAATTAACTCATTCTCATCGGCTCTTGCTATTTGAAGAAGTTTTTGTCTGCTAGGGGAATAATGCATGCTTTCCCTTAAAGATTTGGGAAACTTATACCCTATCTTTCTCCCTATTTCAGCCCAGTTTTTTGGTCTATAGTGATCCCAAATTTCTTTTGGAACAGTGTCAATATTAGGGTTTCTCTTCAAAAACCTGATTTCTTGTAATGCATTTTTTTGTCTTAACTCTTTTTCTCCAAAAAAACTAATTTCCTTCAAAAACTTTTCAATGTTTTCTCCTTTTAACTCTAACTCAAAACTACCAAAAGTTTTTTCATTAAGCACGTTTATTTTTTTTCTTAATATACTGAAAATCTCAAATCTAGTTAACAAGTGTTGAATAGATCTGATTATTTGCTCTGAGTTTGACGCACAGGAAACCCTCCAGCTTTTTGTATTGGAATCAAAATAAATTGTTCCGTCACAGCTAAAATATCTGTTCAAGAACAAGGCAACTTTTTGTTTTGGTATTTTAAAAATTATTTCAGGAATAACTTTGTTTGCTGAAGTTAAATTGTAAATCCCTAATTCTTTAAGCCAGTTCTTTAAAGTATGCGGATTAACTTTCTTATCCCCCAAAATCTTTTTTTTAAGGCTTTTGCACACTACCCTGTAATTGTTTTTTTGGCTTAAGTTTACAGTTAAATTTAAATCAAAATCATTCACTGCATTCTTGAAGTCCTCTATTAAAACTTTATCTTCGTTGCTGAACCAGACAGTTTGCAGTTTTGTGTGCCCTTCTGCAATCAGGTAAGCCAAAAGCTTTACTTCGCTTTCCTTCAAGAATTCTTCCCCAAAAACTTCTGTTTTTCTCGGCGTTGCAATCCTTGAACCTTTATTTAATTCTTGTACAGGAATCCAACCATTAATAGTAAGCAACGGATGTTCTGGAGTCAGTTTAATTTCTTTTCCACTTCTCAAGGAAATCTTAAGCATCCTGTTTACTTTTCTTTTGTAAAATTCAGTTTTATTTGCCTTCTCAATTTTATACTTGTGATTCAAATTAAGTATTTTTCTTTTGTCTTTCTCCAAAGCTTTTATTGGAGTTAAAGAGCCATCCTCTAAAGTTATCAAAGTATCTCCGTCAAGGCATTTTCCTCCACCTCTTTTGCCGCAGATTAAAACCACATGAGGCTTGGCTATATCCATCAAGATTTTTCTTCCTAAAACAGGGTTTTCGCCTGAACTCATAACCACTTTACCAATATAAGCAGTTCCTTTTTCCCTGTATTTTTCCAGGTCATGAAGGCTTCTTCCAATAACAGCTTTTTTTTCTCCTAAATCAATTGACATAATTATCAGTAATACAACGCAAAACACAATTAAATAGTTTGCGTTCTGCCTTTTTCAGAAAAATGCAAGCTGCCAAAAAGATTTTTGCAAAACAAAAACTTTATCAACGGCATTCAGCCTCAAAAAACATTAAAAACTGTTTCAAAGGAAAATCTTTAATGGAATACATTATAATTGACATTGAAACCTGCCCGATAGAATTAGAAGGCTATTTAGAGTTAAGCGAAACAGACAAAAAAAAATTATTAAATCCAATTGACTCAAGAACTGTAGCAATAGGGTTAAGGCATGGCTCAAAAAACATTGTAATTCAGGATGAAAACGAGAAACTAATGCTAGAAGAATTCTGGAAAGAAATCAAAAACTTTATTGGAAAAGACTTAAAGAAAAAAATTGTTGGATTTAATTTAAAGGAATTTGATTTGCCTTTTTTAGTGACAAGAAGTTTTATCAATAACGTAAAAATTTTTCCTTTCAAAATAAAAGAAATAATTGACTTAAGGGAAAAAGTTTCTGCTTTTAGGTATGGTTTTACAAGAGGAAAACTAAAAGAATTCGGCGAAGCATTAGACATTGAACTGCATGAAATGGATGGTTCAATGGTGGCAGAAGAATGCATTAAAGGCAACATGGAAAAAATCAAAGAATACTTAAACAAGGATTTAGAAATAACAGATAAAATGCTGAAAAGAATAATTGAAACAAACATAATTGAAATAGAACGATGGTAGTTAAAGCTCTTTAACGTAAAAATCTCCTTTTCTGGTAAAGCCTCTTGCTTCAGCTAATCTTTCATATAAAGCAATCATTCTTTTTCTTATTGCTTCAACTTCTTGTTCTGGCAGGCCTTTTTTTCCCACTGCATAATATGCCTGAAGAGTTTCTGGAACTCTGATCTTAACTGAAACAAAACCAGTTTTTTTTGCATGCTCTTCAATTAAATCAAACAAAAAATCAAAAGCATTTTTTTTATGGATTGAACTAAAAACATCAAGGTTTGAGCGGACTTTCCTGCCCCCTTTAATTCCTTCCACTATTAAATTATTCTTTTGAAAACCCAAATAAACTGTTGTCAAAACTTTATTTTTTTTTAAATTAACATCAGATTGCCTTAAACTGATCGAAGCAGGGGATTCATCCATTAAAGACCAGTAATCCTTGTCTATTTCACCAGAAACAGAATATGCAATTCTTTTTTTTCCTTTCAGTTTAAGAGAAGGAAAAGAATCAAAAAAAGTTTTTCCCAATTTCAAGACTCTCCTTTTAGTAGCAGTAGAATACCATTCACCCCATTTCCTTCTTAAAACAAAACGGGTTATTTCTTTTCTTATTGGAAGAAAACGCATTTTTTTCATAAATAAATTATTACTTAGAGATTAATAAAAGAAGTAGTGGAAAACGCTTTGCTTTTCTGCAAAGCGTTCCAGAAAATTCTGCAAATTCTGTTTTTGTTCAACCTTTTTTTGAAAAAGGTTGTGGAAGTTTTTTTCTTTTGGCAAAGAAGGTCTTTTTTTGTTGAACCTTTTTTGAAAGGTTGTGTTTTTGATACAACTTTTTTCTTTTTTGTTGAACCTTTTTTAAAAAGGTTCTGGTATTGAAAGTAAGGAATTATTTTTTGGTATTGTGTTAAGGAAGTTAAGCATCCTTTTGGCAACCTGCCTTTTGGAAAAGGCGGGTAAAAAGGTTTGTGCCAAGCCATTAAAATAAAACTGGGGGGTCTTATTAGTAATTTTACGGCTTGGCACAAGCGTGGGAGTAAAGTAAAACTTTTCTTTTGATAAAACTTTTTCTAAAAGTTTTGTTTGATGAAATACAAAACTTTTTTTCCTGACTGAGCTTTTTTCAGATAGCCTTCCTTAAATAATTTATTCAGTCTCTGAGAGGCAGCATTAACTCCTTTATAATTCAATTCAGTTTGAATCTCTGAAGCTGTAACTGCATTTTTTTTAGTGACTAAATCCATTATTTTTTTGTCTTGTTCGGCCAGTAAAATAAAAGAATTTTCTTCTTTTACTTCAGGAACTTTACCTGTTTTAAGCTCTAACATTATGTTATCATATTTGTCATTAATGTCAGATAAAATTTTGTTTGTTGCTTCCCTTTCCTGAGCCAACTTAAATAACAGCATTGCAACGAAAAATGGATCCTTGCTTTGCTGGAATAAATCCTGAATGTCCATTGTGAGTTCATCAAATTTAGGAGACAGTTTTTTTACTGCTTCCCTGGATTTGAGTAACTCCTTGAACATATCATGATTATTCATGTCATATCATGATAGTATCATGATATTTAAAAGCTTTTCGTTTTTGGATTTTAGATTAGAAGCCAATTATATAAATTTATATAATTTAAAAATTTGAAAAAAAAGAAATTGTTTGATTTGACAAAAGCAAATCAAACAAGTTAAAACAGTTTTTCTGAGTTTACTTAGTCGTCGTCTTCTGTTTCTTCTATGTCGTCAAAGTCTTCGTCGCCCATAAAAAATTCCTCCTTATTTAAAGTAATAAGCATAAAATCAATTGCATTAAAAATAGCTTTAGCTGGAATAAAACTCAAAGAAACAGTTTTTGTTTTTTCAGCTTAATGCTTTTTTAAAAAACCACTGCACACCAAAATTCTAAAAATTTTGTCTCCACAGCGTAACTATTATACCTCTATCAAAGTATTTAAATGTTTCTAAAAAAGAAAAAAACAATGCTATCACGATTCCACTCGCGAGTAACAGTGCGAAACATAAAGTTGCGCCAGCCCCATGCAAAGCACGGTGCATCGTGTTTAACCGGCGAAACGGTTATCGTGCTCAAACGACGAAACAGCAGGACCGAAGGTCGTGCATTTTGCTTAAACTTTTCTTAAAAGTTTATTGCAGTGCTATCGAAGATAGCACGCGTTACTCACGTTTTAAAGCAGTGCTACTGAAAGTAGCACGCTCTCTTCCGAGGAGCAGCTCGGAGCGGACGCAACCGGCTTATTTCTTCATTAGAATTTCTATTGAAGAAACTTTTAATGGCCCGCCTTCATCTGTTGCTATTTCTTCTGTTGAAGTTGAAATGCTAGTAATTTTTAAGTCTTTCATAAACTTGTTTCTGACTATTTCAGATACATCAACTGCCCTGGAAATTGCTTTTCCTCTTGCTTTAATTGCTATTTCAGTTGCTCCTGAATTAACTTGTGTTACAACAGCCAAAACATATGCCATTGTGCCTTTCTTTCCAATAAAAATAGTATTTTCTTCTGCCATAACTCTGCACCTCCAAAGTGTTATTTATAGTTTATTGTTTACTGAATATGGCTGTAGTTAATTATAAAAGATTGTGTTTATTAAAGTTGCGTTAAAAAGAAAAAAAATAGGAAAATCTGAGATAAATTATCTCAGATACTTTAAAGTTGCGTCAAAGATTCCTTTTGAATACCCTGGGTCATAACCAAAATAAAGGCTTTTTCCGATTACAAGCTTTTTTTCAACTATTGCTGGATATTGGTCTGCTTCGCTTTCATAAGGATACATTTCAATCCATGCAATCTGGTTTCCTGTAATATTAACCGGCAAAGTTTCAAGAGTATAATTGTATCCTCCTTCTCCTGGAGCATATTCTATTCCTTTCATTATTGGATGCTTGAAATCGTCTCTGTAAATTCTTCCTGTAACATAAACTTTTTTAGTGCATCCTCTTACATCATCTTCTCCTATAATATCACAAGAAACAGGGACAATGTCTCCAAAAGTTGCTTCCCAGCCTAATATTGCTGAATCATTTGTTCTTCTAATACCTGAATCCATTACTAAAATGAATTTTCCACCTTTGCCGACATAATCCTTTATTGCTTCACCTAACTGCCTTGAAATATCTTTTTCTGATTCCAAATGCTGGTCTAAAACCACAATATCATATTCACCTAAAATGTCTTCTGGATTAGTTTTAAGTCTGTCAGCACCCCTGAAATCATATCTGACTAAATCTTTGTCCTGATTTAATACGTCTTTGAATTCAGCTGAAGGACTTCCAATAATCAGCATGCGCATTGGACCTTTATCAGTTAACCCTGGAATATTCCAGAAACCAAACTGATGCCCTAAAAAAGCAATTATTATTATAATTAAAATTAATGGGATTATTCCTTCTAAGGAATACTTTAGTTTTGACTGAACTCCTGAATCATGTGGACCAAAATCCTGAGACATTGGTTCAGGCGCCATTCCTCCTTCATCGTACATCTTCCTTCCTCCAAAAAAATTATTGTATACATTAATTGTTTTTAGTTCTTTAAATATTTATCTTTAAAGACTTTCAAACTGCAATATTAAAGCGTTTTTAGTTTATAAAGCTTTCTGATTAAGAAATGAAAAAAAAAGCAAAAGAATTTAAACCAGAAAAAACATTAAATAAAACATGAAAAAGATTTTTATTGTTTTAATTTTGGTTTCAGTTATTTTTTCTGGTTGTGTTGAACCAAAACCCGCACAAGAAAAAATATTTAATGTCGCTGAATTATTAGAAAATCCTGTTTATGAAAAAGAAATAAAAATTCAGGGAAAAGTAAGTGGTTTAGGAGAAGTTTTATGTTTGTGTTTTGATTTAACTTCAGGAGAAAAAAGTTTAGTAATTTGGTATGATCCAGTAATGGTTAAAGGAATTGAAAACGGAGATCAAGTAATTGTAACAGGCAAATTAGACTCAAAAGAAGCTGGAGGAGCAAATCCGGGAAAAGATTTTTGGGCAACAAAAATTGAATTGGAGTTGAAATCTGAAAAACTTTGCAATTCAGATTTAGATTGTGGAAAAGGAGAAAAATGTTTGGATACACAATGGTCTGATAATGCATTTTATAAATTGTGTTTTGAAGATAGACAGCAGGACTGAATGAAATGAAGTCGTGCCTCGTGCTCAAACGGCGAAACGTTTATTACAGTGCTATCGAAGATAGCACGCGTTACTCGCGGACGCAACCGCGATGCGAAAGCGGCTATTCAAGCAAAGCATAATACATGTTTTCTACAAACAAAAAAGTTTTGTTTGGTTGTCCTTCCATTGAAAAAGTTTCTGGGGGAACAGCAAAATAAACTATTGTTTCGCCTAAACCTGAAGCAGAAGAAACCATTATAATTGAAAAAACGTCTCCGTAATTTGTTCCTTTTGGTTTAACTAAACCTTTTTCATCTATTATTGCACTAAAAGCATCAACAGTTAAAACTTCATTATTGTATTTATCCAAGCGTTTTTTTACAACAGAAAAATCTGCTCTCATTTCAAATCTTGGGTCTAATCCTTTAACTAAATCATGTGTTGGTCCAGGCGCTTTCCTGAAGTAACCAATAAAAGGAAATTCATCTCCGCAGGTTTTTATATCACAGTAATTTCCAATAAAGCTTACTGACAAAAGCTTATCCAAGTCAACTGAATAATTTGCATCGTCTTTAATTTGTTTTCTTGCCCAAGGGCCAATTTCTGTGTCAGCCATTCCAGGGCTTCTGTCTGATTCTAATAACATTAAATCAGTGTCATAGGGTTCGGTTCCTGAATCTCCTATCCAAACTAATTTTCCTCCTTCAGAAACATAATCAATAAACAAAGAAATTTCTTCTGTGCTCATTTTTTTTGCTCTGTCAACTATAACTAATTTATAGTTTTTCAGCAAACCAGGACTGATGTTTTTTAATTGAACCATTTCAGCTCTCTTGCCTAAATACTCTGGATTTTCAATTGCTTTTTCTAAAAGAAACGGGTCTCCTAAACCTGTTTCTCCATATACAATCAAAATATTTGGTTCACCTGCAAACAAATAATAAACTGAACACCAGCCAGGAATAGCAGAGCATTTAGTTACTCCTGCCCAAGTCATTATTCCAAGAATAATCATGATTAAAAGAATCAAAGTCAAAACATGAAATGAATCATTAATATATCTTCTAATTTGTGCTTCTTCCATAACCAAACCTTTTTCTAAAAGCTTTACCAAAAACTGCTTTCAGCAAAAACCTTTTTCTAAAAGCTTTACCAAAACAACCTTTTTAAAAAAAAGGTTGAACAAAAAAATTAGTTTCAGCAAAACCTTTTTAATTTCTATTCAACCAGAGTATTAATAGAATTTATTTCTTATTAAACTTTTTGTTTAAAAAGTATTAAAGTGATGTTAAATGGTTAAATTGACTAGAGGTTCAGGAGCAAGCGGTCCAAGTTCTTCTTTAGGGATAATGAGGTTCTTTGATGTAGACACTGGAGGACCAAAAATGTCCCCTGAATTTGTTGTAATAGTTGCAGTAATGGTAATTGTAGTTATTCTATTAATCAAAAACCTGAATTTAGTTTAAAACAAAAACTAAAAAGAAAGGTTTAAATTAAACTAAGCCGTTTATTTATTGATTGATATGAGCCCAAAAGTCAGATTACCCAAAAAAAGAAGAATAATAGACAAGCGAAAAAAAAAGCCAATGATAAGGCCTATTGCAAAAAACCCTTATCAAATGACAGGAAGCCCTACACGAGTTTTTGAATCACTAAAAAAATTAAATAAAGTGCCTTTTGTTGGAACAAGAAGAGGGCCAACAGGGGAACGAATTTTTGTTTACGAACTGCCTGAACTTCCTTTAATACGCACACCAGCCAAAGAGATGTTTTTTGGCGGAAAGACAAAAAGTAACTCTCATAAGACTGACCCTCATTGGATTGAAAAAAAGAAAAATCGCAGGAAAAAAAAGAGAATCATAATAAAAAGAAATAGTAAAAAAACTACTCCTTGAGAAAAAAAACATAAATAATAATTATTAGCCTAGTTTTTGAAGTTTTTTAGGATTTCATTAATTAACTTTTTTAACTAGTTTAACCTAATTTTAGAGATGACTGAATTTTATTCATTAAAAATCGATGAAGTATTTAAAGAACTAAATAGTTCACAGGATGGATTGACTGACAAAGAAGCATTTGAAAAAAAAGAAAAGTTTGGTTTAAACAAATTAAAAGAAGGAAAAAAAACAACTAAACTGGAAATTCTTGCAAGCCAGTTTAAGAGCCTGATTATCTGGATTTTGATTGCAGCAACAATAATTTCTTTTTTTATCGGAGAAACAGTTGACGCAATAGTAATACTGATTTTAGTTTTAGTTAATGCAGTAATTGGTTTTGTTCAAGAGTATAATGCAGACAAATCAATTGATGCACTAAAAAAATTAATGAATTTAAAAGCAGTAATAAAAAGAAACGGCAAAACAATTGAAATTAATTCAGAACAACTGGTGCCGGGAGACTTAATTTTGCTTGAAGAAGGAATGAAGGTTCCGGCAGACATCAGGTTAATTGAAGCAATTTCTTTAGAAACACAAGAAGCTTCTTTGACAGGAGAAAGTTTGCCAGTGCAAAAAAAAACAATTGAATTAGTTAAAGGAACTCCTTTAGCTGAAAGAACTAACATGGTTTTTTCCGGAACTGTAATCTCTAAAGGAAAAGGAAAAGGCATTGTTGTCTCAACTGGAATGCAGACAGAAATAGGAAAAATTGCAGGAATGCTGCAGGAACAAAAAGAACCTCAAACTTTACTGCAGACAAAACTGGCTTTTATGAGCAAATGGATTGCAGTAGCAACAATAATTATTTGTGTAATAGTTTTTTTAAGCCAGGTTTTACTGCATTTAACTTCAATGACTCCGGAAAAAACTTCTGATGCATTTATGCTTGCAGTAAGTCTGGCTGTAGCAGCAATTCCTGAAGGACTTCCGGCAATAGTAACTATTTCTCTTGCATTAGGAATTCAGAGAATGGTGAAAAAAAAGTCTTTAATCAGAAGGCTTCCTGCAGTTGAAACACTTGGGTCAGTTGACGTAATTTGTACAGACAAAACAGGAACATTAACTAAAAATGAAATGACTGTAAGAGAAATATATTTTTCATCACAAAAAATAGAGGTAACAGGAGAAGGGTACAATACTAAAGGAAAGTTTTTGTCAGGAAAAGAGCCAGTGGATTTAAGCATGATTTTAAATGCAGGGGTTTTATGTAATAATTCAATTTTAGAAGAAAAAGAAATGATTGGAGACCCGACAGAATTGAGTTTGCTTGTAGCTGGCGAAAAAGCAGGAATAAAAAAAGAAAAACTGGAATTAATTTATCCAAGAACTGGAGAAATTCCTTTTAGCTCTGAAAGAAAACTAATGACTACAATTCATTTACATAAAAATCAAAAAATTTCTTTTTCAAAAGGAGCGCCAGATGTAATACTGGATTTATGCACTAAAATTTTTGAGAAAGGAGAAATAAGACAGATTACTTTTGGAGACAAAGAAAAAATTAAAGAAATGAACGAAGAAATGGCTGAAAAATCCATGCGGGTTTTAGGTTTTGCATTTAAAGAGGAAAACGTTGAAAAAGAAGAACAAATGATTTTTTTGGGTTTACAGGCAATGAATGACCCTCCAAGAAAAGAAGTAAAATATTCTTTAGAGTTATGCAGGCAGGCAGGAATAAAAGTAATAATGATTACAGGAGATTATCTTGGAACAGCAAAAGCTATTGCAAAAGAATTAGGTTTGGGAACAAATTCTTTGAGCGGAAAAGAATTAGAAGAAATCTCTGAAAAAGAATTAGAAGAAAGAATTGAAAACATAGATATTTTTGCCAGAGTTAATCCTGCCCATAAAATGAAAATAATTAAAGCACTTCAGGCAAAAAACCATGTTGTTGCAATGACCGGAGACGGAGTAAACGATGCTCCTGCACTGAAAAAAGCTGACATGGGAATTTCAATGGGAATAAAAGGAACTGATATAGCAAAAGAATCAAGTGAAATGATTTTAATGGACGACAATTTTGCTTCAATAGTTGATGCAATACAAGAAGGAAGAGGAATCTATGATAACATAACAAAGTTTGTGAATTATTTACTGTCATGCAATTTAGGAGAGGTATTACTGATTTTTTTTGCTATTATTATTTGGTGGGATAAACCTGAAGTAATTATTCCTTTGATTCCAATTCAATTGCTTTGGCTGAATATTGTAACTGATGGTTTACCAGCTCTTGCGCTTGGATTAGATCCAGCAGAAAAA
>PFAI01000039.1:0-1206 GCA_002763225.1 Candidatus Diapherotrites archaeon CG10_big_fil_rev_8_21_14_0_10_31_34
CAGGCCACTCTCCTCTTGAAAGAGAAAAAATTTCTCCATAATATTTTTCTAAAATCAATGAATTCAACTGGGTTTGTGCCTGAGTTAAATTTGATTCAAAGCAGTTTATTCTCTCTGAAGGCTTGTCTTTTGTTGTACCACATTTGTTTTTGTCTGTGCATGTTCTGGTCTGCTGGCCGTTAGCACATGCACTCCAATCACTGCATTTCCAGTCTTCAATGCAGTCAGTGGATTTTCCTTCTTTTAAAAATTCCTCTGATAAAATTTTTAATTCAATATTAAAAAAGTATTCAATGCCTTTTGAAGATTCAGTGTATTTTTCTGTTTCTTCTTTATTATAAACAATTTTTACTTCAGCCAAACCATTGCACCCATAAGTTTTTCCTTCTGAATCCAGCAAAGAAACCTCAAGGTTACCGCACAAAACTTTTTCTGGGTCTTCATTAACTAATTCAAATATTATTTTATTATTTTTTAAATCAAGTTTTTGGGTTAAATGCAGTTCAGCTCCTGTTTCAAGGTTCCCGTTTTTAATTGAAATAAGTTTTCCAAGCCCTGTTGACTCAAACAAGCTGAATTGCTGTGAACTCTTTCTAAAATCAATTTCGTCAACTGTTTTTCCTAATTCTAAACCCAAATATTCTTTAAAAGCGTCATCTGATTCTAATTCAATATCAAGCTTAAGGTTTTTTGAAGTTGGTTTTTCTGATATTGTTAAAGTAGCTAAATCCACATCATTGTAAAACATTCCTCTTTGGGTATCGCAAACAATACTCTTTGGCCAGGTTCCATCTGGTTTTGTTTCAGTCTTATATTCAGTATTATCCCCCTGAATTTTCCAAATATCAGTTAAAAAATGCCCACAATCTAATTTTTCCTCAGTAAAAAGCCCATTAGGATCTGCTTCAGGCATTATGCTAAAAAAAGAAGAAATATTAAAATACCATGTTCCTTTCGAAGGAAAAACAACATTATCAACTAAAACTTTAACCATTCCTTTTCCGTCTAAAACAGGGATTAAACAATAGTCTCCGTCAGAAAAAACTGCAGAATAATTTCTTTCAGAACCATTACAGGAAATTTCTCCTGCAAAAACAACAGAAGAAAAAAGAAAAACAAACAAAATCAAAAGAATTTTTTTCATTAACAGACCCCTTTAATGGTTGAAATAATTGAAGTTAATTGAGAAAGCTTGTTATCAGAAGA
>PFAI01000039.1:1252-1918 GCA_002763225.1 Candidatus Diapherotrites archaeon CG10_big_fil_rev_8_21_14_0_10_31_34
TTTTTGCAATAAAAGATTTGCTTCAAATTCATCTATTTTATTCATTGAAGAGCATAAAACATCAAAATCATATTCAGTTGAATCAAAAAAATCAATTAAATCAAAATTCTTTTTCTGGATTAAAGCATTATCCACTAAATCCAATTCGATTTCAGTTAACAACAACAATTTTTCTTTGTCTTCTGAAGCCTCTTGTTTTTCCACAGCAGAATGAAATTCAGTTAAACCTGCTTTTAAGTTAATTAATTTTGCTTCATTTAAAGAATAAACTTTTACCGGAGAAGTTAAATCAACCGGCTTAAGCTCTTGTTTTTCCCACAAAGAATTAATTTGAGTTAAACCTGAATTAAAAGAATAAACTGTGGAACTGAAAAAAATAAAATAAACTGCAATAAGCGCTAAAACTGCAATTCCGCCAAAAACATGGTTTTTATTCATTAAATCACTATGTATAATTGCTCAATAGAACAATATAAAGGTTTTTTCTATTTAAATGTTTCCATGAATTCAAAGAAAACAGAAAAGTTTTTATTAAAAGAAAAACAATATTTTATTGATAATATGAGTTATAAAAATGAAATAACAGAACTTAAAGGATATGTTCAAGAATATAAAGAAGCCAGAACTAATTTTTATGATACTTTAAAAACAGACAGGGAATCGCCT
>PFAI01000039.1:1931-4012 GCA_002763225.1 Candidatus Diapherotrites archaeon CG10_big_fil_rev_8_21_14_0_10_31_34
AGTTAAGAACGCATATTTCACAGGAAATTGTAAGAGAAACTAAAAGTTACCCTAAAAGTGACAGTCCAGCAGCAAAAAATTTTGATAAATTAAGTACAGAAATAACCGGATTAACAAAAGAAAGAAAAGCAGGAAGAAAAAGAGGAATAGTTAAAGCAGAAGCAGAAGCAATAATAAAAAAAACAAGGAACAAAGCAAAAACAGAAATTGAAAGAACAAATAAGCAATTTGCAGAAAGAATGAAAAGAATCAGAGACAGAAAAAATAAAACAAGAGAAATGATTAAAGGAACACCTGAATTAGCTTGGTGGAGGGCAAGAGGAATTAAAACCAGAAGTTCAGCCAGTTTATTAAGAAATACTGTAAGAACAAAAGCATGGACCCAAAAATTAATGCAAAACTGGAAAACCAGAAGCAACAGAATAAAAAAAGTCTGGAACACTAAAAGCAAAAATGGAATTGGAATTCATTTAATCGGAAGAGCAAAAGCAAGAAGAATAAGAAAAATGCGGCCTTAAAATTTTTTTTGATTTCTATTTTATCAGAGAGATTAAATGCATGTAAAAGAAGCAATTCAAAAAAGAAGAAGTATCAGGAAATACAAAGACAAGGAAATTGAACCAGAAAAAATTGAATTACTAAAAGAAGCATTAATTTGGGCTCCTTCTGCTGCAAACCTTCAGGCAAGAAAGTTTTTTTTTGTTTCAGGAAAAACAAAAAAAGAATTAGAAAAAGCTTTTCAGCAGGACTGGATAAAAAAAGTTCCAATAATTATTGTGTGCTGTGGTGACTGGAAAACAGTTAACGAAAAATTCTGGGATGGAGCAAACAAAATTTATAATCACTTGGATGTCGCTGCAAGCATTGAAAACTTAATGCTTCAGGCAGTTGAACTGGAATTAGGGACCTGCTGGATTGGAAAAGTGAATAAGGAATTAGCAAAAGAAATTTTGAAGTTACCTGAAAACCTTAATGTGATTTGCTCTGTAGCAGTTGGTTATCCTGCAGAAAAAGGCGAAAAAAAAGAAAGAAAAAATATTTTTGAGGAAAGGAAATAAACCTTTTTAGAAAAAATTATTTCATTAAAACTTGTAAACCTCATCATGATGTTTGAATAACTCAACAGTAACTGTTTTATCTTTTTCTTGAATAGAATAAACCAAAACAAAACTTTTCAGAATATGAACTCGCCTTAAATTTTGCATTGGTTTTCTTAAAGGTTTAAAATAAAAAGGATTTTCAATAATCTGCCTTAATTTTCTTCTTATGACTTTTTCCATTTCCTTGTTTTTTTTACAATGCTTTTTTATCTCCTGCTTTGCTTTTTCATTGTATTTTAAAGAATAAGCCATAAAATCACTTAAACAAATCATCAATGCTTTTGGCTTTAATTGATTTTTCCCTGCTTCTCTTGACAAGTTCTTTTACAAACTCTTTCTTTAAAGGCAGTTCATCAACAGGACTATAATCAGCTTCAGCTAAATGATATTCTTTATCTAACTCTAATAAGCCAAGCCTTACAGCTTCAGCTCTTGTTTTAACCAAACCTTTATCAATAGCTCTTTCAATTATTTCCTCTAAATGCCCTTTAAACTCTAAACTTAAATTCATGGCAAATCACCATTAAAATAAGGGCATAAATATTATTTAAATATATGCTTTTTACAAGTTAAAACTCAAAATAAAATTCTCTTTCAAGCAGTTTTTTCATTTCCCCTTTTGCTTCAACTAATTTTGTATTAGTGCTTTCCTCAATTTCGGATTTGAATTTACTCAAAAACTTTTTATCTGAACAATCAAAATTCAGTTTAACTACTTCATTTGGATTAAATCCTTTTTGCTTTCTTTCAGACTGGATTAACCTTGTTAATTCAGCTAACTCCCATTTATTTTTTAAATCTGAATCTGCTTCAATGTTTAAATGCAATACAAGTTCTTTGTTTAATTCAGCTGAAATGAATTTACCTTCAGGTTTTGATTTAACTACCCTGACTTTTTCTACATTAGTCATAGAAGAAAGAATTTCTTTTGAATTAGAAAAAGAAAGTTTTGTTTCTAAAACTAATTCATTTAATTTCCAT
>PFAI01000050.1 GCA_002763225.1 Candidatus Diapherotrites archaeon CG10_big_fil_rev_8_21_14_0_10_31_34
AAATAATCAGGATTTTAATTCAATTACAGTTTATTCTGAGCCAGAGCTTTCAATTAACTTTGAGTATTCTCCATTACAGGATTTAGGCGAATTATTTGATTTAAATGCAATAATAACAAATGAAGGTGCGACATTAAAGAATGCAAATGCTGAATTGATTTTGTCGGCAGAATTAACTACAGCTGATTTACTGACAAAAAACTTTGATGATTTGAGTTCTCATACTTCAACTAAAATTGAATGGACAGACATTAATTCAAGTCAAGCAGGGTTATTCGAAATAATTGTGAATGTTAAAGGAGACAATGTTGATGAAAACTTTTCAGCTTTCACTGCAATCAGGCACATTGAAGTAAGTGAATTAGACGTAAACCAGTTTGTTTATCCTGACCAAAACATTATTGGAGATTTTAATGTAATAAACTTTAATCCAAAAATAACTTATTCAGAGTTCTATTATAATGTAAACATTACTGGCCCGGAAAACTATTTTTTTGATGAAAACACTGGTTCATTGTATGCAGGACAAACAAAAAATTTCATAATTGAGTGGAGTAACTGGAAACAAACAGGAAACTATAACATAACAATTTCATTATACGATTACTATGATAAATTAGTTGCCCAAAAACAGGATTCATTTGAAGTAATTCCATACAAGTCTTCAATGCTGACTTACTACTCAACTGATGGTTTAACTTTTAATCCAGAGTTTAGTAGTTACTCAGATTATTTTTCAAGTGCTGCAGATAAAAGCAATCAGGTAATGGTTGTTTATTCTTATGAAAACGATTTAAATTATTCTATTAGAAATCCTGTTGCACAGGAATGGAGTGCACCGCAAACTATTGGAAATGGAAATTATCCTTATTTGGTTGCAGACGGAAATTCATTCCATTTAGTTTATGTTGACGAAAACGTTTATTATAGAAAGTATTCAGATGAGTGGAGTTCAGCTGAATTAGTTTCGGAACTAAACTCGGTTGATCCAGTGCTAACTTTTGATGGAAGCTATTTGTATGCTTTGTTTTCTTCTCAAGTAAATGGATTGTTTAATGTTTATTTGGTTGGGTTTGACGGGCATTGGAATAAAGAAATGGGGATAACTCATTGTTTTGATGCAAATTGTTCTAATCCAATTGCATTAGATGAAGGTTTAGTTAACGGAAAACTTGGTTATGCTTACAGGAAATTTAAGGGAGCTGAGTATTCTTCTTTGGATTCGAATTTGATGTTTTCTTTGTTTGATTTAAATTATTTTTATTGGGGTAATAATTGATGAAAAAAATATTGTTGGTAATGGCATTGGTTTTGATTCCGTTTGTTCAGGCAGAACTGGGAATTGATTTTAATGCTGAAGGAAACTATTATGATTTACATAATGATTATCATCATTATTTCATTGATGCTGAAACTGGCATTGATTTAACTAATGACTTTTATGCTTTTTGGAGTAAGAAAGAGTTTTGTTTGGAAGCAAAAAAAGGTCCAAACATAATAAGGAAGTGTACTGAAGAAATTCCTTTGATTTGGATAACAGAAGAAAATGAGTTTTATGTTAAATTAATTGGAAAACTAAATTATAACTTTCATTCAACAGACATCAATTTAGTTTATTATTTAGGGGAATACGATGGAAGAATAACTGTTACTCCTCAGATTAGGGCAACAAAGAACTTGGATTACATAAAGTTTTCAGTGAAAGACTATAACATAAGAGCTTCAAGAGATTATGAAAACGATTACTTTAAAGTAGATTATCCTTACTACGAAGAATACCCAATTTCAAATGGAAACTACACAGAATACTCAAATGTACTAGACAATTATTATCATTTATATGATTTGCAGTCAAACGGAAACATTGATTTTTGGTGGGATAACGAATACTATTTAGACGGAGAATACTTGGAATGGGTTGATGAAAATTTGACTGCAGCATTTAATTTAAGCAGAGAAAAAGATTTTGTTTCAGTTGAACTAACTACTGGAGAAATCCCAAAAAACAAAAACTTTAAAATGAATTTTTATTGGGTTGATGGTTTGTGCAGGGCTGTTGTTGGAATGAATGTTATTCCTGCTATGTTTGAAGGAGACCAGGAATCAGTTCAATGCACTTGGACTTTTACTGGAAGTGAAGGTTGCCCTGATCATACAATATGGCAGACAAATGAAGGGGTAAGCGGAGAATGGATTACTTTGCCAAACACTCCTGGAGACGAAAACTCTTTTGGATTAAACTGTGGGGCAGACATAATTAACCCAAAAGGAATGCCTGAAATAAGTTATAATTCTTTTTATTTAGCCGGAAGCTGCATTGTTCCGACAAACGAATTAAGCGGAGCTTCAAACGAATACGTGAACTGTGGAGACGACTCAAACATTTCAAATCATTTAGCTAGATGTGCTTTATACAGAAACGGAGCATATGTTAATTCATCAATATACAGAACTGCAATCTGCATGGAAGAAATAACTTTAGGCATTACTTGGATTAAACCTTATTTTAGTTATACTGAACACGGAACAGACCAAAACATAATAATTAAAGCAACAACTTCTTGCACAAAAGGTTTTTGCGGAGACACAAATTCTTTCATTCAATGGTGTGAAGGAGAAGACTGCAATGACTGGCAGGACGTTAATTCAAGTTCAGGAAAAATCATTTTAATTACAGGAAATAATCCGCTTCAAGAATTTGATTTGAATCAATCAGATTCTTATGACTTGAACTGGGCAGTAAAAATAAACCAAGACTCAAATGAAATCCAAACATTTGATTTAAGAATTAAAGCTTTAAGCGAATTTGCTCCACAAAAAAATTCTTCAAGCAAAACAATTACAACCGGTTACCCTCCAACAACATCAATTGATGTAAATGAATTCTGGCAGTCATTTGATGCAAACATTCACTTAAATTGTTATGACGGAAATGGTTCAGGATGCAATAAAAAACATTATAGAATTGATTTAAATCCAAGCAAAGACACAAATTATGCAGACGCAAATTTTACTGAA
>PFAI01000043.1:0-2729 GCA_002763225.1 Candidatus Diapherotrites archaeon CG10_big_fil_rev_8_21_14_0_10_31_34
CCTCTAGGGGGATTTGAACCCCCGACCTACTGATTGCCTGCTTCCGTGCAGGCGTAACGGTGCACGGCTTTCAGCCGAGCTTGCAAGACTTTCAGTCTTGCCTTTCGTTACCATCCTGACAAGGCTGCCTTTTTTCTTTTTGGGCAACCTGCACTTTTTCTTTTTCGGAAAAAAGAAAAAGGGCGGTTTTACAAGTCAGTCACTCTACCACTGAGCTATAGAGGCAAAAAAACTTTGTTTTTTAAAGCTTTTAAGCAGTAAATATTCTTAAATGAAATCAATTAAAAGCGTTTGTTCAGCCTGTCAGGAGTGCTGCAAGCAATATAATATTACTTTACTCCCAGAAGAAGCAAAAAAAATTGAAAAAAAACTTAATTTAATTGAAAAAGAATTTATTGAAAAATATTGTGATTTATCAATTCAATTTTTTCCTTCATTTAACTCAAAAAACCCTTTTGTACTGCATTACTTAAAACTGCCGAAAAAATTCAGGGAAAAACTAAAAGAAAAAACTAATTTAAAATATTTTTTTGTTCTGCCAAACCTTGCATTAAAAAAAACAAAAAAATGTGTTTTTCTGGAAAAAGGGCTGTGCACAATTCACGAAGTTAAACCAGAGCAATGCAAATTATTTCCGTTTATTTCATTAAAAAAAGAAACTTCTTTCTGGAAAAAATATCCTTTCTGCAATTTATTAAAACAAGGATTTAAGCCGGAAAAAAATTTTATGGAAAAATCAGAAAAACATTATGAGAAAATAAAAGAATACTTTGAAAAAGTAAAAGAAAACGGATTTAAATCAGAATGGAAAAATTTGCCGGAAAAAGGAAATGCTTTCTATAAAGACGAAAAAATAATCCAAATGACAAAAAACGAATTCTCAAAGCTGACAGAAACATTTAAATAAAGTTATGAATATATATTCATTATAGTTTTGTGGGAGGTATTTTTTATGCCGAATAAAAATGGAAAAGGCCCTGAAGGAAAAGGACCAAAAACAGGAAGAAAAAAAGGAAACTGTAAATAAAATTTAATGGAGGTATTGATTATGCCTGGATATAATGGATTTGGTCCTGATGGAAGAGGCCCTTTAACCGGAAGAGGTTTTGGTTATTGCAGGAAAGGATTTGGAAGAGGATTCAGAAGAGGTTTTGGAAGAAGCTGTTATTTTGAAAGGCCTTTCAGGGATTTTTTGCATGGCCCGACTCTGGTTAAAGAAGAAGACAAAAAATTTTTAGAAGAAGAACTAAAAGAGCTGGAAGAAGAAAAAAAAGCAATTGAAGCTAAACTAAAGGAAATAAAGGATTGAAATGGTCAGACCCAGAAGGTTTAGAAGAGTTCTTTCAGAGCCTGATGTAACTTTTTTTAAGCCAGCCGGAATAAGATTGGTTGACTTAGAAGAAATAGTTATTTCTGTGGATGAGTTTGAGGCTGTGAGATTAAAGGATTTGAATGGATTAGAGCAGTCAGACTGCGCCAAAAAAATGAATATTTCTCAGCCGACTTTTCACAGGTTGATTTTAAGTGCAAGAAAAAAGTTAGCTGAAGCAATAGTTAAAGGAAAAGCAATAAGAATTGAAGGCGGTCATTTTCAGCTTTCTTCAAGCCAAAAAACTTGTGTCTGTCATGACTGCGGTTTTTCTGTTCCGAAAGAAAGAGGAAAACCTTGTTTTACTTTTAAGTGCCCTGAATGCAGTGGAAGAATGGTTTGGGGATAAAAATGAAAGAAAAAAAGCAGGAAAAGGATTTGAAAACTGTTTTGATTAAAACAGGAAAAACCTTGTTGAACAGAATGCCTTTTCTGCTTCCAATGATTTTGTTGATTGCTTTGGTTAATTCTTTGATTTCAAAAAGCTTTTATTCAACTGTTTTTCAGGGAAATTTATTTGTGGATTCTTTTATTGGAAGTTTAGTCGGAAGCATTTCTGCAGGAGACCCTTCTTCCAGTTATGTGCTTGGTGGAGAGTTTTTGAATCAGGGAGTTAATTTGATTGTTGTTACGGCTTTTCTTGTTTCTTGGGTTACAGTTGGTTTGATTCAATTGCCTGCAGAAATTTCTTTTCTTGGAAAAAAGTTTGTTTTGCTGAGAAATTTTACTGCGTTTATTCTTTCAGTTTTTGTTGCAGTTTCAACTGTTTTTTTGTGGAGCGTGCTCTGAAATGGATTCAAGAAAATTCGTGTTTAAATTCTGGTTTTTGATTTTAATGATTTTAGTTTATGCTTGCCTGTTTTTGTTTGAAGGAAAATTGTTTTTTTCTTCAACGGATTTTTTCCTGAAAATTTTGCTGAATTTAATTCCTGTTTTTGTTTTGGTTTTTGTTTTGATGTCTTTGATTAATTTTTTTGTTTCAACCAAAACTGTTTCAAAGTATTTTGTTTCTTCAGGCAAGAAAAGCTGGCTGTTTGCTGTTGTTGCCGGAATTCTTTCTATGGGCCCGGTTTACATTTGGTATCCTTTTTTGCAGGACTTAAAAGAAAAAGGATTTAATGAAGGGTTAATTGCAGTTTTTTTGTATAACCGTGCAATAAAGATTCCTTTGATTCCTTTAGCAGTATTTTATTTTGGATTAAAATTTGTTGTTATTCTGGCTTTTGTCATGATTGTTTTTTCGGTTATCCAAGGGATTACTATAAATAAATTGATAGAAATAAAAACTTTTTCAGCAAAAAATTAAAGGGCATTAAAATGAATTTCAAGTTGTTTAGTTTAACTTTTGTTTTTTTGTTTT
>PFAI01000043.1:2750-13330 GCA_002763225.1 Candidatus Diapherotrites archaeon CG10_big_fil_rev_8_21_14_0_10_31_34
TTCTTGTCTTCATTGTGCTGAAGCAAACGAAAAATTAATTGACTTAGAAGAAAAATACGGTTTTTTGGAAATCAAAAGATTTGTGTTATCTGAAAACATGGATTTTGTAATGCAGCTTTATCAGGATTATGGAGTTCCTTCAAGTGAATGGGGTTATGTTCCGGTTCTATTTATTGGAGAAAAATATTATGTTGGGGACACTCCAATAATCCAGAATATTGAAGCAGACATTATTGAATTGCATAAAGCAATGCCTGTTGAACCAGAACCAATTCCTGAAACAGAGCCTGTTAAAGCAAAAGTTTCTTTGGTTCAGCTTTTAGGGCTTGCATTAGTTGATGCAGTTAACCCCTGTGAATTAGCTGTTTTAGTTATTTTAATGACTGCAATTCTTTCAAGGCATCCAAACAAAAAAGACAAGGCATTAAAGGCAGGGCTTGCATTCAGTTCAGCGATTTTCTTAATGTACACTTTATTTGGATTTCTAATAATCTTTGGGTTTAAAACTCTTGTTGGCTTGGCTGACATCCAGACTTTATGGTTTTATAAAGTGCTTGCAGTTCTGGCAATAATTCTTGGATTGCTTAATTTAAAGGATGCAGTATGGTATGGCGGCGGCGGATTTATAATGGAAGTGCCGCAAAAATGGCGCCCAAAAATGAAAGAAATAATTAAAGGAACAACTTCCACTGCAGGAGCTTTTGCTGCAGGAATTATTGTAAGCTTTTTTTTGACTCCTTGTACTGCAGGCCCTTATTTTGTTTTTGGGGGAATTCTTTCAAACATGCCTTTTTTTGAAACACTTCCTTACCTGTTTATTTATATGCTGGTTTTTATTTCTCCTATGATTGCAATAACTTTAATCACTTTTTTTGGTTTTATGGTAATAGAAGATGTTGCAGGCTGGAGAGAAAAAAACTTAAAAAAACTTCATTGGGTTGCAGGCCTGCTTTTGCTTGGATTAGGCTTTGCAATGCTTTTAGGCTGGATTTAATTAATTTATTCACTGAATTTTGCTATTGCTATTCCTGTTCCAAGCATATACAATAAGCTTCCAATAAAAGAGCTGATTGTGAATCCAATTGGATAATCCATGCTGGTGTATACAATGAAAGCTGATGGAATTCCTGCCACAAGCCATACCATAAAACCAAAGCTTGTTCCTTTCCTTAAATAGTCTCCGCTAAATGGCTTGGAAAAAAACCTGTAAATATAGCTCATTGCAAAGCTTAACACAAAAGGATTCAAAAAAAACAAAATCATTAAAGGGTCTTCCATGCTTCTCATCCCGCCTAAACTGAAGATATCATAAGGAAAAACCTGCATTAAGAGAATGTTGTCAAAAATAAAGGAAATTATCCAGATAACTATTCCTCCAATTATTCCTGAAATCAAAAACTTTTTTGTGCCCAAAAAACACCAACTCAACATTAAATCAGCTTTTCTTATTTAAATTTGTTTTGGTAACTCGTCATTAGTTTATAAATTTCAGCTGTTTTATGTTATTTAATGGAAATAACAAAAAAACTGTATGTAACTGAACCAAAGCAATGGCGTGAATGGCTTAAAAAAAATCATGCAAAAGAAAAAGAAGTCTGGCTTGTTTATTTTAATAAAAGCTCTGGAAAAAAAAGGATTGCATACAATGATGCAGTCAACCAAGCATTATGTTTTGGTTGGATTGATTCAACAGCAAAAAAAATTGATGAAGAAAGTTTTGTCCAAAGGTTTACTCCAAGAAACCCTAAAAGCCCTATTTCTGAAATGAACAAGGAAAGAATTAGGAGAATGATAAAGAAAAAACAAATGACTAAAATTGGATTAAATGCAGTAAAAAAATTTTTTGATTCTGAAAAAGACAAAAAAGAAAAATTTGTTGTTGCTTAAGACATAATAACTGAATTAAAGAAAAGTAAAGAATCCTGGAAAAACTTTCAGAATTTTCCTGAAGGCTACAAAAGAGTAAGAATAGGCTATATTGAATCACAAAGAAAACACAGTGTTCAGGCTTTCAAGAAAAGCTTTAAAAATTTTATTAAAAAAACTGAGCAAAACAAAAAGTTCGGCATGGTGCAATAACTGATTAAAAAATGCTCCGGCCGGGATTTGAACCCGGGTCAATGCCTTGAGAGGGCACTATGCTTAACCGGACTACACTACCGGAGCGGCTGCCACTGTCAGCCGGCACCAGTGCACCATCTTCGCTTCGGCTCGATGGAGCTTCACTCTTTGCAGCTCGGCTGAGCGCAAGCGAATGCCGTGCACGCATGTTAACTGGGCGTGGCAGTTATGCCGGTGGAGGGATATGAACCCTCGACCTTTTGATTATGAGTCAAACGCTCTACCAGGCTGAGCTACACCGGCAAAAAAAATAACAAGATTAATATTTTCTTTAAGGAAAGCATTTAAAGAGTAATAGAATTATTTTTTTTGCAGCACGACTTTATGTCGTGCATTTTGTTACGCCTTTTGGAAAAGGAGTCATTCCTTTCCAATACGGCTTTTTACTTCTATTTTTCCTTTTTCGTATAATAAGATTCTGTCTGCGTAACCGACAAACAAGCCTGTTTCTAATACTCCGGGAATTTCTTTTGCCTGAAACTCAAATTCTTCCGGAAAAGGAATTGAGTCAGTTAAAACATCGATTACATAATTTCCTGATTCAGTTTTAGTTAAGCTTTCATTTGTTTTTCTTTCTCTTGCTGCGCCCATGCTTTCCAACTGCATTTTGGTTCTCTTCCACCAAAAAGGGGAAACCTCAAATGGAACTACTCCAAACAGTTTTGAAACAAAATTTTGTTTTCTTGCAATAATAATCAAATCTTTTGCGCTTTGGGCAATCATTTTGTCTCTGACAAAACTCTTTGAATCTCTTTTAATATAATTATAATTATAGTCAACTAAGTCAGCGAATTCTATTGCTACATCAACTTCTTTTTCATCTAAAGAGCCAATTTCCAGATTTAATTGTTTTAAAATAAAAGTTATTTCAGCTGAAGTTGGGACAATCTTTAAGTCTAGTCCTTCAATTTCTTTTCTTAAAGCCATTTTCTTCAAAAACTTTATTCCTAACTCGCTTGAGCCAATTCCAATTGTCTGGCCATGCTTAATGTATTTTTCAACTAACAATTCAATCTGGTCTTCAGGAATCATTTAATCACTTTATATTACACTGTTTTAATTAAAAAAACTGCTGTTTTTTTTGTTTTGCCGTAAACCTTTAAAATTACCTTTGTTTATTATTTTATTTATGAAAAGAGCTGAGTGCCTTTGGCAAAATTAATTCTGATTCTGTTTTAATTAATTATAGCTCAAAAAAAATTTTTTCTGAAGGGAGCTGTCAGTACAGCGGCTGTTTTTGGCTTTAGTGAAGTAAAACTAATTGAATTATCTGAATTAAAGCCTCATGAAAAAATAAATAACGCAAAATTAACTGAAGTAATTAATTCAATTAAAAAGCATAAAACCCTTTTTTTTCCTGTTGTAATAGAAAAAACTAATTTAGTTATTTTGGACGGCCATCATAGAGTTCAGGCATTCAAATTACTTGGAATAAAAAAAATTCCTTGTTTTTTAGTAAACTATTTTTCTGATGAAATAAAATTATTTAACAGGAGAAAAAATTTTAATGCAACAAAATCCGGTGTGGTTTTAAGGGCTCTGGACGAAAACCTTTTTCCCTACAAAACCACAAAGCATGTTCTTGAATTATTCAGGATAAACTATAAATTGGAGGTAAAAAAAATGCATAAAATAAATGAAATAAAAAAAACAGGAGGAAATAAAATGAAAAAAGAATTAACTGAAATAAAAACAAAAAACTCTGGTGAAGGGAGGCGTCTTTGGCGTAATACAATTGAATGCTGATGATTTTCCAAAACATTATTATAATATTCTTCCAGACCTGCCTGAACAACTTCCTTTTCCTTTGAATCCCGAAACAATGGAACCAGTTAAACCAAAGGATTTAGAGCCATTGTTTCCAAAAGAATGTATTAAACAGGAATTCAGTTCAGATTCACTTATAAGAATTCCAGAAGAACTAAGGGAACAATACATTTTTTTAGGGAGGCCAAGGCCTTTATACAGGGCTTTAAGGCTGGAAAAAAAATTAGGGCTTCCAAAAGGAATAGAAATCTATTATAAAAGAGAAGACTTAAGTCCTGTTGGCTCGCATAAGCCAAACACTGCTTTGGCTCAAGCATATTATGGAAAAAAGCAGGGATTTGAAAATGTTGCAACTGAAACCGGTGCAGGGCAATGGGGTTCAGCTGTTTCTTTGGCGGCAATGTTCAATGAATTAAAAGCAGAAGTGTTTATGGTGAGAAGTTCTTTCCAGCAAAAACCTTACAGGGAAATTTTAATGAATTTGTTTGGAGCAAAAGTTTTTGCTTCTCCTTCAGAACACACAAGCATAGGAAAAAAATTATTGCAGGAAAAAAAGAATTTTAACGGCTCTTTAGGCATAGCCATAAGCGAGGCAATAGAAAAAGCTGTTTCAGATGAAAAAACTTTTTATTCTATTGGTTCTGTTTTAAACCATGTTTTAATGCATCAGACAATAATCGGCTTGGAAACAATAAAACAGTTTGAATTAATTGACAAAAAACCTGATGTATTAATCGGCTGTGTTGGGGGAGGAAGCAATTTTTCTGGAATGGTTTATCCTTTCATGGAAAAAAAACTAAAAGGAAAAGAAGACTTTGAAGTAATTGCAGTTGAACCAAAAGCAGTTCCGACTTTAACTAAAGGAGAATACAGATATGATTTTGCAGACACAGGAAAAATGACTCCATTAATTAAAATGTATACTATGGGTTATGACTTTATTCCAGAGCCAATTCATGCAGGAGGGCTAAGATATCACGGAGATTCTCCTTCTCTTTCTCTGCTGAAAAAATTGGGTTTTTTGGATGCAGTGGCTTATTTACAGGAAGAAACATTTGAAGCAGCAAGAATTTTTGCAAACAGCGAAGGAATAATTCCTGCTCCGGAAACAGCTCACGCAATCAAGGCTGCAGTTGATTCAGCCTTAAAAGCAAAGAAAAACAATGAACAAAAAACAATTGTCTTTAATTTTTCTGGGCATGGCTTGCTTGATTTGGCTGCATACAAACAAATGCAGAGGGCTTAATGCCCTCTTTTTTTATTTTATTTTTTTGTGGAAATAGTTATTTTCTTGACTTTAATGAAATAATATGCTGTTCCGGCTAAAACTGCTATTACCAGGAAAAGCCACATCTGGCCAAGCCAGTCATCTGAATACAATCCTTTTATTCTTGCTTCCTGGCAGGCAGTAACATAATTTTGTGCGTAATACATTCCAGGGCTTAAAGTCAGAACTTCTTTCATTAATCTTTCAGTTGAACTGCAGTCTTTTCTGAAAAAAGCTTCTACTCCTTCCTGAAATTTTTGGCCTGTAATTCCTTGCTCGTTTTGTACATTAATTTCATTCATGAATTCTTTTGCAAGGTTTATAGGCATAATAAAGCCGATGTTCTGCACTTCATCAGAGCCAAAAGTTGCTATTCCTATTACTTCTCCTTTGTCGTTAAATACAGGGCCTCCACTGTTTCCATGATTTATTGCTGCGTCAGTCTGGATTACTTCAACATTGTTTGTCATTGTTCTTCTTGCACTTACAATTCCTGAAGTAACTGTCGGCTCTATTGTTTGTTTGTTGTCAAAAACAACATCCATTCCTGTGTTAGGATAGCCGATTACAAAAACCTGTTCTCCTGTTGACAGCTGGTCTGAGTCGCCTAACTTTAATGCAGGAATGTTTTTCTGGTTTACCTTGATTATTGCAATATCTTTTCCCCAGGAAATAGTTTCAGCTTTTTCGTCTATTACCTGTCCTTTTGCTTTAATGTCTGCAGGCCAGGCAATATTGGTAAATGCTTCTCCCGGCAAAAGCACTCCAGGCAATGCATAATTATCCACATTAATACTGCTTAGTTGACCGTAATTTGAAAGATATGCAATAAGTTTTTCTGATAAAGATTTGATTACTCTTTGTTTTTGGTCTTCAGTCAGATTATATCTGCTGGCTACATCAGCATAAATTTCATTTTGTATTTGTATAAACCACGCGTTATACAATTTATATATTGCTTCTTGTTCTGAAACATAAACTACATGCGCATTAGTCATGATATATCCATTAGGGTTAATCACAAAGCCTGTTCCGCTCATTCCGGTCTGAACTGTTTCGCTTACTTGTTTTGCTTCAATTCCCTGCAATGGAACAAACTCCAGGTTTTCAATTGCCTGAACAACTATTTCTTCATCCTGAAGCATTAATTCTTTTTCTTCTTGAATTTCGCTTAATTGCACACCTGTTCTGATATAAATGACTGTTCCTCCTGAAGCAGTAATATTCATTGTATTATTGTTTGGAAAAGAAATGCCAAAAGCCAGGCTCATTGGATTCTGAACAACACCATTTAATGAAAGACTGCCGTAATCCATTGAAAGCGTTGAACCTGTAACTGAAAAGCTTCCTGAATAAACATAGTATTCTCCTACTTCAGGATAATCTTCCCATCCGGAAAAAATTCCGTTGCTTTTATAAGTTATTTCAGCAGTGTAATTTCCTTTATTGGAGTTTGCTGCACTGCTCCATGTTCCAATAATTAACTGCTGTGCATTTAAAGTGCTTCCTGTATTTCCAGTGTTCCCTGTATTTCCTGTCTGGCTTGGAGCAACCATTTCAAAGTCAGGGTAATTGATTGTTCCTGTTATTGTTGTTCCAATAACCATTATTCCTGGTTCATACACTTGTTTTGTTTTTTGTATTATGTTTGGCTCTTTTTCAGGCCACTGTAAAGTGTAAGCAAAAGCTCCTGAAACAAGCATTAAAATCAAAATAAACAACAACGTTTTTTTCATGAAATTACCTCCAAGTATCTATTAAATCAGCTGTTCTAATATTTAAGCGTTTTCTTTTGGTTTTCAGAAGAAAAGCAATGTCAATCCGATAACAGAAACAAGTATTGCAATGTATTTTGTTTTAGAAAGTTTTTCTTTTAAGAAAATTCTTGCAAGAGTTGAAGTAATAATCGGAGTCGGAGCAACTAATATTGCAGTTAAAGAAGCGCCGATTAAAGAAATGGAATAATTGTATGCAATAGAGCCAATAACTAATAAAACAGCAGAAACAATTAACAGCAAATTAGATTTTTTTTCATTTAATTTTAATTCTTTTTTAGTTGCAAGAGCATAAATTAAAATCATGAAAAAAATAGTTGACTCTAAAAACAAGGAAGCATTAAATGGATTTAATTCTAATACAATCGGCTTAATTAAAGCAAAATAAGCTCCCCAGCCAACAACAGTAAGTAAAGCAAAAACAACTCCTTTGCTTAACCCAAAATTTTTTTCTTTTTTGTCAAAAGCCAAAAGAAAAATTGCTGAAAGAATCAGAATTACTGCAATCCATTGATTCCAGGAAAGAGTTTCCTGAAAAAAAATAATTGAAATAATAATTGTAATCAAAAAATAGTTTTTGGCTATGGCTGTAGCAAGGCTTACTCCTGCCTGATTCATTGCCTTAAAGAAAAAAATTATTGCAGTGCTTCCAATAAAACAAGTGAATAAAAAGTATGGGATTAACTGAATTGAAGGAAACTTTATTTCAGTGAAAATTATTGCAGCAAAAATAACCAGAAAAAAAACAGCTGAATAACGTAAAACCAAAGCATTATATATATTTAATTTATTCAAAGCTTTTTTGTCAAAAATTCCTTCAGAACCCCAGACAAACAAAGAAATTAAAGCATACAAGACTTGGAACATTAAATACTAAGGAAAAACAAGTATTTATTGTTTTAGGAAAGCCTCTGGCGAGAATTGAACTCGCGACCTTGTCCTTACCAAGGACACGCTCTACCACTGAGCCACAGAGGCAAAAAGAAAAAATTGAGTGAAAAAAAGCTTATTAAGTAATTCACTTAACTAAATCCTTTAATTTCTTTGGTTAATTCAATAATTATCTTTCTGCAAACAAAATTGCTGTTTTTGCTGTCACTTTAAATCCCTTGGATTTCAAAAAATCAATTAAAGAAACCATGTTGTTTTTTTGTTTATCAATGTCATGGCATTCCATTGTTATTCTCTGGATTTTATTAAAGCAGGAATCAGGTAAACCGTAAAAAACATTGTATTCTGCTCCCTCGATATCCAATTTTAATAAATCACAGTGATTAATCTCGTTTTTTTTAAAAACTTCATTTAAAGTAATTGAATTAACTTCAACAAAGTTTTTTTCGCTGAATCCTTTCGAGGTTATGAACTGGCTGATGAATTCATTTTGTGCATCTTTTTTTTCACAGCCATAAATTGAATGCCCTCCTGAATGATTTTTTGTCAGAAAAATTTTTTCTTTTCCTGTTTTATCTGATAAAGCTAAATTAAAAGGAATAATTTTGTTTTCCAGTTTATTCAATTCAATGTTTTTCTTTAATAATTCAAAATTTTCCGGAACAGGCTCAAAAGCAAAAATTTTTTTTGCTTTATTTGAAGCATGAACTGAAAAAAAGCCGATGTGAGCGCCTAAATCAATTATTGTTGCGTTTTCAGGAAACTCAATGCTTTCAAGCAAATACGTGTTTTCAAGGGCAACTTCAGTGAAAAGAAACACGTCAACTGTTTTTGCCCTTAAAATGTAATTTAAGCCGTTGCGCATTTTAAGCATAACAAGCTTTTTTTTGGTTAAATTAAACCTGGCAAAAAAATATTCATGGAAATTCTTTATTCTTTTAATTATCTTGGGAAAACGCATTATTTCTTCAACTAAAAAATAGCCTTTCATGCAGTCCCTTTTGCAGTCATTTTAAAACAGTTTTAAGTTTTTCTAAATCAGAAAACTTTATTTTAATTTCTTTTCCTGAATCCATGTTTTTCAGGGAAAATTCTTTTGCTTTAAATTCTTTTTCCCCTAAAACAATAACAAAAGGAATTCCTTGTTTTGAAGCAAAATCCAGGTTCTTTGAAATGCTTCTGTTCAGTAAATCTATTTCAGCATTGATTTTAAGTAAGCGAATTTTTTCAACAAAATCAATTGCCTTTTTTCCATTATTAATTGGAATAACAAAAATTTGTGTAACAGAAAAATTTTTTTTTAATCCTTTTGATTCTAATTCATCCAAAATCCTTTCCAAACCAAAAGAAATTCCCACAGCAGGAAACTCTTTTTTTCCTGCAATTAATCCAATCATTTTGTCATATCTTCCTCCTCCTCCAACAGAACTCCTGACTTCTCCTTTTTTCAAAAGAATTTCAAAAATTGGGCCAGTGTAATACGCCAGACCGCGCACCAAAGACGGAGTTATGCATAAGTTACTTGTTTTGTATTCTTTTGATAACTCTAAAATTTCTTTTAATTCTTTTATTCCTTCTTTTCCTTCTTCTGAAGAAACTTTTTTTTCCAGTTTTTCCAGTATCTCATAATTGCTTCCTTTTAATTCAATTAATTCAAATATTTTTTTGATTTTCCCTGCTTCAATTCCTTTTCCTTTTAATTCTTTTTCTATTTCTTTTTTTGGCTGTTTATCTAATTTATCTATTGCAAGCAATACACCCAGAATTTTGTCTTTTTCTATTCCAATTTCTTCCATTAAGCTGTTTAATAATTTTCTGTTATTCAATCTGATTTCTGCATCTAATTTTAATTCTTTAAACACTTGTTCTGCTATCTTAATTATTTCTGCATCAGCTGTCATTGTTTTTATTCCAATTGCATCTACATCACATTGATAAAATTCCCTGTATCTTGAGGTTGTTGTCGGCCCGTCCCTGAAAACTCTTTCAATCTGGTATCTTTTGAAAGGCATTCTTAAAGCAGGATTCAATGCAATTACTCTTGCTAATGGAACAGTCAAGTCATACTTTAACCCTAATTTTCTTTTGCCTTGGTCTTCAAAAGAAAAAGTTTCTTTTAGTATTTCTTCTCCTCCGGCATATTTTGAACTCAGTACATCAAATCTTTCAAATACAGGAGTTTCTATTGGTGAATAACCATATAATTCAAATATTTTTTTCATTTTTTTAATTATTTCTTGTTTTGGAATCTGTTTTTCCGGTAAGAAATCTCTTGTTCCTTTTGGTGCAATTAATTCCATTTTTGGTCACTTGTTTTTTTGAACTCGTAAGAGTTCCTTTTTTGATCAAACTTTTTTGTGAAAAAAGTTTGTGTTCTTTTTGGTGCAATTAATTCCATTTTTTTTTCACCAATAGTTTTCGCATAGCGAAAACCGTTTTTGATACAACTTTTTTCTAAAAAGTTGTTTTTGATTAAACCTTTTATTAAAAGGTTTAAGGCCGACGCCGGGATTCGGACCCGACCCAAGAGCTCCACAGGCTCTTATGCTACCGCTACACTACGTCAGCCATGATAGAAAGAAGTTTAGGTTGGAATAAATTTTTATTTGAATTGCATTCTGGAAAGTAATTAAAAAATCAGTTAAATTGTTTTTTGTTGTGAAGATATTCACTTTTCATGTTAATCCAATAAAATTTATGTTATGTAGTTATTAAAAAGGTTTTGCAGGAAAACTGCATTAACCAAAAATTTTAATGCA
>PFAI01000024.1 GCA_002763225.1 Candidatus Diapherotrites archaeon CG10_big_fil_rev_8_21_14_0_10_31_34
TTAATTCATCAGTTTTTTTTGGCGGAACAAAAAAACCATTAAAGCCGTCAATTATGACTTCTTTTATTCCTCCAACTGAAGTTCCAATAACGGGTTTAGAGCAGGCCATTGCTTCAATTAAAACTAATCCAAATGCCTCTGAAGCAATTGAAGGCAATACAAGCACATCACTTGAATTAATTATATCAACAACCTCTTTTTCAGCTAAATTTTTAGCAAAAATAAGGTCAGCTGACACACCTATTTTTTGCGCAATGGAAGCATAATACTTGTATGTGGTGTCAAAAAAAGCAGGATTTTCCTTTCCAACAAGCAAAAGCTTTTTATCTGGCTTTTTTATCCCTTTAAACGCACTAAATAGATAGGGGATTCCTTTATTTGACGCAAGCCTTCCCAAAAACAAAACAAGAAAAGCTTTTTCTGGTATTCCAAACTTTTTTCTTGAAGTCAAAGAGTTTTTTTGTTTTGGCATAAAAACAGTTAAATCAACTGAATCAGGGATTAACTCAATTTTTTTAAATCCTATTTCAGTAAGCTGATTAATTTCTTTTTCTGTTAAAGCAATCACTTTATCAAAATTCATTAATTTATGAAAAAAAAAATTAATTTTTTCCCTGAACAAAGAAACATTGTAATCAAAATGAGGGGTAATAACACAGGGAATCCTCATTAATTTACAGGCAAACAAAGGAAAAAAATTTATTATTCTGAATCCATGAAAATGAACTATTTCTGGTTTGAGTTTAATTAAAGTTAAAGCAGTTTTTATTCCAAAAGAAAAACCTTTTGAATTAAATTTAAATAAGTTTTCTGTCAAACCATTCTGGTTTAAAACAAAAACTTTATGGCCTTTAGAAGAAAAAATTTTACGAAAATTTTCAATTACTTTTTCTATTCCTCCAATATTTGAAGGATATTGCTTTGAAATAAATGCAATCTTCAATTTAACACTTTCCTGTAAACTTTAATTATTTTATCTGAAACAACATCCCAGTTTAATTCTTTCTGCACTTTTTTAAAACCATTTAAAGAAATTTTTTTCATTAAATTTTCGTCATCTAAAATGCTGACAATTTTTTTCTCTAAGTCTTTTGAGTTTCCTGCTTCAAAAAGCAGTCCATCAACTCCGTTAATGATTAAATCAGTGAAGCCCCCTAAATTTGATGCAATAACCGGTTTTTTTGAAGCCATTGCTTCGGTTACAACAGAAGAACATGGTTCAGGCCAAAGAGAAGGAACAACAATTATATCGGAAAAAGGAATAAATATTTCTCTGACTTTTTTGTTTGAAACTTCAGGAAAAAGCAAAACATCATTAATATTTTTTTCATCAACAAATTCATTGAATTCTTTTAAATAATCCTGGTTTGCATAACTGTAAACAAAAATAAATTCTGCATTAATGTTTTTTGCTGTTTCAAGTAAAACTTTTGCTCCTTTTTCTGGAATCATAGAACCAATAAAAAGGATTTTTTTTTTCAAAGAATTAAATCTGAATTCAGTTAAACCATTTGGATTAGGAAAAAAGCCTTCAATTGAAGCAACATTTGGAATAACTGTAATGCTTTTTTCTTTTTTCAGTTTAATTGAATTTTTTACATCATTGCTGACTGCAATAATTTCATTGCATTTTTCTGCAATGCTTCTTAACAATCTTCTCTTGAATTTCATTACAGATTTATTTGAATTCATGCATTTAGAACATTTTTCTATTTCATATCCAATACAGATTTTTCCGTCATGATATCTTCTTCCTTTAACGCAGTTAATCCAGTTTCCGTGAATAGTTAAAATTATGGGGATTCTGAAAAGCTTTAACGGCAAAACTGAAAGCAAAGAAAAAGGACCATGAACATGAATTAAATCATACTTGTTTTTTGCTTGAAGAATTAATGCTTTAATAAAAAAAGGCCAAACAAGATTTTTTCCTTTAAATGAAAGCTCTTGCTGGTTTTTTATTCCAGTGTAGACTCTGAAAACATTAATTGATTCAACTGACTCAAAAGAACTTGTTTTGCCTATTTTTGAGGTTAAAACATCAACTTGATGCCCTTTTTTTTGAAGCTGTTTAGATAAGTTTAGAACATGCTGTTCTATTCCTCCTAAAGAAGGAAAAAAAGCAGGAGTAACCATTAAGATTTTCATTGTTTTTTCCTCGCTTTAATTATTACACTTAAAGAAAGAGTTGGAAAAAAATCTGCTAATACACTTTCAAGTCTGTAAAGCAAAGGAAATTCAATTTTGTCGCTGATTCTTAATAATTCAGAAGTTTTTTCTTCAATTTTAAATCCATGCTGAGTTAATTGTTTTTCAAGCAATTCAAATGTATAAGCACGAATATGCCCTCCGCTTAAAAAGTAATCCAGATTCAAAGGCTTTTTTCCTATCAATAAAAGAAACCTGTTTCCAATCCAAGCAGTATTTGGAGTTGAAATTACAAGAAAGCCGTTTGGTTTAAGAATTCTGTTTAATTCTGAAACAAAAAAATCTGTGTCAAAAATATGTTCAATTATTTCTCCTGCAAAAACCACGTCAAAAGAATTATTTTTGAATGGAAAAGGTTTTTCAAAATCAAATTTAATGGATTTAATGCCTTTCTTTTTTGTTTCAATTAAAGCACTGGAAATGTCTGCTCCAAAAACATTCCATCCTTTTTTTTCCAGCTCTAAAGAAAATTCTCCTTTAATACAGCCTAAATCCAGTAATTTTCCCCGTTTTTCTTTATTAATCATTACAAAAATTTTTCTTAGTCTTTCATTGAAATGCAAATCAACAGGCAGATCAGCATATCGTTCTCCCTGAAACTCTGAAACTGATTTATTTTCTTTCATTTAATAACTCCCCAAAAAAATTAATGTATTTTTCAGCAATATTCTCCCATAAAAATTCGCTTTTAATCTTTTTAAATCCGTTTAATCCAAGTTCCTGCGCTTTTTTTGGGTTATCCAAAAGAAACTTGATTTTTTCTGCAAGGTCTTCAGAGTTATTTGATTCAAATTTTATTCCAACAAAATCATCCACTATTTCTTTTAGACCTCCTACATCAGAGACAATAACAGGTTTTTTGCAGGCCATTGCCTCTAAAGTTGAAACAGAAACTGGTTCAAAAAAAGAAGGCAAAACATAAATTTCACAGGAATTAATCAAAGCATTTTTTTCTTTTCCTTTAATCCAGCCTAAAAACTTTGTGTTTAAAAGATTTTTTTCTTTAATTAATTTAATTAATTTTTTTTCCATTGGCCCTTTTCCTCCAATCAAAAAAACCGCGTTTTCTTTTTGAAGTTTTTCTGCTGCTTTAACAAAAAGCAAAGGATTTTTCTGGAGTTCAATTCTGGCTAAAAACAAAACAATTTTTTTTGGATACTTTGATTTGATTTTATTTATTTCTTTTTCTTCTGAAAAAAAGTTTTGCGGATTAACTCCATTATGGATTACAATGCATTTTGCTTTGGTTTTATTTTTCATTCTGTTTAATTCATTTTTATTCAAAAAAATTAAGCCATCTGCTTTTTTCATTGCTTTTTCCTGAAAAAATGAGTCAACTTTTAATGCAAGCTTGAATTGTTTGCCAAACCAAGGAGTAAATTTTGCTCTCTCAAAAAAATTATCATGAATTACAGCTGTTTTGAGGATATTCCATTTGCTGAGAAAAAAAAGTGTTTCAGCCATTGAAGATAAAACTAAATCAAATTTTTTTGGGTTAACCTGTTCTGAGACTGCTTTGCCAAAAAAAAATCTGTTGACAAAACCAAAAGGATAGTCAATGAATTTAAACTGGTTTATTTTAATGCAGGGAAAATCAAGGAATTTTCCTGAAAGGTTTGCAACAGTTATTTCATGCCCTTTGCTTTTCAGTTCCTGCACTAATTCGTAATATGCAAGAGAAACAATTTCATTGAAATCTTCTCTGATTAAATAAAGGATTTTCATTTTCAATTCATTTCCCTTCAATTGAAGAAATAACTTTTTTTAATCCTTCTTCCAGAGAAGTTTTGCAGGTTAACCCGATTAATTCCTGTAAATAAGAAGCAGAAAAAGGGCTTCTTTCCTGTTCTAATTCCTCTAAACCTGAAGGAAAATTATCTTTAATTATTTCAGATTTAGAGTTAGTTAATTTTTTGACAAGTTTAGCTAAATCTTTGATGCTTGTCTGGACTCCTGTCCCGATATTAACTGTTCTGGAAAAAGTATTCTCAGAAAAAGCTGAAGCAATCGTTGCCTTTGATACATCGCCAACATAAGTAAAATCCCTTTTTTGTTTTCCGTCACCAAAAATAACTAAAGGAGAACTCTGAATTGCATTCCTTAAAAAGAAAGGTATAACCATTTCATCTGACTGATTTTCGCCGTAAACATTATAGTATCTTACAATAATGTATCCGGTATTATTTTCTTTATGGAATTCTTTAATGAAATATTCTCCCATTAATTTTGCTGTAGGATAAGAAAGATAATGGTTTAAAGGAATCTTTGAAAAATTAAGCCAGTTCTTGAATTTTTCACTTACCAATCCAGTAGAAGAATAAATCACTTTTTTAACATTGTTTTGAAGAGAATAATTCAGTACATTAAATAAACCGGTTAACTCTGTGTGGATTACATTAACCGGATTGCCTGTATTGTATGTTCCGCCGCCAATTGAAGCAAAATGAAAAACATAATCAAACTTTCCAACTGAATCAATCCAGTCTTTTTCTGTTACATCAAAAACCAGTGAATCAAAATCATTGTTTTTAACTAAATCCATTAAAACAACTTTATGTTCTTTAGATAAATCAAAAGCAACCCGGTTTCCAATCAAACCGTTTCCGCCTGTAATAAGAATTTTAGACATCTGATTAATTACTTAATTAAATCAATAAAAGCTTTTCCTGTTCCAAAAACCCTTCCGGCAAAAATTGAATAAAATTCAATTAAAAAACCCTTTAATGAAAGCTTTTTTTTCAGTAAATCCTGAAAAGACCGTTTTAAATCATTTAACAAAAAAGGAAAGTCATTTAATAAAAGCAAAGGCAAAAAAAACAGGGAATTAAAATTTTTTAAAGCAAAATAATACTTGAATTTTCCAAAACCAAACTTGTTTCCAAACCTTGCATTGCTTTTAATGAAATGACGTACAATTGCATTAGGATTAACTGCAATTTTGAATCCGGCTTTTTGAATTCTCCAGGATAAATCAATTTCATCAAAATAAAAAATAAAATTCTCGTCTTCAAAATTAACTTTTTGCAAAACTTTTTTGGATAAAGCCATATTACAGCCATGCAATACAATAAAATCATTTTTTTCCAGTTTTTTTGGGTTGACTTTAATTAAACCAAATTTATTGCAGACCCATAACCTATTTTCAGTTGTTTTGCCTTCAAAATATTCAATACTTTTGCCTGAAACAGCACCAATTTCAGCTGAAACAAAAGAAGAAACAATTTCTTTTAACCAGTTTTTTTCTGCTACAGCATCATCATCAATAAAAGCGATTATTTCCCCTTTAGCTTTTTTTATTCCAGTATTTCTTGCTGCAGCCAAACCTTTATGTTCTTGATTAATTAAACAAAAACCTTTTTCTGTTAAATTTATTTTTGCCCCGTCATTTACCACAATTAATTCAAAGTTTTTATAAGAAGAATTCAAAACAGAATCAATGGCTTTTCTAATTTCTCTTTGCCCAATAGTAGTAATTACAACTGAAACCAAAGGATTATTTGTTTTCAACTAAAAACGCCTCAATTAACTTAATGTTTTTTTCTAAATCAAAGTTTTCCACTGCAATAGTTCTTGCAGTCAAAAATAAGTTCTGCAGTTCTTTTTTTGAAATCTTTTTTGTTTTCTCAAAATTAATTCCTGCTTTCCCTGACTGAATTAAAGGACCATTTACTTCAGGAACTAATACAACAAGCCCGCAGGAAAGATATTCAGAAATTTTCATCATAAAACTGGAGTCAGCAAAAGGAAAACCAAATTTTTTTAAATAAACTCCTGCATCAAAAGCAGGAATTATTTCAGCAAGTTTCTGGTTTTCAATTCCTTTAAGAAAAACAATTTTTTTCTCTAAACTCCTGTTTTTTATTTCTTCAAGAAAGTTTTTGTTTCTGGCAGGAGAAATAATGTGCAGAACACAGTTATTTGATTTCAAAAAATCAAAGAAAGGGAGAAAATCAATTAAATCACATGAAGAGCTCAGATAAAGCAAATTAATTTTTTCCTGAGGCAAATTTAGTTGGTTATTTTTAGTTGGAACAAATTTTTTTGTGTTAACTGGAGCAGGAAAAAAAGTTTTTGGAATTTTTGCCTGAATAAGCTTGTTTTGCTCAGGGCTTAAAGAAATAACTCCGTTTGAATGCTCCACTAAAAGTAGTTGCTGTTCTTTAGAACAGCCCATAAAAGAAGAAACAAAATTTTCTTTTTCAGTTAATCCTTCAATAAAAACAAAAAAAGGGGTTTTTCTTTTTTTTAACTCTAAAGCAATTTTTAAATAAAAATGTGATTGAATTAAAGGCTTTAAATTAAACCAAAAAGAATTTCCGTTAAAAGCAGGGAGCTTTATTATTACTGCATCAAATTTTTCTTTATTTAAAAGAGAAAAAAGTTTTTTAAAAGAAAAAAAGGAAGTTAAAGGAAAAGAAAAAACTTTAGTGTAAAACCAGAAATGCAATGGAGCATGAATTTTAATTTTATCTGAACTGCCGTGACAGACTGCATGAACTTCATGGCCTTTTTCAGCTAATCCTTCAGCCATTCTTTTTAATAAAAGTGAGTCTCCTTTAAAGAAATCAAGGTTAACTCTTTCAGCAAAAAAAAGAATTTTCATTTTTTCACCATAATTTTATTGAAAAATAACTCAAATTCTTTGATTGAATTAATAAAAGAAAAATTTTCTTCAACTTTTTTTCTTGCATTTAATCCAAAAAAAATTCTTTTGTTTTCATCTTTAATTAATTCATTTAATCTTTTTTCAAACATTTTTTTATCTTTTTGGTTTACAAGAAAACCATTTAAGTTGTTGTCAATTATTTCTGTTGTGCCTCCGGCAGAAAAAGCAATGCAGGGAGTAAAACAGGCCATTGCTTCAACTAAAACCATCCCAAATGATTCCTGAGAAGAAGGAAGAAGTAAAACTGAAGCAGAAGAAAATTCCCTGATTAAATCTTTCCTTGAAAGATTTGGCTTAAACAAAATTCTTTTATTTGATTCAGCAAGCAGGGAAATTTTTTTAAAGTATTTTTTTTCTTCTGAAGAAAAAGGTTCCGGGCAGCCAAACTCAAAAACCCATTCCCTGAATTCTTTTTGTTCTGCAAGCTTAATCAGCAAGTCTATTCCTTTATGCTTTACAAGCCTTCCGACAAAAAGAATTTTTCTTTCTTTTTTTGCGGGATTTAAAGGAAACTCTTTCAGGTTAATGAAATTTGAAACAAGAAAAAGTTTTGCCGGATTAACCCCTGTTTTGATTAAAATGGATTCTTTAATGAATTTGCTTGAAGCAATAACATAATCTGAATTTTTAACACTAAATGCTGCAAGAAAATCATAAAACTTGTTTCTTGGCTTAACCCATGGGTTATGATTGAATTCATGGTAAACTAAAGGAATTCTTTTTAGTTTTGACAGGATTAACCCTGCAAAAATCATTGAACAGCCTGAAACATAAATTAAATCAGATTTTTTAAATAAAGTTTTAAATAAAACAAATAAACTGAAAAAAAAACCATTAGTTTTTTTTGACGGAAACCTTTCAATTACAAAATTCTGTTTTGATTTAATTGACTGATCAACAGAAAAATAAGTTATTTCAAATCCTTTATCAGATAAACCTTTAGCAATATTAAATGAAAGATATTCTATTGCCCCGCCATTGTTTGCCGGCACCCCTAAAAACTGTGTTCCAATCATACAGATTTTTTTTGTCATAAATAAATTACTTCATTTAAATTAATTTAACTTTGGGCTTAATGCACTTAAATCTTTTGCTGACACAAGATAAACTTTAGAATACTGATTTTCATAAATTTTTTTTCCAATGCTTCCAATTCTGCCAAAATCATCGCATCTTAAATAAACATCATTCAAATAAACTGCATAAGGCTTTCCTTCATCACATGAAACAGCAAAACCAAAAGCAGTGTAATATTTATTTGAACCCCATGAACTAAACTGGCTTACCGGAGTAAGCTTTTCTCCAATAATATTTTCTCTGGAAAACTCTGATCCAAATAACTGGTTTGCTTCCCCGTACTGTGTTTCAGTAAACAATATTGGGGCTGCAACAGAAGAAAACGCTAAAAGCATTATTGGAATAAAATAAAATGGTTTTCTGTGGAAAACCAGTACTGCTGCACCTCCCAAAAGAATAGATGTTGCTTCAAGCGAAGCATGGACTCCATCCTGAAACTGAATGTGAATCAAAAACAACACAAGGAACAAAATTGCTAAAGCAAAAACCCCTATCTGCCTGTTTTTTGGATAAATAAAGAAAGCAGTTATTATAAGCAACGCAACAAGAGTGTAATGGATTATTTTTTCAGTTAACTGAGCTAACCCAAACTGAGAAACATAATTGTTAAAAAAAGAAACAAGTCTTCTGATAAAAGGAATTTCATCATATTTTTCTTCGGTAATAAATTCATTAGATGTTGGTTCAACAGAACTTTTTTGGTCAAAAGGATCTGCTTTAGCACTTAATTCTTCTTCTGTTATAATCCCTTTACTGACATTTTTATCTAAGCCAGAGATTAAACTTCCTTCATCTATATCAACATAGCTTTGAGCCAAACCAAACAAATCAATTGAACTGGAATAAGTTGCTACAAGAACAGTAAACATTAAAAAAATCGCAATATCAGTAAAATAAGCTTTTCTTGAAATTGCTTTTTTAAAGAAAAATATTGCAACAAAAAAACCAAACACTGCAACAGTAATATACAAAGTAGTCAGATTAATGTAAGTAATTAAAAGCATTAAAACAACAAGGATTATTCTTGAGTTAAGCTTGTTAAAATACTTCAAATAAATAAAAATAAAAACCAAAAAAATTACAAATTTTCCAATCATTTGAGGAGCCAAATGAATATTTTGAATAGGAAAAAATGCAATCAATACAGCAAAAATTGCAAGTTTTTCATCAATTAAAGTTCTCAACAAAAGATAAAAAGACAAAAAAATCATTAAAAGGAAAAAAAACTTTAATAAAAAGAAAATGCTTGCAACAGAAACTCCAAAAATTTTGGCAACAATTATAAAATAATAAAAATAAACAAAACTCACATTAACATAATTGTGTTCTCCAAAATCAGCGGGTTTAAATTCTCCTGTTTCAAGTTTAGTTAAATTTGTAAGCAGAATTCTTTCATCTCCAATTAAAATCTGAGGGGTAATCAAAGGGCCTAAAGTAGCAAAAAACAAAATGAAAAGAGAAACCCAAAAAATTTTTTTCTCCCCCTTAATCAAAGAATAAACAATTGAAGCTGCAATCAACCCAAAACCAATAAAATAAACCGGAGTATAATCAACGCCTAAATCAAATCTTTGGAACAAAAAAGAAAAGAAAACCAGCAGGCCTCCAACAGAAACAATTGGAATAACTTTATTGAACTTAAACATCAGGAAAATTGCACCAAGAGAAACAAGAAAAGTTATTAAACCAAAAACAACTCTTAAAGTTATTTTTAATTCAGTTATTTGAGCAAAAAAAAGCATGTAAAAGAAAAAATAAATGAATAAAAAGGCAATAAAATAGTCATGCGAAAAAAAGCTTTCTGCTTTAGAATAAAATGATTCATAAAATGCTTTTGCTTTTTTGATTAAACTGTTGTTTTCAAACATTTCTTTTCACCACAAAAAAACCTAAAACAATTAAAACAAAAATAGCCAAACCAATTAAAATCCTGTAATCAGGCCTGACAACCACTGAAGTAAAATAAAATTCATTTGAATCATCTTCAAAAACTTTTACTGCATAAAAACCCGGTTTTACATTCATTGTGTTTAAAACAAAAGTTTTTTTCCCACTGTCTTTAAGAGAATTGTTTTCAAACAAAGGGCAATTAGATTTACTGCATTCTTTAACTTCATTTAAATTATAGTAATAAGACATTTCAACTGAAACCTTTGAATCAAACTCTAATAATACTTTTTCTCCGGGAAAAGAAACAAAAGGAATTGCTTTCAGAGAAAAACAAAAAGGAAGAAACAAAATAAAACAGAAAAAAACAAAGAGTTTATTCACTTAAAAACCTCTTCATTAAATGAATTCCTAAAAAAATTACGCTGGATAAAACCGCAGCAGAAGTAATAGTAGTTTTATTCAAAGGAAAATTAAACACAACAGTTAAAATAAAAGTTGAAAAAACAATTATTGCCATGCTTAAAACAACTGAAAGAACAAAAGTTTCAATTAAATCAGATTCCCTGATTATCAGCCTGTAAAACAGGTAACCGCAAAAGAAAAGAGCCAGAAATCCCACAAAAAATTCATGCAATGGAAAAGGAAAATAAATGCTTAAAGATGAAACTGCAATAACAATCAAGCCAAAATTAAATAAATGAATCTTTGAAGAAAATTTTTCTGCAATCAAAAAGTATTTGTTTAAGTCAAAATTCATGCAATCCCATCTAATAATGTCAAAGTTATATAAATAGACTTTCAATGGGCTGTAATCAACTGCTTTTTTGTGTTATTATGTAATTGATTGAATCATTTGAATCTGTTACTTGGAATTTAACTTTCATGTTTTGATCTTGAACAAAATATTGTCCGTATTGCG
>PFAI01000028.1:0-37950 GCA_002763225.1 Candidatus Diapherotrites archaeon CG10_big_fil_rev_8_21_14_0_10_31_34
CATAAAAGGAATAGCCTACAACATAGAGCACATAGATAAAACAATAAAAATCAGGTTAATTATAACCTGCTAAGGATTTCTACACCGCCTAGAAAACAGAAAAGCTTAAATATCTCTTTTTACATAATCTTTTAATGGAAAAAAATACATTAATTAGTTTAGTAATTGGATTAATAGTTTTTGCAATAGTGCTTTTTATTATAGCAGACAGTGCTTTTTGCACTGATATTTCAAAAGAAGCTTGTTTTAATTCAGTTTTGTTTCATCCAGTTTCAATAATTATGGCACTTATTATAGGGCTAATTGTTTTTGTAATTGCCTATTTTGTTACTAAACGATTTAACTCTTCCAAGTAACTTGAATCTGATCAGTCCTTTGTTTTGGTAAAATTTTGCTGTCTTTTATTTTAGTCCTTTTTCAGAATATAAATATGTAGTTTGACTTTTGTCAACATTAATCAAATTTTCTTTCTCTAATTGTTTTAAATAATGTGAAATTACACGCTTTTTTTTATTTAATCTATCTGCAAAGTCTTTAGCAGTGCTTTTTTTGTTAAGTTTTTTTAATTTGTTCAAATAATATTTTTTGGCAGTATTTCTTATTACTTGCTTTTTTTTGTAAGTTAATAATATTTTCTTAAATTTGTTCTTCTTATTCTGGTGATTCAAATTAAAGCTCAATTCTTTCAATTTCTTAAACTTTTGATAACTGGTAATAGTTAATTGGGTTATTTGTTTGCCTTTATTAATTGATGCTGAGATTCCAACTTTTTTGAGAAGCTTTTTCCATTCTAATAAATATTTTTCATTTTGCATTCTCACTCTTATCCTTCTGTTAAGTTTATATTGATTAATGCTTCCTTCGCAATCAACAACGACTCCAAAAACAGGCGCGATAATTTCTTTTGGTGTTGTTTTTAAATACTCATTAATTTCTATTGTAAGTGAATTTGTTTTTTCTTCCAAAATTTCTCTTAAAAAAGTAGTAAAACATTTGTTGGAAGCTCTGAGTGTGCAATAAACAAAGCTATTAGAATTACTAATTTTGAACTCATTTTGAGTTATTGTCGTGTTAATGTTAATTTTTTGATCGCCATATTTTAAAGAATACTTTGAAGATTCAAAGTTACTCCAAAATGAAATCCTGTCTAATTCATTTGAAAAACCATTCCTGCCAAAATGGAATTTTTTTGTTTTATTATTTTCATATGATTCTATTTTATTTTTTTCATTCCATTCTTTTGGAATTTTAATTCTTATGTTTAATAATTTTGATGTTTTGATTCCCTGTTCTTCTAGTAAAGATTCAAATAATTTTATTAGTTCTGGTGTTTTGCTAGTAATTGAAATGCGTCCTTTTTTGTTTCACCACCCTTCAACTTTTAAAGCTTCTACAAGCATTGCTAGTTCTAAATAGTATTCACTGCGTTTTAATAGAAATGAATTTTTAGCATGTTTAGTTTTTACTAAAATTTTGTTTTTATCATTTGTAATTTGGAATGTTTCATTATCAATAAGCATACTTAAAATAGATTTCTCTTTTTTTTAAATGAAAACGAAACGCCAAGTTGCTGGTGATGTTCATGTCCAAGTAATCTGAATTTGATCTGTACGTTCCTTTGGTCTTATCTGACTTTCTGATAGTTTTGTTGTAATTCCATTTTTGAACATTAAAAGTCCTAGCCAGCTGATTTGTGTGCCATTATCCACGCAGACTTCTCTTGGAGGAACAAAAAATTTTGCTTTTCTTTGTTTGCACATTTCTTTCATCATTTTTCTTAATGCATTGCTTGAAGCAACTCCTCCGGTCAAAAGCAGTTCTTTTTTTCCTGTGTGCGCCATTGCCCTTTCAGAAACCTCTGTCAGCATTGAAAAAGCAGTATGCATTAAACTATACACTAAATCTTTTTCGTTTTCTTTTTTGATTTTTTGTTTTCCTGCTGTAAGCAGGCCGGAAAAAGCCAAGTCCATTCCTTTAACAGTATAAGGCAGTTCAATAAATTTTTTTCCAGTAAAATACATTTCATCCATTTTTGGGCCGGCAGGAAATCCCAGATGTATTTCTCTTCCAAAAACATCCAAAAAATTTCCTATTCCAATATCAATTGTTTCCCCGAAAACCCTGTATCTTCCTTGTTCTAAACCAATAATCTGTGTATTGGCGCCGGAAGCATAACAAGTAATTGGATCTTTTGCTTTTGTAAGTTTCCTGCCGATTTCAATGTGTGCAATGCAATGATTTACCCCAACCAAAGGCTTGTTATGTATAAGAGAAAGAGTTCTTGCTGTTACTGCTCCTACTCTCAAACAATTTCCTAATCCAGGTCCTTGAGAGAACGCAACCAAATCAATTTCTTTCCATGAAACATCTGCTTTTTCAAGTGCATTCTGAATTACTTTTTTTGCATTTTTATAATGAAAGTCTGCTGCTTCTCTTGGATGAATTCCAACAGAATCTTTTTTAACATAAGAAATTTTTTCGTTTGCAAGAATTTTGCATTTTTCGTTTACTATTCCTATCCCGAAAGTATGTGCAGTTGACTCAATTCCTAAACAAATCATTTTTTCGCCATCTTTTTGATGAAACTTTTTCTAAAAGTTTCTATTTCTTTTAAAGTTGTTTTTCCTTTTCTCACAATCTTTTTTTCTTGAACATCATAAATCGTGCTTGGTTCATTTTCTGCAAGAGTTTTTGCATCAAAAATAAAGTCAACTTTTTTTCCAAGTATTTTGACTGCTTCTTTAAAAGAATAAATTGGTTTTTTTCCTGAAAGGTTTGCGCTGGTTGAAATTATTGGTTCGCCTATTGTTTCAACAATTGAGTTTGCAATTTCATTTGAACTAATCCTTAAAGCAATTGTTTTTTCGCTTACTTCTTTTGGAATTAATTCTGTCCCTCTTGTTTTTTTCGGTACAATCAAAGTTAAATTCCCTTTAAATTCTTCAAGCAGTTTTTCTGCTTCAGGATTTATTTCAGCAAATTTTTGGGCCATTTCTTTTGAAGAAACAAGAATTACAAATGGTTTTTTTCTGTCTTGTTTTATTTCCCTGATTCTTTTAATTGATTTAATATCACTTATTTTACAGCCTATTCCATAACTTGTTTCTGTGGGATAAACTATTACCCCGTTTTTTTTCAGCACAAATACTGCTGTTTTTATTCCAACATTCATTAAATCACCAGAATCAGGCTGACTGCATTAAACGCCATGTGCCCTAAAATTACTGGAATCAAATTATTGGTTTTTTTAAAATAATAAGCTAAAAACAATCCTGCAATAAATGCTCCTATTATCTCAATTATCGAACCATACATAAAATGGGCTAACCCAAAAATAATTGAAGAACCAAAAATGCCGATTTTTGTTACTAAAAATCCTCTGAAAAAAATTTCTTCTGCAAAAACCCTTACAACTAAATAGTATAACATTAGAAAAGGGCTTACTTCAACTATTGTTTTGACTGTTTCATTTACCTTATCTAAATCATTTACTTGAATTAAACTGCTTGCAATTGATATGGCAAACATTATTGCAATCAATCCGGCTAAAATTTGAATTGAGTTTTTTGTCAGTTCTTTTTTGTCTATTTTTTTGATTCCCAGTTCTTCAAAAGATTTTTTTATTGAATGATTTTTGAAGTAATAATAAATTAATGGAAAGAGAATCAGAATTAAATCCAGTGAAATTATTTGCATTATTTTTTGGATTATTTTTGTTCCCCTTTGTCTTTCCATTCAGTGTAAGAACAGTTTCCACAAGAATACCTGTTTTTGTGTTCAGCTAAAAATACCCCTGAACCACATTTAGGGCAGAACTTGCTTTTTCTTTTTAGTTCTCCGCCTTTTACTTCATATTTTTCTGATTTCTTTGAATTTGGGTGTTTTTTTCTAACTTTTTTTGTCATTTATTTCACCTTGTTTTTTTGATGCAGCTTTTTTCTAAAAAGTTGCTTTTGATTAAACTTTTCCTAAAAGTTTTTTTTGTTAAACCTTTTTTTAAAAGTTTTTTGCAGTGCTATCGCAGACCCGCTTTCGTGCGGGTGTAACGGTGCACCACTTTCAGTGGTGCTAGCCCCGTGCAAAGCACGGTGCCTCGTACTCAACTGCTGAAACAGTTGTTTTGATTAAACTTTTTTTAAAAGTTTACTCACCTTACTTTTTTTTCTTTTTACTTTCAAGTTTCTTTTTTTCTTTTGCTGCTTTTTTTGATTCTTTTGTTTTTTTTATTCTTTCTTTGTCTCCAGCAAAATTTCTTCCCAGAACATAATCTAATTCAACTTCTTTCATTTTTTCTTTGTCTTTGTATGTTCTTGCTTTTCCTGTGCAATACTTTTCTCCAAAATTTTGCTTTATTTCTGTTATTACTGTTGAATCAGAGTTTGATTCAGTTAAAGCTGAAATTTTTTCTTTTAAGTCTGTTATTTTTGGTGTTGAATTAATTTCTGTTACTTTAAAGTCTATTTCTTCTCTTGAAAGTAATGGATTGCTTTTTTTGTTGGTTATTTCTACTTTCATTGTGATTCCTCCGGTTTCTTTTTATCTGCTTAATCTTAATGCGTGTTTTCCTGTGGTTGTAATTCCCATTTTTTTTGCTATCTCTGATTTTTCCGGGTCAGTTATTACTACATAGCCTCTCCAGAAAGTAGTAAAGCTGTTGCTTCCACAGTTAGGACATTTGTCTCCTTCTTCTATTACCCTTCTGCATTCTCTGCATGCTTTTCCTTTACTCATTTATTCTCCAACTCCATTTTTTTTGATTAAACTTTTTTTAAAAGTTTATTTTTCTGGGTTTTTTTTTCAATTTCTTTTTTTTCTACTTTTGGTGTGTTTTCTTTTCCTTTCTTTATTTTTTCTTTTCTTTTTAAGTCTATTGCAAGCCATTCCTCTTTTCCTAATCCTGGCTGTCTCATTGTTAAACCTAATTTTGAATTTGGGATATTCCCTTTTAGACTGCAGGTTACAATTCTTGCTATTACTTGGTCTTCTAAACCCAGTTTTTTGTTTGTTTCTTTTCCAATAAACCCTGGGCCTTTTGCATCATAATTAATATAATCATTCATTATCTGGCTTACATGAATTAATCCTTCTATTGGTCCTGTTCTGACAAATGCCCCGAATTCAGTTATTTCTGTTATTGTTCCTTCAACTATTTCTTTTGGTTCTGGTTTGTAAACTAATGCCTTATATTCTGATTCATAGTAGGCTGATCCGTCCCCTGGAATTACTTTTCCTTCTCCTACTTTGTCTACTTCTAATACGGCAACAATTACTCCGACACTTTCATCTACTATTCCTTCATATTCCTCTTTTACTATTTTTAAAATTGATTCTTCCAGTTTTCCTCCAAAGTCTTTTGGCGGGACCCTTACAGTGTCTTTCATTGAAATTATTGCATACATTTTGTTTCCTCCTTATTTATTCAACAACAATAACCTTTTTTTGTCTTACGAATGCGGTTTTAAAACCTTTCTTTTTTATTGCTCTTCTTAACTCTTTATCATTGGTTGCTATAATAAAACCTTGTTCTGCTAATTCCTTCATTTTTTTATCTGCTTCCTGGTTTTCTCCTTTAATTATTTTGCATTTTTTTTTAATCATTATTTCTGCTATTAAAACATTTTTTGCTTTTGTTTTGTTTTCTTTTTTTAGTTTTTCCATTTCATGTAATACTTCTGTTGGAACAAAAAATTCTGTTTTTCCCAAAAATTTTTCTATTTCCTCAAAAACATCTAGTTTTAGTTCTCCTATTGCTAAAAGCATGTTTGTATCTAACACTACTTTATTGAATTTCTCCATAAGCAATTAATCTCCATCTTGTTGCATCTTTTATGCTTACTGCAATTCTTTGTCCTTTGTCTACTGAAATTGGAACTTTAAGCGTAACGTCAATTAAATCTTTTTTTAGTGAAACAATGGTTCCAATTGTTGTTGCTGTTCCGGCACTTAATACAATTATTTCTCCTTGTTTTACTTCGTTTTTTTTGTCTGTTATTTCTCTTTTAAAGTAATTTAATTTCATTTTTATTTCTGAAACAGGATCTGAAACTGTTCCTATTTTTCCCAGTACATTTCCTTTCATTTGATCGTTTTTTGTTAAATTTGGATCAATTAAAGTTTTAACTGAAATTAATCCGCCTGGAACTGCTTTTTTTATGGTTCCTCCGGCAGTGCTTAATTCAACTACTTTTATTTTTGTTTTTTTATTGTTTATTCCAGGGCTTAACTCCAGTTCATCTCCTTCTTCTATTTTTCCCTGAAGTATTGTTCCGCCTAAAACCCCTCCAACTATTTCTTTTGGTTTTGCGCCTGGTTTGTTAATGTCAAAACTTCTTGCAATAAACATTTTTACTGGTTTTTTTTCATCTACTTTTGGGGAAGGAATATTTTTTTCTATTGCTTCAATCAATAAATCCATGTTTGTTCCGAAATGTGCGGCAGTTGGAATTATTTCAACTTTTTCGTATTCAAATTCTTTCAGGAAATTTTTTATTTGCTTGTAATTTTCTTCTGCTTTTTTTTTGTCAACTAAATCTATTTTGTTTTGTGCTACAACAATGTTTTTTATTCCGCTGATTTTTAATGCCATTAAATGTTCTTTTGTTCTTGGTTGAGGGCAGAATTCATTTGCGGCTATTACTAGTATTGCTCCATGCATTAATGCTGCTCCTGAAAGCATTGTAGTCATTAGGGTTTCGTGTCCTGGCGCATCAACAAAACTTACTTTTCTTAATTTTTTTCCTTTTTTTTCGCAGTTAGGGCACTTTTCTTTTGTAGAAAAAGCTTCTGCTCCTTTGCAGTCAGGACACTTATAAAATACTGTGTCTGCATAACCTAATCTGATTGAAATTCCTCTTTTTAGTTCTTCTGAATGAGTGTCAGTCCATTTTCCGCTTAATGCCTGGGTTATGGAAGTTTTTCCATGGTCAACATGGCCTATTAAGCCAATGTTAACTTCTGCTTGTTCTGCTTCTTTTTTCATTTTCATCTTCTCGTTTTTTGCAGTACGGGCTTGTCCCGTACCTCGTATTCAACTGCCGAAACAGTTGTTAAGCTTTCTTAATTTTTCCTTTTGCTGTTTTTGCATCTCCTGCCAGTTCCACATTACCTACATTTTCCAGTGAATCTTTAACCAGTTTTTCTTTTGCGCTAATTTTTTCTTCTTTTTTGTCTTCTGTGATTTCTTTCCCAAATATTTCTTCTAGTTTTTTTGTTCCTTGTTTTGTTATAACCAAATTAACTTGTTCTGTTTCTTCACTAATAGTGTTTCCTCTTACACTGACTCTTTTTCTTTCTCCTTTTCGTTTTGGATGAAAGCCAATGCCACCTTTAATGAAAATTTTTTTTCTTGCGATTCCAGGAATATCTGTTCTCATTGGAAATCCTTGTTTGTCGCTGCCTCCGCTGATTTTTGCTTCATATCCTTCTAATCCAATGGAATCCAGTTTTACTTGTTCTCCTATTTTTTTGTTTAATAATAATGCTGTTGTTTCAACTTTTTTTCCAAAAGCTTTTCTGGTTTTTGGATCACTTAATACTATGTTCATTTAGCTTCCTCCTGTAATTTAACTTCTTTTATTTTTTTAAGTAATTCTTTTTCTTCTTCATTTAATATTCCTTGGCTGTTTTCCAGTTTTTCCATGTCTTTTTCTGAAATAAAACTAATTAATTCATCATTGTTTTCTATTCCTCTTCCTAGTACGGCATCGCTTATTGAGATTGCTACTTCTTCTCCTTTTGATGCGTTTTTTATTGTTTCTCCGTTGTTTTGTATTCCCTGAACTTTTCCGACTATTTTTCCATTTTTCATTAATTTTGTTCCTGTTTTTAATTTTCCTTCCAGTATTTTTGCTCCGATTATTACTGGTTTAGCATTTCTGAAAACATTTTCCGGCATTAATTTTATTTTTACCGGAAACACTACTTCAGCTAAAAAATCTTTTTTTGCTTTTTCTTTTTCTTCAATAACCCATTTCTCGTATTTTTCAATTAAATTATAAATTATTTTTTCATTGAATATTTTTATTTCATTTTTTTTTGCTTCTTCTATTGCTTCTGGATTAATTTTTGTGTTAAAAGCCAGAATTACTCCTTGAATTTTGTCTTTTTCTTTTACTCCTTCTGCTTCAATTACATCTCTTCTTGTTATTTCGCCTACATTTGCTTTTCTTACTTTGATTCCTTTTTCTTGTAATAATTTTATTGTTGCTTCTAATGACCCTAATGTGTCTGTTTTGATTATTACTCCGTTTTCTTCTGAATCAATTTTTATTGACTGAATTTCTTTTTTGATTTCTTCTATTTCTTCTTTTGTTGCTTTAACTATTAAAGGTGAGCCGGCTAATGCATTTTCTAATCCTGGTGCAGCAATCTTTAATCCTGATGCAGCATGAACTTCTTTAACTGAATCAAATCTTTCTTGCGGTGCACTAATTTCATCTAATGGTTTTGGCAGCAGTAATGCCCTGATTTTTGTTTCAATTATTCCTTGTTTTCCTGCTAAAACAATTTGGTCTCCTGTTCTGATTGTTCCGTCATACAAAATTACATCAATTGTTTTTCCCAAGCCTTTTTCTTCTTTTACTTCTAATATTGTTCCTTTTCCTCTTCCTTTTACTTCAATGTTTAATTTTTTTTCTAAATATTTTTGGCTTAATCCTGCTAAAAACATCAGTACTTCAGGAAAGCCTTCTCCTGTTTTATTGCAGATTGGGATTATTGGAATTTCTTTTGTGAAATTCTGTATTCTGTCAAATCTTTCAGTTAAAAAACCTTTTTTGTGGGCTTCTCCTACAATGCAGTAAAGTTTTTTGTCTAATTCTTCCAGCAATTCTTTGCTTTGGTTTTCTTTGTTTTCGGTAAAACTTAATTTTTTTGAATCCCATCCCTGCATTTTGTCTATTTTAGTCATTGCAATGATGAAAGGAACTTTAAATGCCTTTAAAATATCCAAAGATTCCAGTGTTTGTTTTTCGCATCCTTTAATGCAGTCAACTGTTAATACTGCCAAGTCTGCAATGCTTCCCCCTCTTTTTCTTAAATTAGAGAATGCTTCGTGCCCTGGGGTGTCAATAAATAATAATCCCGGAATCTTTAATTCAAACCCGTATTTTTTTGTTAGTTCTCCGGCCAAATTTTTTACTATTTCAATTGGAACTTCTGTTGCACCAATATGCTGTGTTATTGCTCCTGCTTCCTGTGAAACAATTTTTGTGCCTCTAATCATGTCTAAAAAACTTGTTTTTCCTGAGTCGACATGACCTAATACAGTTATTATTGGCTTTCTAATCATTTAATTTCAGTCCTGTTGAACCAAATCCGCCTTCGCCTCGGGAAGTGTCATCTAGTTCTTCAACAAATTCTATTTCAGCTAATTCAATTTTATTAAATACTAATTGAGCAATTTTTGTTTTTTTTTCTGCAGTAAATTTTTTTTTTCCGTGATTAATTATTATTACCCCTATTTCTCCTCTGTAACCTGAGTCAATTGTTCCCGGAGTATTTAAAACAGTTATTCCTTTGTTTAATGCCAAACCAGATTTTGGTCTTACCTGCCCTTCAAATCCTTCCGGAATAGCCACTTTAATTCCTGTTTTAACTAATTTTATTTCGCCTGGAAGAATTTCAATTGTTTCTGCTGCATACAAGTCTATTCCTGCATCTCCTTTGTGAGCTAATTCCAGTTTTACTTCTGGATTTAATTTTTTTACTTGTACTTTCATTTAATTCCCTTTTTCTTTTTTTTGATTTTAATTTCTTTTTTTATGGTTTTTTTCAATTCTTTAATTTTTTTTTCTTCAATTTTTTTAACTTATTCTTTTTAATTTATTTTTTTTGTTTTTCTTTTTTTTATTTGTGCATTACTTCCCATTCTTTTTTTGTGTATGCATGCAGTTCTTTTTTGTCAAACCATAAGTTTACTTCTCTGGCTGCCTGCTCTAAGTCTTCTGATGCATGAATTAAGTTTCTTACACTTCTTTGTTTTTCATCAGCTAAATCATATGAGTCAACTGTAAAATCCCCTCTAATTGTTCCTAAGTCTGCTTTTCTTGCTTCAGTGTTTCCAATTAATTTTCTTCCAATTTCAATTGCATGGTATCCTTCAAATGTTATTGCCACTATCGGCCCTTCAGTTAAATACTCTGAATTTTGTGAATGAATTCTTTTTGCTATTTCTTCGTCTGTTTCTTTTACTGTTATTCCTTTTTTTTCAGCTAACTTTCTTGCATTTTCTCCAAGTTTTTTTGTCCATTCAGGGGTAATCACATAATGTTTGTCTGCTGTTTCTTTTGTTGCCTGAACCATTTTCATTCCTGCAATCTTTAATCCTTTTTGTTCAAATCTTTTGATTATTTCTCCAATCAAACCTCTTTGAACTCCATCGTGTTTAACTAAAATCAAAGTTCTTTCCATTTAATCACCTATTTTTCTTTTTTGATTACTTTTTTTAAAAGTTTATCGCATTTACTGTTTTTTTCCTTTTTTTATTTTATGGTATTCGCTTGCCCATTTAGTGTTTCTTGGATTCCGCTTTAATTTCAGCAAATTTTTTTCGCATTTGCCTGAACAAAAATTAAAGGTTGTACCCTCTTTTTTTACAAACATTAATCCTGTTCCTTTTTTTATTTCTTTTCCGCAAAAACTGCATTTCATTTTTTCTCACCCCAACCCGCTTTCGTGCGGGTGTAACGGTGCACCACTTTCAGTGGTGCTAGCCCCATGCAAAGCACGGTGCCTCGTACTCAACTGCTGAAACAGTTGTTTTGATTAAACTTTTTTTAAAAGTTTACTAAGCTTTGATTTCTTTTGCTTCTCTTTCAGTTGAAAGCAAAATTATTACGTCTCCTTTTTTGATTATTCCTTTAACATTTCTTCTTTTTACTCTGCCTTGTTCTGGTCCTTCTAAAATTTTGCAGAGTACTTGGATTATTTCTCCATGAACTCCTGTTCTTTGGATTACTTCAACTACTTCTGCTGGTGTTCCTCCTCTTTCTGCCATTTATTCACACCTTTTTTAATTCGCTTACTTTTTTTATTACTTCTTCTAGTTCTTTTTTTGCGCTTCCTTCTTCTATTAATGCGATTGAAGCTGTTCCGACTGCTATTCCTGCTTTTTCCCCTAGTTCTTTTTTTGTTGAAATAAAACTATAAGGAATTTTTTTTTCTTCGCACAGCAAAGGCAAATGCATTACTAGTTCTTGTGGAGAAACATCTTCTGCAATAAAAATGATTTTTGCTTTTCCTCTTTCTATTGCTTTAGTTGTTTCATTTACTCCAATTCGAATTTTTCCTGTTTTGGTTACTTTTTCGATTAATTCGAATTGCTTTTCTTTTAATTCCTTGCCTACGCTGAATTTAACGTATTCTGCCATTTAAAATCAACCTCCTTGCAGCCATTTATGGCTGTTCATTGTCATCGGCAAAATGAGACTTATTAAAACGTGTGAAAAAAGCTTTTTAAAGGTATTTTAGAGGGATAATTTGAGGTTTTTCATTTATGGGTAAACCATAGCGTAATGCTTTTTTTGTTTATTTCATCTATTCTGCAGTAACCAAAGGATTCCAGCTGAACTGTGTTTCCTGTTTCTTCTTCAAGAATTTCTTTGTCTATTATTCCGTGTTTTTTGGTTGAATCATCCATTATTATTTCTGCATTGGTTTCAGATAAAATCCAGTTAATTAAAGGCTTGTTTTCAAGTTTTTGTATTCCAGTGAACTCGCCAAAAATTTGCATTTCGTCTTTTCTAATGACTCTGAAGTTTAGTGCATGCTTTAATCTCGCAATTTTTCCTATTTCTAATTTTTTAACATCTTTTTTTGAAATCAAAAAACTTTGTGTTCCTGCTTTTAATCCATAAACTCTTACTTGATCAGGGTAATCAGGATGCAATGGCTTTTCTATTTCCATTTCAGGAATAAAATTCACTTCTAACCTGATTGGCTCTTCAATAAAATAATATCTGTCTGATTTAGAGTCAATAAAACTTTTGTTTAAGTCAATTATTCTGTTAAAATCAATTGTCACATCAGAGCTTTTTACTCCAATTTCTTTAATTATTTCTTTGATTGTTTTAGCTGAAAAACCTCTTCTGCGAAGCGCTTGAAGTGTGCCTAATCTTGGGTCATCCCATCCTTTATACATTCCTTGTTCTATTCCTTCTTTTATTTTTGAAGTGCTTAACACCATTTCTTTTAGTTTGATTCTTCCTGTGTGAAATGTATGCGGATAAATCCATTTGAAGTAGTCATACAAGAATTTTTGTTTTTCAGCGTTTTGTGCATGTTCTTGCCCTCTGATAATTAGTGTTACTCTTAGTTCATGGTCGTCTATTGCTGAAGCAAAATTATATGACGGCCATACATGATATTTGTCTTTTACCCTTGGGTGCTCTGGATTATCAACTATTTTTGCTGCCCACCAGTCTCTTAAAGAAGGGTCTTTTGAATTCAAATCTGTTTTAATTCTTAGTACTGCTGTTCCTTCTTTTATTTCATGTGAAAGCATTTTATCAAATTCTTTTGCTTGTTCTTTTGCATCTTTTTCCCTGCAACTACATCCTTTATTTTGGTCAATTAATTCTTTCCATTTTTCTTTTTCACAAAAACAAACATATGCTTTTCCCATTGAAATAATTTTTTTCATAAAAGCATAATATACTTCCATTCTGTCTGAAGCAAAATACATTTCATCTACTTTTACTCCAAGCCAGTCAAAATCTTTTTTGAATACTATTTCAGGGTTAGCCATTGGTTTTTTTACTTTTGGGTCAGTGTCATCAAACCTTAAAATAAATTTTCCATTATATTTTCTTGCATATTCATGAGAATTTAATAAAGCTCTTGCGTTTCCTAAATGAATTGGCCCATTTGGATTTGGAGCATATCTTGTTACTACTTTTTCTTTGTCTGCCCAGTCTAACTGCATTTCTTCTTTATGTTTTCTTTCAGGCAGTTCATCAAATGAATCAAATGAATTGAATTTTTCTTCTAATTCTTTTTTGTCCATTGAATTAACTTTTTCAACTATTTCAGTTATTTCTTTTATTTCTACACTTAAATTTTTAGCTAGATTTTTGTCTATTGCCATTAGTTTTGAAATAACTGCTTTTAGTTCTGCTTTGCCTTGGTGTTCTATTGCATTTTTTACTGCATACTTTAAAGTTAATTGCTTTAAAAGTTCATCCATGATTTATTCCTTCAATTACTAAATCTGAATAAAATTAGTTTTAATTTTATGCTTTAGCTTTTTTTGCAGCAAAACTGGTTGTTTGGACAAAAATTGTCTTTTGTTGTGTATCCTTCAGCACAGGTTTCTGAAGAGCATATTCCGTTTATTTCATCACAGGTTTTTTCTTTTGGCTGAATTGCTTTTCCAACTGGATCTCCACCAATAACATTTAACAGTAAAACAGCAGTTAAAATCACTAAGACAAATGTTCCATATCTTTTTGCCTGGCCTTTTTCTATTGCGTCTTTTAATTTGCTTAAATAATTCATTTCTGTTTTTTCATCCATAATATCACATTAGTTTTTTGTATATTTAAATTTTACTTTTATTTCTCCCATTTTTGGCTGAAATGAGTTGATAAAGCGTCAATTAAACTCTTGTTTTGAAGTATTGCAAAATAATATCTTTGCTTTTGTTCTTTGAAGTCATCTAATCCTAAAACAATTTTTTTTCCGTCAATTACAAAAGCATTAAGTGAATGAACTGAATTTTTTGAAGAAACCGCTGAACCAAAAATTTTGTTTATTTCTTTATCACTGTGAATTAATTGAACATTAACTTTGTTTTTTACTGCTTTAGCTAAAGCTTCATCCAAAAAAATTCTTTTTTCTTTTATTTCAGTGAAACCTATTACGTTTTTTTTTGCTTTTAAAATCTCTGATGCAAGAATTCTATCAAAATCAGTTAAACTTTTCACTCTTAAAACATTTTCTTGTGTTTCATTTATTTCGTTAAATTTTATTCCTTGCTTTAGTTTTAATGCGTTTTCTTCTATTTCTTTGAATTCTTTTCTTTTTACTTCAATTAGTTTTTCTATTACTTTATTTGATTCAATTGACTGAAACTTTTTTGGTCTTCCGTGCAAAGGAATAACCAAACCTTTTTTTTCAAGTTTTTCAAGCACATCATAAACTCTTGTTTTTGGAATGTCTGTGTTTCTGCTGATTTCCGGTGCCTCTAAAGCCCCTTTTTCAATTAAAGACAGAATTGCTTTGGATTCATATTCAGTTAAACCCAGTGAATTCAGATAAGAAACAGTTTCAGAGTTCATACTCTAAACAAAGACAGAAAGGAATTTAAATTTACTCTTTACAGTGAACTAATTAGGCATTAATCCATTCTCTTAGATTGTCCTGTAAAACAAACTTTTTGTGCTTTAATTCCTCAGTATTTCTTGCTCCAATTAAAAACATTGAAATAACCAGTTCTTCTTTAAATGAATCCAACAAATTTTCAACTGATTTTTCGTTTCCTGCATTTCTGATAGCAGGAACAGCTATTCCTGCTAAATCTGCTCCTAATACAAGGCTTTTACACACATCTAATCCATTTCTTATTCCGCCAGAAGCAATAATCTTTTTTTTAGAAGCTTTTTTTGTAAACAAAACTGAGGCAGCAGTCGGAATCCCAAACTCGCCAAAAACTTCTCCTAATCTTTTTTTTCCATGCAAAATTGAATCAATTTTGACAAAAGAAGTTCCTCCTCTTCCGGCAACATCAATTGCATTGATTTTAGTTGAATCAAGTTTTTTTGCGGTTTCAAATGAAATCCCGTTTCCGACTTCTTTAACTATAACAGGAAAATTGCTTTGTTCAGCAAAATTTTTAATGCTGTTAAAAACTTCAGAAAACCCTTTTGTTTTTGAGTTCTGCATTAATTCCTGTGCAGAATTCAAGTGAACTGAAACTGCATCAGCCTGTATTTCTTCAGCAAAATCATCAATTTTTTTTGCAGAGTGTTTTGCCAGTTCTAATGCCCCTATATTTGCTTCCAAAAAAATTGAAGGGCAATATTTTCTTAATTTGAAGAATTCTATTTTAGATTTGTTTTCTAACCCTGCTCTCATTGAACCCAAAGCAAAACCAATGCCTTTTTTTTCGCATGCCAAAGCAATGTTTTTATTTAATTCAAAAGATTTTTTTGTTCCTCCTGTAATTGGTCTGATGCAAAGCGGGAAAGAAAATTTTTTTCCCAAAAAAGTTGTTTGGGTTTTAATTTCAGTTAGTTCACAATCCAATAACGGATTATGTATAAGTTCAATCTCTTCGAATAAACTTGTTTTTCTGAATTGGCTTTCTTTTTTCATTGCAGTTTTTAAATGCAAATCTTTTCTTTTTTCTGTTTTCATTCAAAAAACCCTATTGAAGCATAAGCTACAACACTTGAATTATCCCCTGTTGTTTTTCCTGAATTGCTATAATCTATGAGTTCAGCTTTTTTTATGCCTTTCTTTTTGCAGTATTGCATTAAAACTTCTATTGCTGAGTGCCCGCAAATGCTTAACCTTTCATTTTTAACAAGCTCGTGAAATCCTTTTACATTCATTTTTTTGATTAATTTAATTGCCTTGAAATCGTTTTCTTTTGCTTTTTTTGATGACAGAAAATGAGTGAAATCGCTTGAAGCAATCACTGAAAACTTTTTTCCAAGAATTTTTTCTGTTTCAATCAATGTTTCTGCCAGTTTTTCAAGTTCTTCAGAATTTTCTGTCATTAAAGTAATTGGAACAATCTTGAATTCTTTAAACAGATACTGCAAGAAAATCAGTTGAATTTCAATTGAATGTTCTTGTAAATGAGCTATTTCATCTTTTTTTGCTTTTGAATTTAATTCAGTTATTTTTTCAACAGCTTTTTTGTCTATTTCTGTTTCTCTTAAAGGAGTAACCCATGTTCCTTCCGGATAAACTGATATTTTTTCTCCGTAACCAGTGTGATTTGGGGAAAGAATCACAACTGTTTCAGGTTTTTGCATTAAAGAATAAGAATATGAGGCAGTCTGGCCTGAATAAATTGTTCCTGCGTGAGGTGAAATAAAATAATTAGTTTTTTTTGAAGTTTTTTTCACTTTAGAAAAAAAAGTTTTTAATTGAGTAATTATTTCTTGTTTGTTTTTTGGATAAAAGCTTCCTTTAATTACTGCTTCTCTTAGCATAATAAAAAAATGGGAAAATGTTTTTTTAAAGAGTGTTTTTGTTAAAGATTTTTTTTTAAACGGTTGTTTTATTAGTATCTTTGATTTGATGAACTTTCTCTTCTGTTTGTTGGACCGTCTCTTCTGTCTGAAGTACTGTCTCTTCTAAGTTGTTTTCCGCCTTTTTTTCCTCTTCTTTTTGCTTCTGCAGTCCTTTTTTCTTTTAGTAATTCTTCTTTTCCTTCTTTTATTTTGTATTCAAAGTCTTCAACTGTTACTTTGAATTCTTCTTCGTTTTTTATTTCTTTTCTTTCAGTTAAAGTTTTTTTTGCAAGCATCCAGTAAACTAATGCAAGGCTTTTTCTTCCTTTGTTGTTGACTGGAATAATTAAATCAACATCTTTTGTGTTGTTGTTTGTTGAACATAAGGCTATTATTGGTATTTTCAGTTTTTTTGCTTCTTTTATTGCCTGAAAATCTGAATCTGGTTCAGTTACAATTAATAAATCTAATTCAAGAAATTTTTTTCCTTCTGGATTAGTAAAGCTTCCTGGAATAAATCTTCCAGTTAATGCTTTTCCGCTTGTTGCTTGAGCAAACTGAATTACCGGAGTTTTTCCGTACAATTTTCTTGATGCAACAATTATTTTGTTTTTATCGTATTTTGAAATAAATTTTGATGCTATTTCTATTCTTGAGTCAAGTGTTTGAATATCCATTACTTTTAATCCATCATCTCTTCTTTTATAAATATATTTTTTCATTCCGTCTGTTTTGTATTTTGTTCCAATATGGGCGCCTGTTTTAAGGTATTTTTCTGAGTCAGTACTTTCATTCATTTTTTATCCCTCATTTGCTGTATTTTATTATATCGTCCATTAAATCTACGTGGCTTAAAAGCATTCTTCTGCAGCAATATCTGTCTATTCCTAAACTGTTTAATATTTCTTCTGCGTTTTCTCCTTTTGAAACTCTTTTAGCAAATTCTTCGTAATATTCTCCTACAACTTTCCCGCATGAAAAGCATCTTACTGGAATTATCATTTTCATTTCACCTCTTTGAGCTCTGCTTCTTTTTTCTTGCTTTTGTTCCCAATGGTTTTTTTGGTTCAACTCTTCTGTGGTCATCAACCATCAATAATCTATCATATTTAATGTATTTTTCTTTTAGTTTTTTGTCGTTAGTGTATTCAACTATTGCTTTTGCTATTGCGCTTCTTGCTGTTACTGCTTGGCCCATAAAGCCTCCGCCTTTTACATTGATTTTAATGTCTGTTTCTTTTATTAAATCTCCGGCCAGTTTTATTGGCTCTAAAATCATTTCTTTAACATAATATGGCTGAACAAATTCGATTTTTCTTTTGTTTAAAGTTATTTTTCCTGTTCCTGTTTTGATTACTGCTCTTCCAATAGCTCTTTTTTTCTTTGATTTAATCATCATTCCATATTTTTTGCTTCTTTTTGCCTTTTTTTTCTTTTTTTTTGATGGTTCTGTTTCTTCGTCTTCTGTTGCTTTTTCTTTCATTTCCTCAAATTCTTTTTTTATTTCTTCTTTTTTCTTTTCCTCTTTTTTTTCAACTGGTTTTTCTTTTATTTCTTTTTTATTTTCAGCAGGAATTTCTTTTTTAAGTTCTTTTGTTTTTTCTTGTGTTTCTTTTTTTTGGGCTTCTTCTTTTTCTTTTTTAACTGGTTCTTTTTTTGTTTCTTCTATTTTTTCATTTGTTTTTGATGAAACTTTTTCTAAAATTTTCTTTTGTTCTGTTTCAGTCATTTAATCACCATTTTGCTCCAAGCAATTTGCTTATTTCCCCTAATTGAACTGTTTTTTCGTTTGTCTGGCTTTTTGCTTCTTTTATTTCAAAAAAATCTTTTTTGTTGAATTCTTCTGGTTCTCCAATATAAACTTTAAGTTTTTTTCCTGCTTCTTTTCCTCTTTTGTTTTTTTTGGGAAGCATTCCTGTTACTGCTTTTTTGAATAATGCATCAGGTCTTCTTGGGTATTTTGGGCCATAATTTGGGTTAGAATGAACTGAAGCATCAACTTTTTTCTTGTATCTGCTTAAAATAAATTCTTTTGATCCGGTAATTAATACTTTTTCTGCGTTAACTACCTCAATTTTTTCCCCGTTTAAGAGTTTTTCACTTATTTTTGATGCAAGTCTTCCTAATATGAGTCCTTTTGCGTTTATTATCATTTTATTCACCTATTTTACCAGCATTAATTCTTTTGCGTCAATTTTGATTGCTTCCTCTAAACTTAATACTTTTCCGTTTTTTGCTTTAATTTTTTCTGCTGCTGTTTCAGAGAATTCTAATGCAGCAACATTTAATTGTTTTGTGATTTCTCCTTTTCCCAATACTTTTCCTGTAACTAAAAAAGTTTTATTTTGGAATTTGTTTGATAATTTTTCTATTTTCCATAAGTTTATGCTTAATCTTTTTCTTCTTGGAGCGTTTATTCTGTCAGCTACTTCTTTCCATATCTTTTTATTTTTTCCTTCTTTTTTTAGAAAGGAAATTAATTTTTTTGTTTTTTCTTTTGTTGGTCCAGTTCTTTTCATTTTTATCACTTTATTTTTGGAAATTTTTTATTTTGTTTTTGATTAAACTTTTTTCTAAAAGTTTTTAGCAGTGTTATTGAAAATAGCACGCTCTCTTCGCGCGAGCAGGCGCGAAGATGCAGGAGGAGAGATTCGAACTCTCGAAGGCACTAAGCCACAGGATCGCTTAAAACATTAAAATAATGTTTTTGCCCAAGCAAACTTTTTTGATACAACTTTTTTTCTAAAAAGGTTGTGTTTTCTTAAGTCCTGCCCCGTTGACCGCTTGGGTACCCCTGCATTATACTATTTTGTGCTTAATGCTTTTCTTAACCCTTCTGTTTTTTCTTTTATTTCTTGTGCTGCTTGAATTAAGATTTCTTTGGGTTCCATACCTCCAAATGATTCTAAATTTATTGTGAATAAATCTTTATCGTAATTATAGCTTAGTACTCCTGAAATCCATTTTGTGTGGGTTTTTCCTGAATCAACTACTGCATCCATTTCTGCTTTTAGTTTTTGACCTTTCCCTAGTTTTAATATTGGAATTTTTTTGTCTACTACTTCTATTTTTGGGTCAGTGCTTCTCACGTCTTTTGAGTAAACTGTACAAGGCCCTTCTTTTTCTATCATTAATGTCACTTTGTCTTTTGTTTTGTATGTTTTTGGGTCTCCTTGAATTGGAAGCATTCCCATTCTGTGTGAAAGCATTTCATTGAACATTACTGAAGTGTTTTCATAAATATTTATTGAGTCTACTGCAAAGCTTTTAACATTTGTTTGAATTGCTCTTCTTATGCCGTTTACAAATGCAGGGTTAGTGCCTTTTAATTGGAATTTTATTTTTCTATCCCCTTTTTTTATTTGTTTTATTTCCATTCAATCACCAACTACTTTTTCTTTCCTCTAAATCTTTTCTTTTTTCTGCATCCATTGTGTGGCAGTGGAGTAACATTTTCTATTGTTCTTATTCTTAATCCTGCTCTTGTTAAACTTCTTATTGCTGCTTCTGCTCCTTGTCCAGGGTTTTTTGATCTTATTCCCCCTTGACCTCTTACTTTAACTATTACTTCTGTTATTGATTTTTCTTTTGCTTTGTCTGCTACTATTTCTGCTACTTTCATTGCAGCATAAGGGGATCCTTCTTTGTGTTGTGCTTTTACTACTACTCCTCCGGAACATTGTGCTATTGTTTCTTGTCCTGTAATATCAGTCAATAAAATTATTGTGTTATTATGTGATGCATAAATATGAATTATTCCTTTTTTGCTCATTTTTTGTCTCCCTCTTTAGGTTTTTCTTCAGTTTTTTGCTCTTTTTTTTCTATTGGCTTTTCTTCAACTTTTTTCTCTTCTTTAACTGGTTTTTCTGTTTTCTTTTCTTCTTTTTTTTCATCAATTTTTTCTTTTTTGATTTCTTTTGGTTTTTCTTTTACTTCAACTTTTTCTTTTTTTTCAATTGGAGTTCCTTTTTTCTTTTCTTCGATTTTAAAAACTTTTTCTTCAAAAGAGGATTGTTTAAAATCTTTTTTGATTTCTTTTGTTGGTTTTTCTGTTGTAAGTTTTAATGCTTTTTTGTAGTAAGTTATTTTGCTTTCTTCTTCTGCTTTAACTATACATGAAGGGGTTTTTACTTTTTTTCCGTTTATTGCAATATGCCCGTGTACAATAAATTGTCTTGCTTGTTTTGGGGTGTTTGCCATTCCTTTTCTCCAAATAATTGTTTCAAGTCTTCTTTCAAGGAATTCTTCTATTTTTAATCCTAATACATCATCTAATATCGCGTTTCCTTTTAGTATTCCTATTGCTTTTAGGCTGTCAAGCAATTCTTTTTCTCTTTTGAGTCTTTTTTCTAATTCTAATGCTAATAGTTTTCTTGCATTCTGTCTTTTCTTTTTTAGCATTTTTTCTGTCATCCAAAGCTCTTTTTTGTTTTTTAATCCATAGTCTTCTTTTAATTTTCTTTCTTCTTCTAGCCTTGTGCTATCCCAAGGTTTTCTTGGTCTGCTAAATTTACTTTTTAATTTCTTTGGATCTCCCATTGTTATTCACCTATTTTTTTGCATCCTTTTTTTGTACTCCTACTGCTGGTCCTTTTCCTCTATGAGTTGATTTTGTTTTTTGTCCTCTTACTGTTAACCCCCAGCCTCTTCTTAGTCCTCTGTAACTTTTTATTTTGCTCATTCTTTGATGGATGTTTCTTTCATCAAAATCTAAATCTGCCATTATTAAGTGTTTGTCTTCTCCTGTGTCATATTCTTTTTGTCTGTTTAAGTTCCATAAAGGAACCTTGAATTTTTCCGGGTTTAATACAATTTCTTCTAATTTTTTGTCTTTGTCTTCTGGTAATTCTCCCATTTTTGAATCCCATTTTATTCCTGTTTCTTTTTCAAACATTTTGGCTATAATTTTTGCTATTCTGTGGCTTACCCCTTTTATTTCCATTAATGCTTTTGGGATTTTTGATTTTCCATTTAAATCTTTGTTTGCTATTCTTACTATTAATCTTAATTCTGCCATTTAATTACACCTTTTTTATTTCTTTTGTCGGATACAAATGCCTGATGTTTATTTTTCCTTTTTTTACTTCTTTTCCTTCTACAAAAGCATAGTTTCCTTTAACTGAAGTTACAACTACTTTTTTTCCTGTTTTTCTTCCTTTTCTTATAATACATATTCTGCCTGAATCAATTAACTGCATAATATCACTCTTTGTGCATTTTCTCCAAATATTTTTTTATTATTCCAATTATACTGTCTTGTTCTAGTTTGTCAATGTTTACAACTAAATCATAAACTTGTAAATCATAAATATTTATTCCATAATTATTCAAAAAACTTTTTTCTTGTTCTCTTTCTTTCATTTCAATTGAGTCTATTGCTTCTCTCATTGGAATTTTTTGTTTTTCTGAAATTGTTTTTGCCCTTATTTTTTTATAGGATTTCAAAAAAACTTTTAAATCTGCATTATTTATTGTCCATGCTCCTAATGTATGGTCAATTATTATATCGTTTTTTTTGGCTTCTTGTTCTATTATTTGTTTTATTTTTTCAGTGAATTCTTCTTCTTTTATTTTTTCTATTGGCAAGTTTGTTTCTACTGCAATTCTTTTTTTTATTTCATTAGCTGAAAAATATCTTAATCCTACTTGTAATGCCAGCAATTTGCTTAGTTCTTTTGTTTCTGTTCCTGGAAAGCTTGTTATTGTTATAATCATTTTATCATCTCAATCATTTGTTTTACATAGTTTTTTGTTTTTAGTTCCAAGTCTTGTTCTTTTTTTTCTTTTGAAATTATTTTTATTGCTTCATCTGTTATTTGTGTTCTGCATTTTGAACATAACATTCCTCCAAATGCTACTGAAGGCCTTTTTTGTGTTTTGCTTAGCTTACTTATTTTTCCAATTGATTTTGAGTGTGGTGTTCCATGCAGTACGTTTTTGCATAATGCACATGCATGCTTTGCTTTTTTTTCTTTGGTGTAATACGCCTTGCTTTTTCCTTTAATGCTTTTTCTAAATTTTTTTTTCTTGTTTTTGTCTTTTGGTTGAGTCATAAAATCCCTTTGTTTATTTCATTTCACTTTTTTCTACTGCTTTCATTATTAAATTAAATACAATGCTGAATCCAATGCTTGAAATAATATACCATACAATGTGCGGCGGAAAGAAAAATTGCGGCACAATCCAGCCAAATACATTAAATGTTTCTTCTTTGTATGCACTTACAAATAAATAAAATATTGGAATTATCACTATAAAGGATGCAATCATGAATTTTTGCATTCCTTTAAACATTTCTTTCATGTCATGCATTAATTCCATATTTAATTTTTCTGCTTCTTTTTTTGATTGTTCATCTCCTTTACTCATTAATTCTTTTAATTTTTTTTGTTTTTCTTTCATGCCATCTTGTTTTGCTTTTTGTGCTTTTTTGTCCATTAATTTTCTTTGCAATGCCTGAGAGATTACCCCTACAAGTATTGCAAGAAGAGTTATGTCTATTACTGCACTAAATACAACCATAAAAAATTCACTTTAAAAAATTTAATTAAAATCACGTAAAAAAGGTTTAACACTTATTATTTTATTTAACATCATAGTTTTAAACCTTGTTTAACCCCCAAATAATTTTTTCATTAATGGATTTGTTTCCATTAACTGTTGTTTTGCTAATTCTTCGTATAATCTGTAAACAATTCCTACTGTCAGTAAGATTCCTGTCCCTGATCCTAATGCACTTGTTAAATCTGCTAATCCTGCTAATAATCCGACAAAAATTGAACCTAAAATGGTGATTGGAGGAATATATCTGTTTAAAATGCTTTTAATTATTCTTGGGTCTCTTCTGAATCCAGGAATATACATTCCTGATTTGCTTAACTGGTTGCTTACTGCTTCTGGTCCTTGTCCTCCCATTTCAACCCAAAATCTTCCAAATACCACACAAGCTAATAATAAAATAATCAAATAAACTATTGCATGGAATATTTTTGGTAATGCAGCACTTAATCCTGAATAAGCCAGTGTTTCAATTAAATCATATGGTACTGTTACATAAAATGCAATTGTTTTCATTATTGGTCCAATAAATTCTCCTATAAAAGGTATTCCTGGAGAAATTATTGCCCATAACTGTATGTTTGCAAATAATGCTACAGCTAAAATAACTGGAATATTTGAAACATATAATAATTTTACAGGAAATCTTCCTCCTGTTCCTCTTCGCCCCATTGTAATTGGAATATTTACATGCATTCCTTCAGCATAAACTACTACAAAGAATACTGTTAATGTTGCAATTACTGGCAGCAGCATTAAAAAATTTATTCCTGTTGCAAAAGAAGCAATAAACTGCCAGATTATTCCTGTTGCCTGCCCTGCGCTTTCCGGAGTTCCAATTGCAAAAGCTCTCCAGAAAATTGATTCTGATACTCCTCCTGCAATAAACAATCCAATTCCTGAACCTATTCCATATTTTGATACTACTTCATCTAAATACAATAATATAATTGAACCAAATGCAACCTGAAGTATTACAAATCCAGCCATTCCTTCTGATGGTAAAAGCATTCCTGAAATAGTGTAAACTCCTGCTTCAAAAAAACATAAAACTACTGCAAACAGTTTTTGTAAACCAGAAAATCTTGCTTTATCTTTTGGATTTGATAAATCAATATTAATTAGTTTTCCTCCTACAAGCAGCTGAAGAATGATTGAAGCCAAAACAATTGGGCCGATTCCAACAGTAATTAATGTCCCGATTTTTGAAGCCAAAATTACCTGTAAATTAGTTAGAGCTCCTGCAGATGACGGGTTTATCCCGATTACTGCAATGTTTCCCATTACAAAAAACAAAACTAAAGCTAATGCACTCCAAAGCATTTTTTTCTTTAATGGGGGAGCTATTTCTGGGACTTTAACTTCTGGCAGCATTCTGTAAACAGGCTCTAGTATATCTAGAATACTCATTTAATTTTGCCCCCTAATTCTTCTATTTTTTCTTTTGCTTTTTCTACTGCCTTAACATTTGTTGTTTCAATTTTAATTGTTGTTTGGCCTCTTCCAAGGATTTTGTCTAACCCGCATTTTTTTCCATCTACTATAAAAACATCATTATTTTTTTCAACTAATTTTTTTTCTAGTTTTTTGTTTAAATATTTTTCTAAATCAGCTATATTTACTGCGTCTCCTTTTTGTTTTGGCTTTAATCTGATTTTTACTCCGAATTCAGTGTAATATTTGCTGAATTTGTGTTTATGGCTTCCGGCTTTTCCTACTCCTCCTCTGACTCCTGCTCCTCTTCTGTTTTTCGTGTCTCCTTTTCCATGAGATCTTTGTCCTCTGAGCTTGTTTGTTTTTTTCTGTCTTCTTACAACCATTTTTACACCTTAAACCATTTTGTTAATTAATTTGTTTATTTCTGTTGCCCTATAGCCTAATGCACCTCCAATAGAATAAGCTTTTTTTATTCCTGCTCTTTCATATCCTTTTTTTGGAGGTTTTAACCTGAACACAGGTTTTATTTCTAAATCTTTTAATTGAATTTCTTCTTTGATTATTTTTTCTGCTAATTCCTTAAATGAATTAATCTTTTTTTCTTTTAAGTATTCTATTAATACTTTTTTGTTCCCTTTCAAAAAAGCTCTTTTTGAGAGAACTTTTTCTAAGGTTTCAGCTTCTATTTCTCCGTAAGTTACATAGTCTTTTACTTTTTCAACCATTTTTTTCATTTGCTTTTTTTCTGAAATCAAAACCAAATGGTTTACTCTGAATAACCTTAGCATTTTCATTGTATCGTTTATTTCGATTTTTGTTCTAATGCTTCCTCTAACTCTTATTACTGCCAACATTTTTTATCACTTTGAAATTTTTTTCTTTATTTCTTCTGAAACTTTCATTGAAGTTGTTTGAGATAAAGCGTCAATTGTTGCTCTGATAAAATTCAGTTTGGTGTCTGTTGCGCCTCTTGTTTTACTCCAAACATCTTTTATCCCAACAAAATTAAAAACATCTTTTATGTTATTTCCTACAACTAATCCTGTTCCTTTTGGTGCAGGAAGTAAATTAATTTTAACTGCCCCGCAGCTTCCAGTTACTTTAAATGGAATTGAGTGTCCTGTTCCGCAAGTACATTCCCATGACCCGCATCCTTTTCTTACTCTTATTAAATTTAGTTTTGCTCTTCTTGTAGCTTTTCTTATTGCAGGCCATTTTTCTTTGTGTTTTCCTGTTCCAATTCCAATGAATTCATTTTTATCTCCGATAATTACTGTCGCTCTAAAAGAAAACTGTCTTCCGGCTCTTCTTACTTTAGTTGTTTTTTTAAAGTCAACCATTTTTTCTTCTAAGTCTCTGAGTAAATAATCAATTATAGCTGGTTCAATTAATGGAAGTTTTGATTCCATTGCTTCTTTCATAGTTGCTATTTCGCCGCTTTTAACTTTTTTTCCTAAAACGGTTTTTGGAATCCATTCAATTTCTTCTGGTTTCTTTTTTTCTCTTTCTCTTCTTTCTCTTTTCGGTTTTTGTGCCATTATCTCTCACCATACTTTTTCTTTATTTCATTTAATACTTCTTGAAAATGATTGCTTACCTTGGTTTTGTCCAGTCCTTTTTTTGCATATTCTGCAAACTGTTTTTTGAATTTTTCTTCGTCAATCGAAGTTAAGTATTTTTCTATTTCTTTTCCGTTTATTTTTTCTTCTTTGGGTAAAGCTTTTTTGTCAAAAGGAATATTCAATTTTGCATCTACTGCTCCTTTTAGTGCTGCAAAAATAAGTGATCCATGAACAGGAGTGTTTCTTCCAATATCCAGTACTGCTTCTTTTGTTTCTTTTGCTTTTGAAACACAAAGGAATCCGGTTAAATATGCTGCCGGAAGGTTTTTTGTGTTTAGTTTCCATCCAAACTTTTTTAAATCATTTGAGGTTGAATGAGCTAACACTTTATCTCCTTCTTTTTTGTATTCAATTAATTGTGCGGTTATTTTTTTGCTGCTTTTTCTTACAACAAGTCTTGGTTTGTTTCCTTTAAGTAAAGCAAGCCTTTTTTTGTAGTCTGTTTTTCCTTCTCTTCTTCTTCTGAATTTTACTTCGTATGTTGCGTTGTGGCTCATTTTTTATCACCTTTTACTGCTGCTTCAACATATTTTTTTCCTTTAAAGTAGTTTCCTTTAATTCTTCTGTAAATTTTTCCGTATTCTCCTTTTTCCATTTTAACTTCTTTTTTTAATTCTTTAATTTTTTTTCTTTGGGCTCTGACTGTTTTAATCCAGCTTTTTTTCTTTCTTGTTCTTGTTTTTATTGTTCCTTTTCTTTTTCCCTGCCCTCTTTTTCTTCCTTTCTTTTTCTTTTCTTTTAACTTTCTTGCTCTTCCTTTACTTTGATAAGCATCTTTTCTTTTTTTGACTATTCCATCTTTGATTAACTGCCTTACATCTTCTTTTGTCATGCTTTCAGCTATTCTTTCTCTTTCTTTTTCTGAGAAAACAATTTTGCTTTTTCCGATGTTTAGTATTTCTGCTGCCATTCTTCTTATTTTGTTTAATTGCATTTTAATACACCTAATTTAATATCCTTAAATTCATTTCTTTTGCAGTTTTAAGTATTTCTTTTTTTGATTTTTTTCCGATTGTCCTTTTCAGTCTTATAACAATGTTTTTTTCTTTTATTTTTTTTAGTTCGTTTAAATTGTTTACATATACTTCTCTTAATCCTGATGGATGCAATCCTCTTATTTCTTTTGTTGTTCTATAACCCATTTTTGGTCTTGCCCCATTGTCTTTTTTCAAATAAAAGTCAATTCCTCTTGCTTTGCTCCATTTAGCCCATTTTTTGATTGCTTTTCTTCTTAACCATGATTTTCCGAAGTTTCCTCTTATTATTGGAACTTTTTTTTGCTTTATTTTTTCCTGTAATTTTTTTTGTTCTTCTGTTTTTTTGATTTTGTTTACTGCTTTTGGTTTCTTTTTTTCTTTTGGTTGTTGAACCTGAACTTTCTTTTTTTCAGTTTTAATATCTTTTTTTGAAACTTCGTTTCCCTCTTTTTTTTCTTCTTTTGTTTTCTTTTTCTTTTCTTCAGCTTTTTTGTCTTCTTTAGGTGTTTCTTTTTTATCTTCAATTTTGAGTAATTCAGCTTTTTCATCAATTTTTTCTTTAGTAATTTCTTTTTTTGTTGCTTCTTCTTTTTTATTGTCTTTATTTTCTTCTGCCATTACTCATTCACCTTTTTTTCTGTTAAGTATATTCCGTCCTGGAAAACTCTTGGGTCTCTGTTTTTGATTTTTGTTGCTTTTTCCAGGTTTGCAGCTGTTTGGCCTATTTCTTCTTTGTTTATTCCTGTTAAAGTGATTTCTTTTCCTTTTATTTCAACTTTTGTTTGACCGATTATTTTTGATTTTCTTGGTTTTTTTTCTCCAACAAAATTATTTATTTCCACAGTGTTTCCTTTTACTGTGACATTTATTGGAAAATGTGAAAATACAACACGCATTTTGTAAGTATATCCTTTGTTTGTTCCTTCAACCATATTTTTTATGTGTGCTTCAACTGTGTTAATTGTTACTTTGGCTCTTTTTGATCCTGCATGAGAAGAAACTGTTATTTTGTTTTCTTTTAATTCAATTTTCACTTTTGTGTGAGTTAAATCTCTTTCAATAACCCCTAATTTTCCAGTAATCTTTACGTTTGCTCCTGTAACTTCTGCTTTTGTTCCTTCTGGAATTTCAATTGTTTTTGGTTGTGCTTTCATTTTTATCACTTAAACTTTTCAGAAAAATTTAATCAAATCCTTAATATACAAAGGCGATTAATCTTCCTCCAACATCTTTGCTTTTTGCTTCTTTGTGGGTCATTACCCCTTTTGAAGTTGAAACTATTAATATCCCGATTTCTTTTGAAGGTAAAAATCTTTTTTCGTATTTTTCAAATTCGTGTTTCTTTACAGCATATCTTGGTTTTATTGCTTTGCATTCATTGATTTTTCCTTTTAATTCTACTTTAAACATTCCGTCTCTTCCGTCATCAATTAATTCATATTTTTCGATAAATCCTTTTTTCATCAAAATTTTGAGTATTTCAGTGATTAATTTTGATGCAGGCTTAAATGTGCATTCTTTTTTTGATGCCATTTCATAATTTTTCAAGTTTATTAATGCATCTGCTACTGGATCTGTTAAACTCATGTTTTTATTCACCTTTAATTATATTTATTAAATCCTATTTTTGTTGCTCTTTCTTTGAAGCATCTTCTGCAAATTTGCATTCCGTATTTTCTGATTACTCCTCTCCTGCTTTTGCATACTGTGCAGTTCACTTCTTTTTTGTTAATCATTTTATTTCAACTCCAAATTCTTTTTTCACAAAGTTTATTGCTTCGTCTTTTGTTACTCTGTGTTTTATTGGAACTTTTTTTGAATTGTTTTTTCTTCTTTTAATTCTATAACCTTTTTTTTCCAAGCTCACTAAAACATTAAATCCTTTTATTCCAAGTGCTGGGTCATATTTTACTCCCGGCAAGTCAATGTATTCTTTTATTCCAAATCCGAAGTTTCCTGTTTTGTCAAAGTTCTTGTTTAATAAAATATTTTCTTTTGCTTTAAATGCAGTTTTTAAGAATTCTTTTGCTTTTTCTTTTCTTAGTGTTACTTTTACTCCGATTGGCAGCCCTGGTCTAATCCCCCATGTCGGTTGTTTTACTTTGCTTTTTGTTTGGACTGCTTTGCTTCCAGTTATTTTTTCCAGTATCTTTTGTCCTTTTTTTAGTTCGTCTCCGGCTTCTCCGACACCCATGTTTAATACAACTTTTTCTATTTTGACTTCTTTCATTGGGTTTTCCATTTTTTACACCTATAATTCTATTTCTGATTTTTTTTCTCCGATAACAAATACATTTGTTTCAGTGGTTTTGAATTCTTTTTCTTTTGTTTTTAGTTTAACTGTTTTAACTCTGTTTATTGTTCCCTGAAGTATTTCTTCTATTTGTGCTTGTGTTCCTGTGTGGCTTCCCCCTGTAATATAAACAAAATTTCCTTTTTTTTCTGGAATTTTTTCCAGTATTTTTTGGTCTGGCAAAGAAATTTTAATTGAGTCTCCTATTTTTAGTTCTGTTTCTTTTTCAATAAAAGTTCTTCCATCATTTGTATTTAATTGAATCTCTTTTTTTCCATTGACTTTTTTCCCGGTTATTTTGCATAATTTTACCGGCTTTTTTTCTTCTGTATTTATTGTTTTAAGCCTTCCTTTCGAATCTAATACTATTCGATAATTTTCTTTTATGTCTTCGATTGAAATCAAATCAAATAAACCTATTGGAAATTTTAATTCTTTTCTTATTTTTCCGTCTACTTTTACTTTTCCTGCGTTTAATATTTTTTTTACTTCTTTTTTGTTGGTTGCAATCTTTAAAATATCTCTGATTAAAAATCCTAATGGGATTGACTGAGTAAAATTATGAGGGCCTGACTTTAATTTTATTGTAAAAGTGTTTTCTTTTCTGTCCATTTTTCTTACTTTGTTTGTTGACAGTCTTTTCTGCTTTTTTTTGCTTCCTTTTTTTGCCATTTACTTTCCCTCTTTTATAGTTTCTTCTTCTGTTTTTTTTTCAACAGGTTTTTCTTCAACTTTCTTTGTTTCTTTTTGAACTTCTTCTTTGTTTATTTCTTTTTTCTTTCCAGTAACTTTTGCTTCTTCTTTTTTTGATGTTGGTTTTTTTGCCCTTTTTAATCTTTTATCATCTTTTGTTTCTAATTCAATTAACATTAAATTGCTTGCCTTAAACGGAATTAATTTTTCTGTTCCGTCTGCTTTTTTTCTTGTCATTTTGTCAATAAACACTTTTGCTTTTTTGTGGTGTACTTTTACTATTCTTCCTTCTTTTTTCTTGTGGCTTCCTCTCATAATTTTTACTTTATCATCTTTTCTTACCATTAAACTTCTTTTTCCTGTTTCTTTTCTTAACTCTTTACTTAAGTTTGCAGTTAAAACAATTTTTCTTTCATGAAGTTTTCCTTTGTATAATCTTTTTCTTTGTTTTGATGGTTTTTTTGTTTTATTCATGTTTACACCTTAAACTATTCCTTGTGCTATTCCTGCCACTTTAGGCCATCTTTCTCCGACTTCTTTTGCTACTACTCCTTTGATTTCTGATGCTTTTGGTAATCCTTTATCATCAACTAATACTACTGCATTGTCTTCAAATTTTATTCTTGTTCCGTCTCTTCTTCTGTATTCTTTTTTTACTCTGATTACTACTGCTCTTTCAACTTTTTTCCTTATTTCTGGTTTTCCTTTTTTTACCACTACATTAACCATGTCTGCTATTCCAGCTTTTTGTGCCATTTTTTTTCTTGATTTAAAATGAAATACAGTAATTATTTCAACTATTTTTGCTCCACTGTTGTCTGCACAAATACATCTTGTTTTTTGTGTTAATCCTTTTGTGGCGTTTGCATTAATCGCTTTCATTTGATTCTACCTCTAATACAACAAAACTTTTTGTTTTGCTTATTCTTCTTGTTTCCCCTATTTTAACTTTATTGCCTTCTTGTGCGTTAATGCATTTAGGGTTATGTGCTGTAATCTTTGATCTTATTTTTTTGTATCTTTCATATTTTGGTATTTTTTTTGTCAGTATTCTTTCAATGGTTATTGTTTTGTTTCCTTTATCGCTGATTACTTTTCCTGTGAAAACATTTCCTCTTACTTTTATGTTCCCGTGTTTTGGGCAGTTTTTATCTTTGCATTCAGTCATTTTTTTTCCTCCAAAACATCTTGATTCTGTCTTCTGGTTTCATCAAAATTTTTTCTCCGTTTATTTTTGTTTTTTTCCCTTTTAATTCAAATTCTATTTCTGCTTCTTTTTTTGGAATCTTTTTTTCTCCTTTTTTTGTTTCTATTATCAGCAAATTTTTTGTTTCTTTTATTATTTTCCCTGAAATTTTTTTTGTTTTATCATTGCTTTTTGTTATTTTCACTTTTAATCCATTTATTTCATGCATTGCAACATTTTCTTGTGTAATTGCATATTTTTTTTCAAACATCAATTAATTCCTCTTTATACCCTTGTTCCAGTAATGCTTTTTTGATGTGTTTTTTATGGTCTCCTTGAAGTTCTATTGTATTTTCTTTTACTGTTCCTCCGCACGCAAACTTTTTTTTCAGGATTTTTTCAAGGTTTTTTGCTGCTTCATGGCTTTCTAATCCCTGCATTATTGTTATCCATTTCCTGAATTTAATTTTTTTTACAAATATTTTGATTTTTTGGCTTTCTTTTGCGATTTCCTGGCAAACGCAGAGGTTTTTAGGAAGCCCACATGTTTGACATACTTCATTCATTTTTTTTCATTTCCTCCTTTTTTTCCCTTTTTCTTTTTTGATAAAACTTTTCTCAAAATTTTCTTTTGCTTTTTTTTGCTGATTGTTCTTCCTTTTTTCTTTATGCTTTTCTTTTTGGCTTTATTTTTTTTCTTTCTTGTTCTTTTTTTTGTTTTCTTCTTTTTTGATGAAACTTTTTTCAAAAGTTTCTTTTTAATTGAAATTTTGTCTTTTTTTTCGTCTTTTGTTTTTTGTTCAACCTTTCGTTTTGATAAATCTTTTTCTAAAAGATTTAAAGGTTGTTTTGTTTCTTCTGGTTTTTCCTTGCCTGCAAGTTTCTTTTCGTTTATTATTGTTAAAGTTCTTGCAATATCTCTTCTGATTTTTTTTATTTTTCCTGGATTTTCTGCTCTTGTTCCTGAACTGATTTGTGCTTTTTCTTTTGCTAAATCCCCTTTCATTGAAATAACTTTATCTTCCAGTTCTGTTATTGGGAGTTCTCTTATTTCTTGAATTTTTTTCTTTGTCATTTAATCATCACTTTTCTTTCTTTTCTTTTGATACAACTTTTTCTAAAAGTTGTTTTTCGTCTTTTTTTGTTTCTTTGCTTTTTTCTTCATCTTTTTTTTCTTTTTTGTATTCTTTTGCTTCTTCTTTTCCTTCGTCTTTCTTTTTGTGTCCTTTTTTTTCTTTTTTATCGTCTTTATCTTTTTTCTTGTGTTCTTTTTTGTTTTCTTCTTTTTCTTCGGTTTTCTCTTTTTTCTCTTCTATTCTGGTTTCTTTTTTAGTTTCTTCTTTTGGTTTTTCTTTTCTGCTTTCAATTAATTCTTTAATATCAATTTTGTCTGGGAAAACTGTGCCTGGTTTAACTATTCTTATTTTTACTCCTATTGTCCCAAATTTTGCTTTTGCAGGTGCAGCCCCGTAATCAACCATTTTTGCTTGTTCTCCGATTTTTTTCATATATCCTTCTGCTACTCTTTGTTTTCTTTTTCTTACTCCTTTTCCGCCTAGTGCTCCTGACAAAACTATTTCTACTCCTTGTGCTCCTGCTCCGGTAATATCTTTTACTGTTCTATACACTACACTTCTCCAGCTAAAACCTCTTCCAATTAAACTTGAGATTTTGTCTGCCATTGCCTGTGCATCTAATTCAGGGACAGTAATTTCTTTTATTTCTATTTGAGGGTTTTCTATCCCGAATTTTTCTTCTAATATTTTTGTCAGTTTTTTGATGTTTGTTCCGCCTTTTCCTATTGCTAGTCCTGGTCTAGTTACATTTAATACAATTCTTGTTACCAGAGGGGTTTTGACTGTTTCAAGTTTGGTAAAACCTGCTTTATCTAATTCTTTTTTTAAGTAATTTTCCATTTCAATTTTTTTTATTCCTTGTTTGATGAATATTCTTTCAATCATTTATTTTCCCTCTTGAAGTATTATTTCAATGTGAGCTGATTTTCTTGTTCTTCTTTTTCCTGAAATTTTTCCTTTTGGCTGATGTGTTGCTCTTCCATAACCCATTGAAGTAAAACCATGTTTTACAAACAAGTTGTCTGTGTCTAATCCTTTGTAATCTGCGTTTGCTTTTGCGCTTTCAATTACTCCTAAAAAAGCTTTTGCTACTTTGAGTGGATATCTCCCTGATTTTACTTTATCTTGGGCGTTTCCTTTTCTGTGTGCTACTTTTTTATTGTATCTTCTTAATGGAAGGAATTCTTTTTTTTCAATCATGTTTTGCAGAAATTCTTCAACTCTTTTAACTTTTTTTCCTTTTATTCTGTTAATCATTTCTGTTGAATATTTTAGTGAAACATTTGCGTTTTTTTTAATAGCTTTAGCTGTAATTTTGTCGTTGATTTTTTCCTGCAAATTATATTCTTTTTTAACCATTTTATCACTTTCTTGCAGTTATTGCAGTACTTGATTTTGTTGCTCCAATTCCTGCTTTTCCATGCAATAATCTTTTTCTTGTTAAAACCATTTCACCTAAATAATGGCCTAACATTTCTTGCATTATTTCTCTTATTTCAAATTCTTTTCCATTGTATATTGCAAAACTTAATCCAACCATTTTTGGAATTACTATTGCATCTCTGTCGTGGGTTCTGATTGGTTTTGGTTCTTTTCCGCTTGACTTAACTTTTAGTGCTTTTTCTATTTGATAATCTAGTTTTTTGTTTTGGTTTCTTTTAAGGCTTCTTCTTGTTCTTGAAGTAACCAGTTTTGAGAATTCATCTAAATTCATTTTTTCCAGTTCTTCTAATGTTTTTCCTTTAAATGTAAATATTTTTGCCATTAATTATTCACCTTTTCTTTCTTCCTGTTCTTGATGAAGCTATTGCTCCGATTTTTCTTCCTGGAGGGGCGTGTCTTGAAGTGCTTTTACTTTTTCCTGGATGGTGTTGTCCTCCACCAAATGGATGTGAGTCAGCATTCATTGCAACTCCTCTTACTGTTGGGTATTTTTTTCTTTTTGATTTCATTAAATGGAATGCTTTTCCTGCTTTGACAAACGGTTTTTCTTTTCTTCCGCCTCCTGCTACACAGCCTATTGTTGCTCTGCAGTCAGGCAAAAATGGAACTTTTTTTCCTGAAGATAATTTAATATAAATATTTTTTGAGTCTTTTGACATGATTATTGCATATGATCCTGCACTTCTGATTAATTTTCCTCCGTCTCCTGGAGTTAATTCAATGTTAAATATTGGACATCCTTCTGGTAGGTCTTTTAAGGGCAAGGCATTTCCTAATCCTATTTCTGCGTTTTTTCCGTATTCAATTCTTTGTCCTGTTATTGCTCCTTCTGCTGCATAAACTGTTGAAACATCTGCATTTTCAAATAAAATTTCTGCTAAAACGCCTGTTTTTCCTTTGTCAGTCATTATTCTTGTTATTTCTCCGGTTAATTTGTCTTTTTTTTGTTCTTCTTTGTAAGAAATATATTCTATTTTGTGTCTTGCTCTATGGGTTGCTCTATGTCTTGGAGAACCTTTTCCTGATCTTTGAGTTTTAATTCTTCTTCCCATTTACAATACACCTAATTTAATTGCTATGTCTCCTGCCTTGAATTCCTTGTTTATTTTTACTATTGCTTTTTTTCTCCCTTTTCTGTCTCTGATTACTCTTACACTGTCAACTTTTACTTTATATAATTTTTCAATGTTTTCTTTTACTTGTTTTTTGTTTGTTTTGTCGTTTACAATAAAACAAATTTTGTTTTCTGCTTCAATCATGTTTACTGCTTTCTCTGAAATTAATGGATGAATAACAATTTCATAATCTTTTAAACTCATTTTTTATCACTCAAATATTTTATTGCGTTTTCAGTCCATAAAGTGAGTCTTCCTGGTTGTGCTCCAGGAGCAAGCAACTTTGCATTTAAATTTCTTGCATTTGAAACATCTACTCCTTCCAAATTTCTTGAGCTTTTTGCTATATTGCTTTTTTCTCCTGTTACAATCAAAATGCTTTTAGCTCTCTTGTATTTTCTTCCTCTTCTTTTTCCTTTTCCTGCTCTTGTTATTTTTCTTTTTTTTGCTCTTTCAATATCCTGCCATAAATTCAATTTCTTCAAAATTTCACTTACTTCTTTTGTTTTGGTTTTTTTTTCAAATTCATTTTCTATTATTATTGGAAACTCTAAATTTTCAATTTTGTGCCCTCTTTTTTTTACTATTTCTATTTTTGTTGTTGCAGCTATGGCTGAATTTAATGCCTGTTTTTTTTCTTTTTTGTTTATTTTTTCTTTTATTTTTTTGTCTGCCATTGGAGGGAAAGCTTTTGGTCCTTTTACTGCTCCGGAAATTCCTGCAACTTTTCCGCTTAGTAAATGCCTGTTGTTTTTTGTTCTTGGTCTTCTTGCTCTTCCTGTGTTAATACTTCTGTTTGCGGTAGATGGTTCTCTTATTCCGACATATATTGCAGTTGTTTTTCTTCCTGCCCAGATGTCTCCGCCTTTTGGCTGTAATGCATTTGATTCAATTGACAGGACTGCTCGTTTAATTAATCCTGGATCATATTCTGTTTCAAATACTTCAGGCAGTTCAATTTCTTTGATTTTTTTTCCTTCAACTGAATAAACGTTTGCTTTCATTTAAAATCACTTTAAAATGTTTACTTCCACTATTTTCATTTTGTTTTCATCTGCTTTTCTTATTGGTTCTCTTAATGCAATGCATCTTTTTGTTGTTCCTGGAATGCTTCCTGCAACTAAAACAATATCGTTTTTTATGTTGCCGTATTTTTTTAATTCACTTATTTCTTTTCCGTTTCCGATAATCAAAATTTTTTTATTGTATTCTGTTCTGGTGTGATAACCCATTTGTCCTGGTCTTGCTACAGTAAACATTACTGTTGCCGGAGTCCAAGGAGAAATTGATCCTACTACTCTTCTTTTTTTTGCTTTTGGTCTTCCCATTTTTACTCCAAATCTTTTTATTACTCCCTGCATTCCTTTTCCTGTTGTTACTGCTTTTACATCAATAAACTGCAGTTCTTTAAATACTTCATTTACTTTTAGTTCCTTCCCAAACTTTTCTTTTGCAAACTCAAATTGTTTTTCTTTTTCTCCAGAAAGCCTTATTTCGCTTACATCAGGTTTTTTTTTTCCAAAACCTGTTTCAAATGGTTTTGTGTGAACTAATAAACTTACATAAACAGTTTTATCTAATTTTTTTTCTAAGTCTTCTATTGAATGCTTTTTTTTCTTTTTTGTAATGCTTTTGATTTTTCTTTCTAAATGTTTTTCAGTTTTGTCTGTTATTACTTCGCCTAAAACTGTAAACCCATAATTAGTTTTTCCATAAACTCTTATTCCAAAAATTTGTATTGGAGGGCATTCAATTATTGTAGCTGAATGAACTTCTTCCTGGCCAAAGTTTTTTGATTTTTTTTGGTCGTTTTTTACTGTAACTGAAATCATTCCTGCTTTATAACCTAAAAAGTTTAATGGCTTGGTTTCTTCTATTGATGGAAAAGTCTGGAAAGTAGGTGTTTCTTTTTTAGCCCTTTTTCTAGGGTAATACGCCATTGAACCAGAACGTGGTTTGTTTAGTTTTCCCATTTTATCACTTTCACTTCAACCATTCAAGGATGGTGAAGTTTAAAGCCAAAATTTCTGCTTTAAAGAAAAGCATTTTTTTAGCATTTATGCTCTTTTCAGAGCACAGTCTACTATTACAAGTAGTGTACTATTTTATCTGGTAAAAGCTATTTAAAGCTTTCTGTTATTTTCTGACTAGTAATACAACTACTATAATAATTATGATTATCAGGCCTATTGCTGCAGGAACATTTTCTGCCAGTAAAGCAAAAGCTGTTCTTAATCCCTGTTGAGTGAATTCTGCTTTTGAATCAATTTTTTGTCCGTTATCTAATTCAAGTGAAACAGGAATTTCCTGTTCTATGTCTTTGCCGTCAGTTTTCAAATAAATTGAAAACTCTTTTTTTGTTTCTGGTTCAACTGAAATTGAAGTGTCTCCTTCTAATTCCCAGTTTTCAGGCAAATCAATTATTAAATTTCCGTTAATTCCTTCTCCTGTTGGATTGTCTATTATTATAACTAATTCTAATTCATTTAATGCACTTGTTTTGGTTTCAGCTGAAACTTTTATTTTTGTTTTTTCTTCTGTTACAGTTAATTCAATTTCTTTTTCAATTGTTTTTCCTGCTGATTCAACCAGTAATAATGTACTATAAGTTCCTTTTTTTCCTGCTTCAACTGAAAGGCTGACTGTTCTGTCAGAGTTTCCTGGAATTACAACACTTTTTTCATTTGCATTCCAGTTTTCAGGGACATTCATTGAAATTTTAAAGTCTCTGCTTGTTCCAGAATTATTTTTTATTGTAAAAGAAATTTTGTCGTTTAATCCGATTGTTTTTTCTCTTGGATAATCAACTACTTCAAAAGAAGTTATTGCTGAAGTAATTTTAGTTGTTTTAGATGAAATATTGCATCCGTTGATTGAAACATTATATACCAAAAAACTTTCTGTTCCTTCAAGCAATTCCACTTGGACTCTTTTTGTAACTGAATAATTTGCCGGAATTTCAATTGTATAAGGGCTTACACTCAAGTTTGTCCCGCTTAATCTGATTGTTCCTGTTTTGTTTGTTGGATTATCGATGTTTACTGTTATTTCTTCTTGCCCTAAAATGCTTTTAGCGCTTGGAACATCTAATTTAAAGTCAGAGCAAGAATCTGTTGTTGTTGATCCGGTTCCAACTTCAACTAAAAAGCTTTCTCTTCCAATATCAGTTGCATTACAAGTCCTTCCATTTTCGTAATGCCCTGTTACCTCAATATAAGCTGTTGCACTTCTGTCAGCATTTGCAGTAATCCTTGCTGTAATTGTTCCGGTATTGTTTGCTGAAATTGAGCTAAAAGAATTATATTCTCTTGAATCAATTCCTGAATCATTATCATAAACCCTTATTTGGTCAATGTAAAACTTGTTATT
>PFAI01000028.1:38009-47021 GCA_002763225.1 Candidatus Diapherotrites archaeon CG10_big_fil_rev_8_21_14_0_10_31_34
AGAAAAAGAACATGTTCTTCCGTCTTCAAATTCTCCTCTGACTTCAAAATAAGAAGTAATTGTTTTATCTGAAGAAACATTTTCTGTTTCAGCAGTAAAATTAATTGTTTTATCTGAATTAGAATAAACAGTAAAATTTCTGGAATAATTACTGAAATTCAAATAAGAACTGTTTTCTTCAAAATCCACATCCTGAACATAAAATTTTTGGTTTGAATTGTTTTCAATTACAAAAGAATTTAAATTGCTGTTATCTTCATATAAATTTAATGTTTTGGTTCTTAAAATTAAATCTTCACAGTCTCCTAAACCAAAACTGTCTTCTATTGTTAAATCAATTATTTCTTCGCCTATTTCAGAATAAGAACAGCTGTCCCCTCCTGAATAATGGCCTGAAATTCTTATTTTAATTTCTCCTGTTTTATCTGAACTAATGCTTGTACTTGAAACTTTATAGTTGAATTCTCTGTCTGAATTTCCCGGAATAAAACTTGGTTTATAGTCTTCTGTTGCATTAAAGTAAGAACTTGAATCAGATACATCAAATCCATCAATATAAAATCCTGTATCAGAATCATTTCTTACTCTAAAATTAAAGTATTCTGTGTCATTTTCCTGCATTCTTTCATCTGAAGCAATGATTTCAATTTCACTGCAAGATTCATTTGAAGAATCATTGTAAACTTTAACTAAAAAGTCTTTTTCTATATCTGAATAACTACAGCTTTTCCCTGAATTAAATTCTCCTTGAATTCTTAGTGTTGCTGTCCCTGTTTTGTTTGTGCTTACATCTGAACTTACAACCTTTAATTTTACTTGTCCAGTGCTTCCAGCTGAAATAGATGAATCATTTGTATAAGAAAAAACTCCAAAAAATTGTTCATAGTCAATCGGAGCAACTCCTTTAATATAAAATCTTTCATCTGAATTATTTTTTATGTTAAAAGTCACATAATCTGTTTCATTTTCATTCATTGCAACAGAGTTTTCATAAATTTCGATGTCTGAACAATATGAATCTTTTCCAGAAATCACTTCATTAATAAAAGCTGATTTCCAGTCTTCATTTGAATACTCATAAGCGCTTCTTGCATGAACAACCACTTCATAATTGTTGTATCTGTCATCAGCATAAAATGCATTATTCCATTCAACTTCTCTGTAATTTAACTGATTTATGTAATAAGTTTTTGTGGAAGTTCTTTTCAGAAACATTCCGTCTCCATAAATTTCAGCCCAAACCTGTACTTCGTCATAAGGGTCATAAACCTGTTCATAATAAGGATAATTATCATAATCATAACTCACATAAATTTGTGCTCTGATGTCAATTCCGTCTCCGTCTTTTGCAGTAATTGAACTGCCGTAATTGTCATAATCGCTGTTTAGCTGAACTGATGCAACTTCAGGATAATAAGGATAATAAGTTTGAACAAGTGCACTGACTGAACTAAATAAAAAAACCAAAATAAGTATTAAAACCAAAAATTTTCCTTTCATATTATCCCCCGCAAAACACCACTACAAAGTGGTAAATTATATATAAGTCTGTGATTTAATGTATTTAAACATATCTTTTTACGTTTTCACTATGTTAAGTGAATTAGCTTTTTATTATTCGTTAATTATCCTTTTACTACTCCGATTGGAGTTAATCTGGCAACTTTTTTTGCTATTCCTGAAACTTCTAATGACCTAATAACTTCATCTACATCTTTGTATGCTTCTGGCATTTCTTCTGATAAAGTTTTAATGCTTCTTGCTTTAACAAATCTTCCTGCTGATTCCATTTCTTTTTGTACTTGTTCTCCGTTTTTTGTTTTAATTGCTTTGCTTCTGCTCATTATTCTTCCTGCTCCGTGCGCTACAGAACCAAAAGTTTCTTGTAATCCTTTTTCTGTTCCAACTACAATCCATGAAGCAGTTCCCATTGAACCAGGGATTATTGCCGGATGGCCTGAATCTCTGTATATGGCTGGATTTTCTTTTCTTCCTGCAGGAAAAGCTCTTGTTGCTCCTTTTCTATGAACTAAAACTTTTTGTTTTTTTCCATTAATTTCATGTTCTTCAAATTTAGCTATATTATGCGCTACATCATAAACTAAATCCATTTGCATTTCTTCTGCACTTCTCCCTAAAACTTTTTCAAAACTTTTTCTTGTCCAGTGAGTTATCATTTGTCTGTTTGCAAAAGCATAATTTACTGCACAAGCCATTGCTGAAAAATATTTTTTTCCTTCTTTAGAGTTAACTGGTGCACACGCCAGCTGTTTATCGCTCACTTCAATTCCATATTTGTTCATTGCTTTTTCCATTTCACTTAAATAATCTGATGCAATCTGGTGCCCAAAACCTCTGCTCCCACAGTGAATCATTAAAGTCAAATTATCTTTTTTTAATCCAAATTTTTTTGCTGTTTTTTCATCAAAAATTTTCTGAACTTTCTGTATTTCAAGAAAATGGTTTCCCGAGCCAAGTGAACCTAATTGTGAAAGCCCTCGCTGAATTGCTTTTTCTGAAACTGCTTCAATTTTTGCTTCTTTCATTTTTCCGTTTTCTTCTGTTGTTTCTAAATCTTTTTTCCAGCCAAAACCGTTTTCTATTGCCCATTGGCTTCCTTTCAGCATTACTTCTTCTAATTGTTTTCTGTCTGCCTTGAACTGCCCTTTAGAGCCTAATCCTGCCGGAACCTGATTAAATAATTCATTTAAAATAATTTTTTCTTTTCCTTTAATGTCTTTTTCTGTCAAATTTGTTTTAATCAAGCGCACGCCGCAGTTTGAGACAACAAAATTGTTTGCGATAAAATTGTGATTTTCATCTTCAACATTGAAATCATAAACTTCTTCTTTGAATGGGACTTCTTCTTTTGAAATTATTTTATCCCAGACCTGCCCTGTTTTTGCTAACCCTTTTGTTCTTTCTTTCATAAAACTTTCAAAAGTAGGTGAGTTAAAAGTTATTCTTGAGGAAGTTTTTCTTCCTTCATAAACAGATTTTTCAACAAACCTCAAATTTATGTTTTCATATTTTTCTTTTAGCAATTTAAATATTTTCTTTCCGCTTAAGCCTTTTTTATGCAGTTCTATTGCTTTTTTTTCTGCTTCATTTCTTTCGTTAATTATTCTTTGTTTTGATTTAAGGTAATGCACTGCAACATTTGCCAGAAACTGCCTTTTCTTGTTGTATTCAAAACCTATTTGACTCCAAAATTTAATCAGATTTTTTGGGGTTGCTCTTATGCTCAACCTTAACCTAATCGAAATCTCTCCTTTCTTATTTTTGAATTCTTCTCTTTCTTTTATAAAATCGCTTTTAACCCCTAATTCAGAAAGCATTTCTTTTATTTGCTTCAAGAATTTTCTTGCGTTTGCAACTTTTTCTTTTCTTTTGTTAATTGAGAGTAACGGAGAATTGAAGTTAAATGCGTGATTTGTAATCGTCGCTGGGCTGGATAATTCTGCCCCAAAAAATGAAGCTAAATACAGTCTTTTCATCCATTTAGGGGACTTTAGTAACCATTTTGGAACTTCAAATTCATTCACAGTTTTATTTCCCGAAGGAGTTCCAAGCAATAACAAGATTAAAGCTAATGATTGAGAATTAATTTTAATGCTTTTTTCTGTTCTATTAAATCTTATTGTATCGTAACTTGTCTTTATTTCGTGATTTCTGTTTCTTGAATAAACCCTTGAAGGGTTAAACCCGATTCTTTCAATATCTTTTCTTATTGCCTCTAAATCTTCTTCTTTTCCATAACAAAAAATTTGGCTTCTTCCTTTTTTCAGTATTGTGAGTGTGCCGTCTCCAGTAATGAAAGCCATTAATTTTATTAAATAAGGCAATTTAGAGTTATTCATTTTTAGCGGAAGCAAATCTATTTCTTTTAGTTTTTTTGTCATTTGTTCAAAACCATGCCCTTTTTTGGGGTAATTCTTTCTTAAATTTTCTTCCGAAATCAAAATTTTATCCGATGGTTCTTCATATTTCATGCCTTCAAAAGGATAAACCGAAATTTTTTCTCTATTTATTTTCTTTAATTCAATCATCCCTTTTTCTGTAAAAAAAGGATGCTCTTCTGTTGCAATTATTGCTAATCCTGATTCAGTTTTCACTCTAAATACTTTGTTTTTTGTCTTGAATTTCATAAAAGCATTTATTTTTGTATCTTTAATTTTTTCAGTAGGATTAAAGCATTTAATCCTGTTTATGTTAAAATCATTTTCAAAATCCTTTATTTTTTTATGGTAGCCAAACTCATGCAATACTTTAGTGTTTCCTTTAATGCAGTTTATGTCAAACCCGATTCCGCCAGGGCTCACAACCCCTTTTTCCAAATCAAATGCGGCTACTCCTCCAATGCTAAAACCATAGCCTACATGGCAGTCTCCTTGGGCAATTGAATATTTTTGTATTCCTGGAAGCTCTGCTACATTTATTATTTGTTGTATTGCGTCTTTTTCTATGTCTTGCATTAATTTTTTTGTTGCATAAATTCTTCCTGGCACAAGCATTTTTCCCTGCATTGGAATTTCATGAATTCCTTTTTGAATTTCTTTTAATTTCATTTTAAACATCCACTAAAACTGTTGCAGTCCAATCTTTTTTCTTTTCTACTTTGAATTCGTGTTTTGTTATTGCTTTAACCTCTGTTTTGATTTCGTGTTTTTTTAAATCAATTTTTTCCCCGAAGCATGAAACTCTTAATTTGAATTCAATTTCTTTTTCACTTTTTTTTCCTTCAATTAATTCCTTTACTTTAAACCCTGAAAAAATTATTTCTTGTGAATCAATTTCAAACAAGACTTCTTTCAAAAACTCAAATAACAGTTCCTCAAAATTTTCTGCTTTTATTTCAATTACTGCTTTGCCTTTTTTTTCAATTGTTTTCAAGTCAATTATTGCATTGCATAAGGCTTTTCCTGAGTTCTCAATCAGCTCTTTTTTTGTTTTGCCGAAAGCACGAAACTTTACGTCTGCTGTGTGCTCTAAATATTCGTATTGCATAATAAGAATTAGTGAATTAGTTTTATTAAATGCTTTTCCTGTTTTTTTGGTTTTCTTTTCTGAAAGGAAATAAATATCTATCGCACATTATGAAATATTGTTATTATGCAGAATTCATTTAAGTTTTTCAGCTTTACAAGAATAATTGTTTTTCTTGTTTTACTAGGGTTTCTTTTAACCATGTGCAGCAATTATAACTGTGGAATATCATTTCTCCAAATTTCTTTTCCTGCGTTTCTTCCAAGGCTTTTAGTGATTGTTTTTCTTTTTGTTTTTATTGCTTTAATTAATTCTTCAATTAAACTGTTTGCCCAGAAAAAAGAAGAAAATGAATCAGAATCAAAAGCAGTTAATATACTTAATTTTTTCAGGTATGGCCTTTGGGTTGTTTTTGTTTTGGTTACTGCAAGCATTTTATTTCAGGATTTTGGTGCATTACTGACTTCTCTTGGATTAATTGGTTTTGGAATAACTTTTTCTCTGCAAAAGCCTATACTGAATTTTGTTGGATGGTTTAACATTAAATTCAACAAGCCTTTTCGTGTCGGAGACCGAATCAAAATAGGAAACTTTGCAGGAGATATAATTGAAATAAAAATGATGCATGTTGTGATGAAAAGTTTAATGGAAGAAATGGATCAGTACAGTGGAAAAATAATTACTATCCCAAATGAGCTGATTTTGATTGAACCGGTTGAAAACTATACAAGAGAAGATAACTTTCTTAAAACAAAATTAAATATTTCTATTACTTATGAATCTGATTGGAGGAAAGCAAAAAGCATTTTTGAGGAAATAGTCAGAGATGTAACAAAAAACAATATGCATAAATACAGGAAAAGGCTTGCAAAAAAGCTTTCTTTTATTGATGATACAATTGAAAAGCTTTCTGAAAGATTTGAAAAAACAACTTCAAGAGAAAGAGAAAAAAAAATAAAAGAACAAATAAGCGAACTGGAAAAACAAAAAGAAAATCTGCAGGAAACAGTTGAGGAATTTCCTTCAGGTTTCAGGCCAAAAGTTTATGTTGATTTAAGTGATTCAGCTATAATGCTTTTAGCTTTGTTTTCTGTTCCCTATGATACTACCAGAACAGTTAAAACTGAAATAAATATGCGTTTTCTTGAAGCAATAAAAAAAGAAAAAAGCATTGAAATAGCTTATCCTCATCTGCATTTAATTACGGCAAAAAAATCAAGGCAAAACAACAGCAGTTTAACTGATTTTCTGGATGAAAGCGATTTCATTCAGGCAACTGAACAAAACAATTTCACTGAACACAAAAACTGAAAAAGAAAAGGAATAAATAGTACTTAATTTCTAATCAAACTATGAAAAAAATAATTTTGGATTTGAAGAAAAATTTTATTCCATTTTTTAAATGCTATTCTGGAAAAGGGTTGTTGTTAGGAATTATTATTTCTCTTTTTTCGGTTTTTACTTTTTTTGAAGTTTTATTAGGTGCAGAAATTCCAACATTGGCTTTGCCTTTTATGCTTCTCGCATTTCCAGTTTTTTTGTTTGCATAAATTTTTCCTTTGAGTTTTAATCAATTGGAATTTAATTTGCAAGTCTTGTTTGTTGCTTTGGTTTATGTTATCTATTACACTCTACTTGGCTATATAGTAGGTTTAATTGTTCAAAAACTTAAGAAATAGTTTTAGTCTTTTAATTCGATTTCAACGTGAACGTTTTCAGGGATTTCAACTCTCATTACTCTTCTGAGAGTTCTTTCGTCTGCTTCAATATCAATTAGTCTTTTATGGATTCTCATTTCCCATTTGTCAACTGATGCTGTTCCTCCGCCAGGCATTCCTTTTCTGGTAGGAACAGTTAATTTTTTTGTGGGCAAAGGAATGCTTCCTGAATGTTTTACTCCTGTTCTTTTTGCTACTTCCTTGATTTTTTCGCAAATATCTTCAAGTAACTTGTAATCCGGGCTTGTTATTTTTATTCTTGCTTTTTGCATTTAACCACTTTTTTTTCCTTTGCTTAAAAATAAAAAATATCTTTTTAAAAAAAACTTTAAAAAGATAAAAAAATGAAAGTAATTAATTTACTTTCATTTTGGAGTGATAGTTACTATCATTCCAGCTGCAACTGTTTGTCCCATGTCTCTTATTGCAAACCTTCCTAACTGAGGAAATTTTTTGTATTCTTCTGCTGCTAAAGGTTTGGTTGGAACAACTTTAATTATTGCTGCATCTCCTGTTTTCAAAAATTTTGGGTTTTCTTCTTTTACTGCACCTGTTTTTGGATCCAGTTTTTTTTGGATTTCAGTTACAGTCATTGACATTTGAGCGGTATGCAAGTGGAATACCGGAGTGTAGTTAACTGGAATTGCTGTTGGATGATTTAATACAACAATTTGTGCAATAAATTCTTTTACTACTGTCGGAGGATCTTTTGTGTGTCCTGCAACATCTCCTCTTGCTACATCATTTCTTGAAATTCCTCTGACATTAAATCCAATGTTGTCTCCAGGAATTGCCTGAGGCAATTGTTCGTGGTGTGCTTCAACTGTTTTTACTTCACCGGTTTTGCCTGATGGCTCAAATATAATTGAGTCTCCTGGCTTGATTATTCCTGTTTCAACTCTTCCAACCGGAACAGTTCCAACACCTTTAATGTTGTATACGTCTTGAATTGGAAGCCTTAATGGTTTGTCTGTTGGAAGTTTTGGTGCAGTTAATCCATCTAATAATTGCACTAATGTTTCTCCTTTATACCAAGACATGTTTTCTGATTTTTTTGCTACATTGTCTCCTACCCAAGCACTTAATGCAACAAATTTAACTGCATCTAATTTATATCCAATTCCTTGAAGTAATTTAGTCATTTCTTCTTTTACTTTATTGAATGAACTTTCTTCGTATTTTACTTCATCCATTTTGTTTACTGCAATAATCATCTGTTTTAATCCCATTACTTGTGCCAAAAAAGCGTGTTCTTTTGTTTGAGGCTGTATTCCGTCTTTACAGCTTACAACTAATACGGCTGCATCAGCTTGTGATGTTCCTGTAATCATGTTTTTTACAAAATCTTTGTGTCCTGGAGCATCAATTATAGTGAAAGAGTTTTTTGGTCCGTCAAATTTTTTGTATGCAACATCAATTGTTACTCCTCTTTCCCTTTCTTCTTTCAGGTTGTCCATCACATAAGCAAAAGCAAAAGTTCCTTTTCCTCTTTCTTCTGCTTCTTTTTGTAGTTTTCTGTAATCCTGTTCGCTTAATGACCCTGTGTCATACATTAGTCTTCCGACTAAAGTTGATTTTCCGTGGTCAACGTGACCAATGAAAACCAAGTTAATGTGCGGCTTTTCTGCCATTTAATACACCTCCAAGGTAAACATTCACTCTAATAAATGAATTTAAAAATTTTGTAAAAAAACACTTTTAAAGCTAAAAAATAGTGTCTTCTTCAATTATAATTCTTTAAAACAAAACCTATTTAAATGCTTTTATAAAGTGCTTTCCTGTAATAACATAAAATTAAATTAAAGTTGAATCATATTTATTTCATGCCGTCTGCGATTAAAATTCCCAAAAAAATAAGGCCTAAGAAAAGAGTTATAATTAAAGGAATTCCTTTGAATATTGAAAAAATTGCTTTGTCAGTTAAATTTAATCCACGCATTGTCGCGAAGCAAAAAGAAATTACTAAAAAAACCGGTTATACTTTGAATGATTTTATGACAGCTTATTCCAGGCCAAAAACAGTTGGTTCAGAAGGGTTTTTGACTTGGAGTGTTATGCCTAAAGCTGATGCAGGAAATGAAAGAGTAATTCTTGTCGGAGGCGTTGCTGTTCCTTCTCATAAAAGAAGAAAAGGAATTAGAGTTGCTTTGCAAAGAGAATTGTTTAAGCAAATTTATTCAAGGTTTGGAGAATTAATTAAAAAAGATAAAAATGTTTTTATTCAAACACAAATTTCAGCTAAAGACAATGTCTCTTTAAAGACTCTTCAAAAACGGTTAGGTTATGCTATTTTCAAACAATTTCCTGA
>PFAI01000062.1 GCA_002763225.1 Candidatus Diapherotrites archaeon CG10_big_fil_rev_8_21_14_0_10_31_34
AAGTGTTGGCAAAAAACTCGTACTGCATTTCCTGAAAAGCAAAAAAAATCATTCTGAATAATCCTGCCATTGAATCCAATAACAAGGAAATTCCTGAAATCAAAACAAAGAAAACAACAATTAAAGGGTATTCAGTTGGACTCAAAAAATGGAATCCAAGAATTGAAACAAAAATTGCAAGCAAAACAAACAAAAACAAACCAAGCTTGACTATAAAAGCATCTCCAAGCAGTTCAGATGCATTAGTCCTGTCTTTGGCTATTTCCCTGAAAATATATGTTCCAACACCTAAATCGCCAAAAACAGTGAACATTAAAACAAAAGAAAACGCAAAAGAATAAACTCCAAAGTCTCCTACTCCTAATTTTTGTGCAAGATAAATCACCATTGCAAGAGAAAGCAGTTTTTGAATTAAGTTTCCTGCACTCAAAAAAGAAACGTTTTTCCCTATTTTTCTCACAGTACTCATAAAATAAACCAAAAAAAAGTAATTGAATAAATAAACTCAAATGAACTTAATTAAATACTTTTTCATTTTAAAATCTGTTATTAAACCGATTTTTGGTACAAAACTGAATTAAAAAAATCAACTTATTTAAATTGTTAGCAGAATAAAATTTATTGTATCTGATTTTAAGTGATAGAAATGGAAGAAACAGAGAAAATAAAAGAAATAAACAAATGCAGGGTCTGCGGACAAAAAAACTTAATTGAAATTCTTTCGTTAGGAAACCAGTTTGTATCAAATTTTGTTAATTCACCAGAAGAAAACCAGACAAAAATTCCTTTAGAACTGGTTTTATGCGATGCAAACTCATGTGGCTGTGGATTGCTTCAATTAAAGCACACAACTCCTTCCCAGTTTATGTACAGAAATTACTGGTATAGGTCTGGAATGAACAAAACAATGACTTTAGCATTAAAAGATATTACAAAAAAAGCAGAACAAATAATTTCATTAAAAGAAAACGATTTGGTTTTGGATATTGGATGCAATGACGGAACATTATTGAGAAGCTATGAAACAAAAGGACTGAAATTAATTGGATTTGATCCTGCAAAAAATTTACTGGAATATTCAACTAAAGGAACAACAAAAATAATAAACAATTTTTTTAATGCAGAAGAATTCAAGAAATGGTTTGGAGAAAAAAAAGCTAAAATAATTACAAGCATTGCAATGTTCTATGATTTAGATGATCCTAATGAATTTGTTTCAGATGTAAAAAAAGTGCTGGACGAAAAAGGGTTATGGATAATCCAAATGAGTTACCTTCCATTAATGCTAGAGCAAAACGCTTTTGATAATATCTGCCACGAACACCTGGAATATTATTCTTTAACTTCTCTTGAAAATTTGCTTAAAAGACATGAAATGGAAATGATTGGAGTGGAATTAAATGACGTTAACGGAGGAAGCTACAGAGTTTACATTAAAAACAAAAAAAGCAAAATGAAAGCTCCGGAAAAAGAAGAAAAAAAATTAACTGAATTAATTGAAAAAGAAAAAAAAATGCAGCTGGATAAAATAAAGCCATATCAGGAATTTGCAGACAGAGTAAACAAAATAAAAAAAGAATTAGTTGAATTCATTGAAAAAGAAAACGGAAAAGGAAAAAAAGTTTTTGTTTACGGGGCATCAACAAAAGGAAACACTTTACTGCAGTTCTTTAATTTAGACAGCAAATTAATTAAAGGCGCAGCAGAAAGAAATCCAGATAAATTCGGAAAAAAAACAATTGGAACAATGATTCCAATTATTTCAGAAGAACAAGCCAGAAAAGAAAAACCAGATTATTTTTTAGTATTGCCATGGCATTTCCTAAAAGAATTCAAAGAAAGAGAAAAAGAATACTTTGAACAAGGAGGAAAATTTATTGTTCCTTTACCTGAATTCAAAATAATAGGAAAAGATTAAATGAAACCTGAAAAAGTTCTGTTAATATCTGATTTTGCTTTGCCGGTTAAAGCCGGAACAGAAAGACTGGTTTTTGGCGCAGCAGAATGGCTGAACAAAAAAGGTATTAAAACAGATATTTTAACTCCAAACTGGAACAACTTAAAAGAAAAAGAAACAGTTGACGGAGTAACAGTTTATCGTTTTAACACACATGAAATACATAAAACAAATCCATTGAAACGAATAAATGATTATATTAATGCAGGAAAAAAATTAGGAGAATATGATGTTTACCATGGATTTTATACAATGCCTCCTTTGCTTGCAACAATAAAACTGGCAAAAAAAATGAAAGGAAAATCTGTTTTAACTTTTTTTGGGAGAGAACAACTTGAAAAAAATTTTTCTAATCCAATAAAAAAATTATTTTTACTGAATTCACTGAAAAAAGCAGATAAAATTACAACTTACACATGGAATCTGCAAAAACACTTTAAAGAAAAATACTTCAAAGAAAAAAAAATTACTACCTTGCAGGGTTGGGCTGAAAACAAATTCAAAAAAATTTCCTGCGAAAAACCAAAAGAAAAAATTGTTTTGTTTGTCGGAAGAATTGACTCAAGCAAAGGCATTTTTGTTTTGCTTGAAGCATTTGAAAAAATCAAAGACAAAGTTAAAGCAAAACTTGTTTTTGTTGGCCCTCCATATGAAAAAGAAAAATTAAACCAAAAAATAAAGGAATCAGGAATGCAGGATTTAACTGAAGTAAAAGGATTTGTTTCAGATGAAGAACTGAATAAACTTTACTGCCAAAGCGAGGTTGTTGTTGTTCCTGCACTGCATGGAGATGCATTTGGATTAAGTTTAATGGAAGCAGTTGTATTAGGAAAACCTGTTGTATGCACTGATTCAATTGGGTCCCCTGAAGGAACAGACGACAAAGAATTAATTGTTGAAAGAGGTAATGTTGAAGAATTAAGTGAAATGCTGGAAAAAATATTATCAGACAAAAAATTTTATGAAAACGCAGTTAAAATTTCAGGGAAAAGAGCTGTTTTGTTCAATAAAGATAAAGTAATGAAAAAATATTTGCAGGTTTATTCAGAATTATGATTTTTTTCGCATACATACTTTGTTGCTCTAAACAAAGACTCAAATGTTCCTGCATCAGTCCAATATCCATTCAAAAAATTTGCTTTCATTTTATTTTTTTCAATAAAATAATTATT
>PFAI01000019.1 GCA_002763225.1 Candidatus Diapherotrites archaeon CG10_big_fil_rev_8_21_14_0_10_31_34
AAAAATAATAAAGAAATTTTTCCTCCAAAAGAATTAAAAAAAGTTTTTTGATGATTAAATTTAGCCATAAATAAATACCCCCCAAGAAAAAAAATTATTTTTCCATAAGAGTTAAGCATTACGTGTTTAAAAGCTTAAAGTTTTAGTCAAAAATTATGTTGAAGTTTTTGTTTTTGTTGTTACTGCCCAGTTTAAAAAGATTTTCAGGAATAAACTATTTAATAAAAAGGCATTGAGAAGGGAAAAAAATGGCTTTAAAATCCGGTAATTGTTCTTGTCTGGATAAAAAACCAGTTGACTGTTTTTGTTTTGATGAAACTGTTCTTGCAAGGCTTTCTCCTTTGCAGAAAAAAATTATTTTAGAGTTGTCTGACAAGCCTTTGACTTTATGCGAGTTAAGCGAAAAAACTAATTCAAGTATTTTTTCTTTGGGAAAACAATTGTCTGTTTTGCAGTGCAGGACTAAATGCAATTGCCTGAAAAAAAAAGGAATTGAAAAGCCTTTAGTGAAAAAAATCAAGGAACAAGGAATCAAAACAACTTATTTGCTGGATTTCAATTATTAAAACTGTTTTTTTTGACAGGAATAATTAAATTAAGTTTGCAGCCAATTTTTTTATGGAACTGGAGTTCAGCAAAAACAAAATAATTTTTGAAAAAGAATTATCTTTTCTTGACAGGCTTGTTTTTGAATTCACTGGAATCCTTGACAAACAAAAAATTGATTATGTTATTGTTTCAGGCTATATTGCTATTTTATTCGGGAGAAGCAGGAACACTGAAGACATTGACTTGTTTATTGAAGAAATGCCTTTAAAAAAATTTTTGGGGTTCTGGAAAGAATTATATGCACAGGGATTTGAATGCCTTAATACTTCTGATCCAAAAGAAGCATTCAATGATTATTTAAAAGAAAAACTTGCAGTAAGGTTTGCATTAAAAGAAAATTTTGAACCAAACTTTGAATTAAAATTCCCTAAAACTGATTTAAACTGGTATTCACTAAAAAACAAGTTAATCGCGGAAATAAACAAGAAAAAAATAAACATATCTAAAATGGAGCTTCAAATACCATTCAAGCTTTATCTTGGCTCAGACAAAGATATTGAAGATGCAATTCATTTATGGGAGCTATTTAAAGACAGATTGAATATGGAATTATTTAATGGGTTTATAAAACGGCTTAAAGTAGAAGAAAAAACTAAATTGTTAGAGGGAAAAACATGAAAAAATTTCCTAAAATAGATTTAAAGGAACTGGAAAAAGAAATGGAATTAAACAGACAGCAAAGGCTTGAGTTTGTCAGAATGTATGCTGAATGGCTGAAGAAAACCCCAAACAAGGTGTGGAGCAGCCAGCAAAACAGGCTTTTAAACAAGCAGTAAAAAAACAAGGAATCAAAACAACTTTTTTACTGGATTCAGGAATTTAGTTTTTTTATCAGACAATAAAAGTAATTAATTTATTTCCTGTTTTTTGAACAGCCAGTCCTGCATGTTTATTAATTTTATTTCAATATTTTTTTGAATGGCTTTCTTTGTTTTTCCTGAATACAATACCACTGCCTTTTTTGTTCTGGTTTTTTTGCAGAATTCCAGCAGGCTTTCCTGTTCTCTTGCCGGAAGTTTTTTAGAATAACACACATTAATTGGCTTTATTTTTGTTTTTTTCTTTGCTATAAAATCCACTTCTTTTATGGCTTTCCAGTAAAATAATTCATATTGCCTGCGTTTTAATTCAACTGCAATCGCGGCTTCTGCCAGCCTGCCCTTATCTTCTGTAAACGACTTTGAAGCATATTGCTGCATACCCGAATCAAAAGCATAAATTTTTCTCGGTCTTGTCAGCGATTCATTCATAGAATAAGAAAAAAAAGGAACCTGAAATACCAGAAAGGCAGACTCCAGATATTCTAAAAACTGCCGTATTGTATCATAAGACAAGCCAAGTGCAACCCTTATTTTCTTCAAGCTTATTTGTTTGCCGGAATTAGTCAACAAAAAAAAAGCAAAATTTCTTAATGCAGCAGAATCCCTTACTTTGTACCTGGTTATTACATCTTTTATTAATGAAAGCTCAAAATACGATTCCAATAGTTTTTCTTTTTTTTTTGGATTAAGCACTACTTCAGGGTAACCTCCTGCAACCAGATAATCATCAAACCCTTTTTTTGTTATTCTATGGAATTCACTAAACGAAAACGGCAATATTTGAAAGCCAATTCCCCTGCCTCCAAGCGAAGTTGCAAACTCACTGCTTAATAATTTTGAAGAAGAACCTGTTACAATTATCTGGCATTGCCTTGCATCAACTGCCTTTCTGACCCATTTTTCCCATCCAAAAATAAGCTGGACTTCATCAAACACAATCGTGTCTTTCGCTGAAAGACCCTCAGCAAAAGAATCCATAAGGCCTGTATTCAATAAATTCATTAACTTCGGGTCCTCCAAATTCACATACCTTTTTATAGTGTTTTTCGGCAATTTTTCCAGCAGCCTTCTTGCAACAACCGATTTACCGGATCTTCTTGGCCCAAATAAAAAAACAACATTTTTACTGCTTATAAAAGGCAAAATTTCATCTTCAACATTTCTCCTGAATGTTTTTTCCTTTAAAACCCATTTATCTAAAAGTTCCTTAAAATCCCCTGAAAGCATGAAAAAATAAAGCATAAAAACATATATAAAGGGTTACGTTATAACGTAACCCTAATTAAACAAGGGGTTGCGTAAGCTGAAAAGCATATAAATCAAGGAACAGGGAATCAAAACAACTTTTTTACTGGATTTCAATTATTAAAACTGTTTTTGAATCAAAACAACTTTTTTACTGGATTTCAATGGCTGACTACAAAAAGCAAACATTAAATAATCAATAAAAACTATTTTTATTTATGAAAAAAATTTTCACAGGAATTAAAACAGCTGCAAAAAAATACAGTCAAAAAAGAGAGTTAAAGAAAAAAATGAATGCAAGAGCAAAAAAAGGAAGAAAAGGAATTACTCCTGAAGCATTAGAAATTCAGAGAAAGAACATGTTGTGGCTGGGAAAATATGATGCTGTAAAAAAGTCATTAGATGGTTTTAGAAAAAAAATAATTGCACTTGAAAAAGAAGTAAAAAACAATCCGAAAAAAGAAATTGAATTAGATTTCTTAAAAGTGGTTGCTAAAGCAGTTGAAAAAGGAGAGCTGTCTGACATTAAGCAGTTCTCAGAATCCTTTGAACTTAAATCAACAAATCTTGCAGCAAATTTAAGCACCAAATATGGATTAGATGCAATAAAAGAATTTAATCCAGAAACAAGAAAAGCAATAAGAAGACAAGTTGAAATAATAAGAAACGGAGTTCGCAGAAAAGACATGTATTCAGTTACTGCAGTAGAAAATGCATTAAAAGAAATAGATAAGATACTGGGAAAACAAAAAGGGAAAAAATTCAAGAAATATTATACTAAAACAGGAAAAAAACTGTTTGGGCTGGCTAAAGAATTAACAAGAAACCCATATAAAGTATTTTTTATTTCCATTAAATAGTAATGTAGCTTGTTTACTGGATTTAAATGAGTTTTAATAATTCTTTTTTTGTCTCTGAAAAAGTTTTTTCTTTTTTTTCAAATTGTTTTAACAGAGTATTAATTTTTTTCAGATTTTTTGAAGGAAAAAACTTTAATAAAATCTTTTCAAAAAAACTTTTTTTGTTTTTTTCTGCAATCAAATCAATAAAAAGATTTGTTGCTTGAGCTGAATTAATCAAATTGTGTTTTAGTCTTAAAAGAAAATCTATTACATTTACTTCAAATTTTCTGGAATAATATAATGAAGTTTTATGAATTCTGAAAGAATATAATGGTTCAGCTAAATGCCTTAAAGAAAATTTCTTTGAAATTCTAATCCAAAAATCAAAGTCTTCTGCCAAAATTGTTTCTGAGTCATATTCTCCAATGGTTTCTTTTACTTTTTTTGAATACAAAAAACAGCCTCCAATTGAATTTCCTTTGCTTAAATCCGGTTGATCTGAATATTTTACTATTCCATGAGAGTTTTTTTCTGTATTGATTTCAAATAAATCCGTGAAAACAAACTCGCAGTTGTTTTCTTTTAAGAAAAAAAGCATTTTTGCTATTGCATTAAAAGAATAAAAGTTGTCGTCTGAGGTCCAGGAAAAAAAATCTCCTGTTGCATTAGAAAAACCGGTGTTTAAAGCTTTTGGCAAACCAAGATTTTTTTTATGCTGAATGAATTTAATTCTTTTATCATTGAATTCACTTACAATTTGCTGAGTGTTGTCTGTTGAACCATCATCAACTATAATTAACTCAATGTTTTTATGAGTCTGATTTAAACAAGAATTAATTGACTGCTTTAAATAATCAGAATATTTTGCCAGGTTGTAAGTCGGCAAAACAATGCTAACTTTTTCTTTTTCCATTTTTTATCTCCTTAAAACAATCAAAAATTCTTTTTGAAGCATTTCCGTCTCCAAAAGGGTTTTCAGCTAAAGCCATTTTCTGGTATTCTTTTTCTTCTTTAAACAGTTTTTTTGTTTCTTCAACAATTTTTTTTGTTTCTGTTCCAACAATTTTTGCTGCACCAGTTTTAACTGCTTCAGTTCTTTCAGTTTTTTCACGTAAAACCAAAACTGGTTTGTTTAATGAAGGAGCTTCTTCTTGTATGCCTCCTGAATCAGTCAAGATAAGATAAGAGCGTTTCATTAAATGAACAAAAAGCGGGTAAGACAAAGGATTAGTTAACAAAATATTTTTTTGGTTTGATAAAATTAAGTTAACTGTTTTTTTTATGTTTGGGTTTAAGTGAACTGGAAAAACAACTAAAGCATTATCAAATTCAGAGATTTCTTTTATTGCATTACAAATATTTTCTAAATCTTTTCCAAAGCTTTCTCTTCTATGACAAGTAACTAAAACAATTTTTTTGTTTGCAGGGATTTTATCTAGTTCAGTTCCTTTTTCATTAAATTTTTTTGATGCTGTTAAAAGAAATGCATCAATTACTGTGTTTCCTGTTACAAAAATTTTTTCTTTTTGAATTCCTTCATTCAACAAATTTTGTTTTGTTGTTTCTGTTGGAGCAAAAAACAAATCTGAAACAGAATCAATTATTCTCCGGTTAATTTCTTCTGGAAAAGGCTGTAATTTATTATAAGTTCGCAAACCTGCTTCAATATGCGCTATTTTAATTTTTTTATAAAAGGCAGCTAAAGCTGAAGCCATTGCAGTTGTAGTGTCTCCTTGTACAATCAAATAATCTGGTTTTTCTTTTTCAAGAATTTCTGATAACTGAATCAAAACTGTTTTAGTAATGTGTTCTAAACTTTGGTTTTCTTTCATTAGATTTAAATTAAAATCAGGTTTGATTTGAAAGAAATCCAGTAAAGGCTGAACCATTTCTTTGTGCTGGCCTGTTAAACAGATTTTTAATTCAAAATCCGAGTTTTGAAATTCTGTTATTACCGGAAAAAGTTTGATTACTTCTGGCCTTGTTCCAAAAACAAAAAGCAGTTTCATGAATTAATTCTGATTGAATAAATTTTTATAGTCTTTATTTATTGTATTTTTCTTCTATTTCTTTTATTTTTTTGTCTTGAGCTTTTTCTGCTTCAAGTCTTTCTAGTTTATATTCTTTTAAATCAACAAACTTTAGCTGTTCAACCAGAGAAGGATGAACTTTTTTTATTTCAGAAAACATTTTTTGGGCTATTCTCCTGTAATCAGGATGACCTTGAACAGAGCTTCTTAATTCAGTTAAATGAAATGCTTCACGCAGATTTAATTTCATGTACCATCTGATTTTATAGCCAAAAGGAACACAATACTGAGCCTGCCAAGGCATTTTTTCTTCCATTAAATCAAATAAGTTTTTTGCCTGTTTCATCAAAGAAATATATTCTTCTTTTATTCCTATAGAATCAAATTCAATTGGAGAAACAAAACCATGATGAGTTGACAATAACTGTCTTTCCTGTGTAAGAATTCTGTGTCTATGTAAGTCACGGAAAATCCCGTAGTTTCCAAGAATGTCAAAAGTGTAAAACGCATTTTCAAATGCTCTTCCTGGTTTATGTCTTCGGTTTGTTCTTAAATCAGAATAAGAATTAATTATTTTTTTCTTTTCCTCTTCATTTAAATTTTTTATTTTTTCTTTTATTTGCTGTAAAGGCAGATGAGAATTAGAGTAAATGATTGCTGAAAGAATTTTGTTTTCTGCTTCAGAATCAAAGTCAATTAACTGAACTTCATCTGAGTTTTCAGAAACTTCTTTTTTTGTTAATTCAATTGGTTTTTGTTCTGCTTTTTCAGTTTTATTTTTTTCTTCTTTTAGAATTTCATTTGATTCTTTTTCTTCACTTTTTTCTTTCAATTCTTTTATTTGTTCTTCTGCTAAAATTTCTTTTGTTAAATTATTTACTTTTTCTCTGGTATCTGAAAGAAAGTTTATTTGTTGTTCTCCGTATTCAGAGAAAGCCCGTTTGACAAAAGAAGGAATATAAGTCTGGAGCTGGGAATGAATTTTTTTTCCAATCACTTTTGTTTCATGCAATGGATAAGAACTTAATCTTGAAATCAAGTATTCAAACGCACGGCCGTTTCCATACAGGCCAGTGTTAGTTAAAGTTGAAGCAGGCAAAAATACTCTGAGTACATCGCATGCTTTTGCTTTTACAGTAGAATTATATGCTCGGTCAGAAACATCTTTTTCTTGAGGATTTTTTTCTTCAATGAATTTTTTCATTGGTTCAAGGTTTTTAGAGTAAACATTAAATAATTCAGAACACAAGTCAGTGTAGTCTTCAGAAAAATTGCTTTCAGTTATTTCTTTTGGTCTTAAATAATTATAGTTTCCTTTTTCGTCTTTTTCATCAAAATAAACATATCTGGTTGATTTTTCTAAAGGAGAAATCCCTAAACGAGAATCCTGAACTAATTTAACTGCAATGTTCGAAATATCTTCTACTGCAATATGTGCTCCGCCTAATTCTGCTACACTGTCATCTCCATAACCTAATAAAATTCTGTCATAAAATTCTTCTGCTTTTTTTATTGCTAATGCTTGTTCAATTCCTTTTCCTTTTTGATAGCCAACAATTTGTTCAAAACCATATTTTTCATCTAAAATAAATTCATCTAATAAAAGTTGCCGTAAAGATTTAGGGGACCTTGAATACCTTGAAAATAATGCTCCCATGACTACTTCAGGCAGGTTTTTTAAAACAAAAACATTATTTTCAGTGCTTGAAACAAACGGAGACAAAATTTGTTTTTGTTCTTCAGACAAATTTTCTTTCATAGTAAAAGTCATTCAAATAATGCTTTTAAATTAATACACATTAGGCAAACCTAAAACTGGCTTTTTATTCTTTTCTGAAAGAAATTAATATGATGAATATAAAAAAAGATTTTTTGAATGAAGAATTGCAATGTATAATTCATGAAAAATCCTGTGAAAACGAAGAAATGTACTTGAAAGTAATTTATGTTTTAGAAGAAGATGGAGTAAAACCTGTTTGTTCAAGCCATATTGCAAAAGCATTGAATATTGCTTTGCCTTCTGTAGTTGAAATGCTTGCAAAAATGCAGAAAAAAGGTTTGATTAAATATGATGGAAGAAAAGGAGTTTTTTTTAAGCCAAAAGGAAAGCAAACTGCTAAAAAGATTGTAAGAAATTTAAGATTATTTGAAGTGTTTTTTAAAAATGAATTAAAAATGAAGAACGGAGAAAAATTTGCATGCAAGTTTGAGCATGCAGTAAACCCAGAAGTAATAACTGCATTAAATAAGTTTTTGAAAAACCCAACAAAATGTCCTCATGGAAAAATCATTCCAAAATAATTTTTTTAGCTGATTTTCAGCGATTGACGTAACAATAGTTTTTTATATTCCTTTATTCTTTGTTTTATTGTATTATCTCCCTGCCTTTGCTTTTGCAACGGCAGGTTCTTTATTCTGGTTTTATTATGAAATTAAAGAAACAGCGTACAGCAGTGTTTATTGACGGAAGTAATCTTTATCATGATTTGCTTAAAAACTTTGGACAAACAAATATTGATTTTTTTAGTTTTGTGAATTTTCTTGTTGGAAAAAACAAATTAGTGAAAGCCTATTATTATAACGCTCCAGTAAACCAAAAAGAAAAACCAGAAAAATACAAAAAACAACAAAAATTTTTTTCTTCACTTGGAAAAATCACAAAATTTGAAGTTAAACTTGGAAGACTGGAAAAAAGACTAATGGGCCCGCCAGTAGAAAAAGGAGTTGATGTTAGAATTGCTGTTGATATAGTAACTCATGCTTACTCAAATATTTATGATAAAGCAATTTTGGTCTCAGGGGATGCTGATTTTGTTCCTGCAATAAAAGCAGCCCAAGATTTTGGAAAAGAAGTAATAAATGTTTGTTTTCCAAAAACTAAATCGTTCCATTTAAATCAGATTTGCAACAATACAATTATTATTGATAAAGAAAAATTTTCGGAACTTAAATGGGAAAAAAAGTGATTTAATGCTGACAAAAGAAGCCAAAGCAGAATTAGAAAAACAACAATACAGAATTATTGGAAGCCATTCAGCTGTAAAAATCTGTGGTTGGACAAAAAACATGTTAAGAGGAAAAGGAAGCTGTTACAAACACAAATTTTATGGAATTAAAAGCAATCAATGCATGCAGATGACAACCAGTTTAAGCTGTGCTAATAGATGTACTTTTTGCTGGAGAGGATACAAGGCTCCTGTAAGCAAAAAATGGAAATGGAAAGTTGATGACCCGGAATTCATTTTGAATGGAAGTTTAGAACAACAAAAAAAACTGCTTTCAGGATTTAAAGGATTTAAGGACGTGAAAATGGATTTATGGAATGAAAGCAATGAAGTCAGGCATGTTGCACTTTCTTTGAGCGGGGAACCAATTGTTTATCCAAAAATAAATGAATTAATTGATTTAATGCATTCAAAAAAGATTTCAACTTTTTTGGTTACTAATGCACAATACCCAGAAGAAATAAAGAAACTGAAAAATGTTTCACAGTTATACATTAGTTTGGATGCACCAAACAAAAAATTATTAAAAGAAATTGACTTGCCTTTGTTTTCTGATTACTGGGAAAGACTGAATAAAAGCCTGAAAGAAATGAAGAAAAAAAAGTTTCGGACTGCAATCAGGATTACTGCAATAAAAGGAATTAATATGGTTGAACCTGAAAATTACGCTAAACTGATTAAAAAAGCTGACCCTGATTTTGTTGAAGTCAAATCTTATATGTTTGTTGGAGAAAGCAGGAAAAGATTAAAAGAAGAAAACATGCCTTCTCATTCAGAAGTAAAAGAATTCACTGAAAAAATAAATGAGTTTCTGCCGGAATACGAATATTGTTCTGAACAAAAATCTTCAAGGGTTGTACTGCTGGCAAAAAAAGAATTCAAGAAAAAAGGAAAATGGGTTGCATGGATTGATTTTGACAAATTCTTTAAATTAGTTTCAAAAAAGAAAAAGTTTGAATCAAAAGATTATTTAACTCAAACAAAAAAATAAAAAAAAGAGAAAAGCCTTAAGGCTTTTCTGAATAAGTTTTGTAGCATTATTTTATTGCTTCATTATAGATTTGCATTACCTGTTTTTCAGTTAAATCTGCATCAATTGATTTTCCTGCTGTTCCTGCACCACAAACTAGTGCTGTTCCTCCTTTGAACAAGTAGTTTACAAAATAAGTTAAGTCTGCGACATCAATTGGGTATGAACCAGTAATTCCATCAACATTACCCATACATTC
>PFAI01000064.1:0-9455 GCA_002763225.1 Candidatus Diapherotrites archaeon CG10_big_fil_rev_8_21_14_0_10_31_34
TGATTGTTTTATGCCTGATTATAACAGTCTTGTTTACGGTTAACTCAGTTCATTCAGATTATCCTCTGCCGTTTCATTCAGAAGAATTTGATCATTTAAACCTGTCAAAAGAAAGCCTTAAAGGCCAGATTGAAACAGGAAAAAACTGGGAAATTGGCTTCACTGTATTAATAGGAGTGCTTAACTCACTTTTATTAAATAACTTGGATGAATTCCTGGTTTTTATTCCGATAATTTTTGGTTTAATTATGGGGTTAAGCTCTTTTTTGCTTGGAAGGCATTTATTCAGAAGCAACACAGCAGGATTGATTTTTGGGTTGTTTTCTTTAATGATTCCAAGCAATCCTGCAGTAATGGGCTTAATGTTTGCTGTCCCAAATTCTCTTGGATTAGCTTTAACTCCTTTACTGGTTTACCTGTTTTTAAAGGGAACAACAAGCAAAAAACTTGCTTTTCTTTTTATCATGCTTTTTGTTTTAATAACAATAATTCACCCTGCATTTACTTTGATTTTGATTCCAATAATTGTGTTATATCTTTTGTTTAACCCAAAAATGTTTGAAAGAAATCAATTAAAGATTGCAATTGCATTAATTGCATTAATTCTTGTTTTTCCTTTTTTTGCTTCAAGAATCGGATTAGAAGAAGTTTCTTTAACCCATAACACTTTTAGCTTAATTTCACAGAATATGACTAAAGTATTGGTTTGGAGTTCAATTACTCATTATAATCCAAAATTCTTTTTAGCTGACTTCCTTGGATACTATGTATTGATTTTAGGGGCATTAGGAACAGGAGCAATAACAGTAATGCGTTTATTAATTGAAGCAAAAAGAAGGCAGGGAAAACATTCTTTAATTGAAAAAGAATTTATTGTATCAAAGCACCAGATAATCCTTCCAATAGGAGTATTATTGCTTGGAGCATTATACATTCACTTTAACTTAAAGAATTACACTTTTTTTGTTCCATATGAAAGAATGTTTCTCACTTTAATGCTTTTTTTGGTTCTTTCAGCTGCAGCAGGGCTTTATTTGGGCTGGACAGCAGTGAAAAACAAGCTGGAAAAAAATTCATTAAAGCCTTTTGGAATTGGATTAATTGCATTAATTTTGTTTTTTATTTTAACTGTTCCGTTTTCCCAACAAAATGAATTGTATAAAAATATTGAGGTAAGCGGAATTTCTTCACTGGACTGGATTGAAGAATTCACTCCAAAAAACAGTTCTTTTATTGCTTTGCCAAGCAATTCACTGGTTATAAGAACTTTAACTGAAAGAAAGATTTTTGCTTCTCCTCCAACCAGAGCAGGAATTCCAGATGACTTTGAATTAGAAAACTTTTTCATCCAAAGCTGCGGCAAAAAAAAAGAAACAATAGAATTAACTAAAGCAGAATACATTTTTGGAGAAAAAGAAATTTCCTGCAAAGAATTCAATAAAGTGTATGACAAAAAAGACTATAAAATATATAAGGTTCTGAATTAATAGTGTTTTTATGCCTGCAAGAAAAATTAGTAAAGGTTCTTTAGCATATGAAGTTAATGCTGCTTTAAAAAAAAGCAGAATTAAAGCAAAAAAACAAAGACGAAATGCTAAAAGAGTTGAACAAGGAAAAAAGCCTTTAGCCCAACCACTGACAATTGCTGCTGGAGAAGAAAGAATTCAAGCGCTAAGGAAAGGAAAAATGGTTTTCTATGACGGGAAAAAAAGAATTGAACTGCCTTTATCTCAGCCTGTTTTTGGGAGAGGATATCTTCAAGGGGTTTACAAAGTGGGAAACAAGATAATTCTTTTAAGAAGTTTTACTAAGTGGCCTCCATTAGCTAATTATATAGCAAGAAAATTTCATGCATTTGAACTAAAAGAAAATTCTGAAAAATCGTCACCAGGATTTTTTTACAGAAAAAATGATTTGGCTCACATGTTCCATGAAAAAGAGACAGGGGGAAGGGGATTTGGATTAAAGGCTGCTTAAAAAGCTGAAAGGGACCAAAGGGCAAGGCAAGAAGGAGTTCATTTATTTGAAGTAAATCCAGAATCACAGTTTATTAAAGGGGAACCAGGAAAAACTTTTTTTGAGAAATTAGGTTACAGAATCCTGAGAAGATCAGGAAGAGTTTATTTGGTTAAAGAAGGAAAACTTCAGCCAAAAGATGATATGGATAAGTTTCACAGGATTGAAGCACTAGACAAAAACGGCAAAGCAAGAATTTTTACTTTCAAAATTAAATCAGATTCTTAAAGTGAATTTTGCTTTCTTTTTCCTGCTATTTTTTTTGGTTTTTTCTTCTTTTGAATCTTTTTGATCTTTGTTTAATTCGTTTCTTGCTTCCTTTAACTCACTTTGTTCGTTTCTGATTCGAATAAACTTTTTTTCTTCTGTCTGCTTTGCATAAAAAGAATTCATTAAATAAAAGACTGCAATCAACGCAATAAAAACTCCAATAAAAGGAATCAAACCAAACGCTTTATTTGAAAACAATACAATCAAAAACATGATAAAAGCAATAACTAAACTAAATCCGGTTCTTAACTGCGATTTCAAAACAAATAAATCGCCAAAATTAAAATAGTTTTTGCTTAAAACAGAAAAAACATATGCCCCGCAAAGAAACGAAAGCAAAACCAAAACAGGAATCAAAAAAGGATTAGTTTGCTGAGGAGAACCAAAAAAGAATTCAGCAAGCAAAAAAACAAAAGAATAATTTGCCTGTTCTTCAGAAATAACATTAAAAGAAGTCCTGAAATCAACTGACTTAACTGAAGAAAAAACTTCATATTTGCCTAATTCATCCACCAAAAAAGTTACACTGCCGTCTTCGCCTGTAAAAAAATCAAAAGTTTTTTTGGTTGGAGAAATAACAGTAATTTTTTCTCTGGCTAAAGGGCCAAAAGCAGAATGATAAAAAACAATTTTCTGAAGTTTTCCGGAAACAATTTCCTTTTGCATTGGCTCCAAAACAAACCCATTTCTCACTGTATTATCATTAACTATATTTAAACTGGTTTCAGAACAGGATTCATCAATTAAGCCGTCAAAATCGTCATCCAGATTATTATAACAGTTTTCAGTTAAAAAAGAAAAAAGATTAACCGAAACAATATTATTTGATTCATTATCTTCTTCTAACACATTAAATGCATCTATTTCAGCAAAAATGCTTCCATTAATTTCTTTTGAGAATTCAGCTGACAAAACAATGCTTTCAGTTTCCCCGCTCTTCAAAGAAAAACCTGAAATAGAGTTAATAACTTTTTTTTCTCCTTTTTTATCAAAAAAATATAATTGAACTGAAAAGTTTTCTGCATCAAGAACTCCCTGATTTTCTATTTCTAATTCCAATAAAACCGATTTCCCTAAATTAACTGACAATTCATTAACAGGCTTAAACACATTTACTTTCAAGTCAGATTTAGTTGAAACAACAAAAAATATTTTTTTGCAGTTCTCAGAAGCAATTCCTGAAACACCTGCCTCGGAAGAAATGCATACATCATAAGCGCGGTTTCCAGTTAAATCCCCTGAAATAACATAATCATATTGGACTGTAACAGAAGAAAGGTCATCAAAATTAAGTTCAGAAGCAAACAAAATTTTATTCAAAGAATTTTTTGCCTCCAGATTCTGCAAATTTATTCCTGCTTTTAAGCCTGAAACTTTAACTGAATCAACAATTTTGCTTGACACAGAATCTTTTACAATAACAAAAAATTCAGCTGAATCCACAAAACCATTATTTTTTATTTTAGCTGAAAGAGTTACACTGTCGCCTGGAGAAACAATAACCCTGTCAGATTTAACTTCATTTATTTTTAAGCTGACAAAATCACTGTACTTAAATAAAACAGAAGAAAAATCATTGTTTAATTCATCTGATTCAGCAAAAGAGTTTTCATAATCTAATACTGCAATAATATTGTTTTCAATTTCAGAAAAAATTTCTGAAGGAAAATCAAAAGAAAAAGTTTTTGTTTCCCCGGGGTTAACTGAACCAATTTCTCCTGAAAAAACAAGATTTTTTTCTTTTGCTTCTTTTTCAAAAAAAGAAACTTTAACTAAAGGAGAAACAAGCTTTCCCTGATTTTTAACCAAAACAACTGCCTTGCTTTCTTGTTGTTCAAATAAAATTTCAGGTTCAAAATAAAAGTCTTCCATCTTTAAATCAAATCCATTATCTATTATTCCGTCATCATCATCGTCAATTCCATTATCTTCTTCTCTTGAAACAATTTTAACCAGCAAAGACTTTGAATCATTTGAAGGATTTCCATCAGAACCTGTTTCATAACAATCTGAAGTAAAAGTCATTTCAAAATCTGAATCAAAGCCTAAAAGGGCAGGAGCAAAATAAAAACCAGAATCTGCTTCAGAAAAATTCTTGGAAAAAAGAGATGAAGCATAGCTTTCAGGAAGCTTTTTTTGCACGCCGTCAACAGTCCATAAATAAGAATAAAAGTCCCCAAAAGAATCAACAAACTCTAAAAAAGAAATATTTTTATTTGAAACTGAAACAAGTTTAGGGTTAGCAGAAAAAACAAAAAACAATTCATTGCTTTTGTCTTTGAATGAAACATTAACACAAAACTCTTTTTTTGAAAATTCATCAGACAAATCCTTGTTTTCTCCGGGACTTGTGTTTATTTCAAAAGGCACAATAAAAAAAGAAGGAACCTGCGAAGAATTAAATCTTAATTTGTTTTCCTGCAAAGAAGAATCAAAAACTGAAAGAATTTTTTCATTTGAAGAAGAAATTACATAATTTTGTAATTCAACTGCATAATCTGTTTTGCATCCTTCATCAATTAATCCGTCTGAATCATCATCCAAACCATTAAAACATTCTTCTGCCGTGATTACTTCATCAGAAAGAACATCAAAAGAAAAAGTCTTTGAATTATTTCCTTTGGATAACTCGCTTAAAGAATTAAGTTTGTCAACTGAAACAGATAAAGTTGTTTTACCGCTAAAATCAGAAGAAGAAATACTAAAATACACAGGCTTTTCTTTTCCTGCTTTTAATCCATAAACTATTTTAGAATCAATTATTTTTCCATCAAAATTTAAAACAGAAACAATAAATGGTTTAGTTACATCAATTAAACCATTATTTTTTACCTGAACATTAACAGAAACGAGTTCCCCTTGATTAACTAAAGGAACATAATCCAAAGAAGAAATAATTAAATCAGGGTAATCTGATGGAACTCCAAGAAGCATTTTTCTTTGAAGAATGTTATTATTTTCATTTTGTTCATCTACATCAAAACCCGAGTCAACCACTGCTTCCAAAAAATATTCTTTAGGAAAAAAATCAGTTGAATCAAAATCAAATTCTATTTCTTCAGTTGAATCGCTTTTTAATCCAAAAACTTTTTTTTCTTTAAACAAAAATTTTTCTGCTCCAGAGCTTAAATACAGTGAAAGGTCAAAAGAAGTAGCATCCCTTAACCCGTTATTAATTAGTCTGACTTTAATTGGAATATTTTGTCCAACAAAAATTTTTTCCGGAAAAGAAACTGACTCAACTTCAATATCAGGTTTGTTTGTTTTAATTTTGATTGCCCCAACTCTTGAATCAAATGCAGTTGGATTGCCGTCTTTGTCAAATAAAGTTACTCTAAGAGTATAAGAGCCGTCTTTTGCTTCAGGAATTATCCCACAGACGTCTTCAATAGAATTTGAACCATCAACTCTTTCACAGACAATTCCAGAGTAGGTGTTTTTTACAATCCAGCCCATTCCTTTAACTATTTTATCACAAATTGAATCAGATAAATCATTGTCTGAATAAATGCTGATTGAATAAGCAGAAGGACAGGAAAAACTATAAGAAAAATTTACCGGAACTGCTTTTCCTGGAGAAAAAAAAGAAGAGTATTCAGATGAAATCAATAAAGGAGCATTAGGGTTATTTGGATTAACTTCAGTTAAAGCATTAGCACTTGAAAAAAGGAAAACACACAGCAAAAAAAAACTTATTTTATTCAAATAATTATTCATAAAACATCACTTAAATTTGTTTTTTATTCTTAATAAACCTTTTCTTTAACTCAGCTCCTGTTTTCTTTCTAATTCAGCTAACTCATTTTCAATTGCAGTTAATTCCCTGTTGTAATCCTCAAACTGCTGTGAATAAACTTCTCTTGAAATAAGCTGGTTATTAAAATAATCATCCTGCAGTTTTTTCATTAAAATAATAAGCGTTTTTCTTTTTCTCTTAATTAACAGTCTTTTAACAAAAATTTTTCCCTGCTTAAAAGAAACAAAAAGAATGTATAAAACAAACAAGATAGGGAAAACATAAACAATTGCATTTTGAGCAATATAAAAATACAAAAAACCTTTTGGTTCAAAATCAAGTGAAATACTTCCGGAGTTTCCAAAAGAATCATTAGCAACAACATTTACATAAAAAATCTCTGAATTAAAATCTTCAGTTAAAATTAACTTAGAATAAACCCCGTCTCCTTCCTGTTCTAACTTAAATTTTTCATTATTGAATTCAATTGAAATATCCGCGTTCTCCACAATGCTTTTATCGTTTGCATAAACAGGCCTTACTTTCAAATCTAATGGCTTTCCAAAAGTAAATTCTTTAACTAAAGGAGAAATCACTTCAATATTGATTGGAACCTTTCTCACTTCAAAAGAAACAACATTGCTTCCCCCGCGCTTTTCTTTTCCGGCTGAAAGAGCTAAAACCATTAAACTGGTTTTCTTTAATTCAGCATCCAAAGGAATAACAACTTTTTCAAAATAATATACTCCGTTTAGTTCAGGATACATTCTATTCTTTTTCCCTTCAAAATCCCAAAAATAAACTTCAGCATTATCAATAGGATTTCCTGCATCAGTTACTTTAACCCTTACATCAAAAACATCTTTTCTGAAAAAAGAAGAACTTGAAGGAGAAATAAAATCAACTCTTAAATACTCACATTCAACTGAAGAGCTGACGCTAAACATTCTTTCAACTGAATCATCTGCATCAGACAGCACTAAAGTCCAGTCTCCTGCAGGATCAGTGCAGGAAATAAAATATTTAAAAGAAAAAGAACCATTTGAATCAACCTGAGAAACAAAAGAATTAATTTCCTTGTTTCCTGGATTTGCAGTAAAAACAATTGAAACCTCTCCTTTGGCAGTTCCGGTTAATTCAACAAAATCTCCTTTAGAAAAACTTCCCTGATTTATTTCATATTCAAGAGAAAAAACATAACTCAAACAAAAAATAAAAATAAATCCAAACAACAAAAACTTTTTCATCAAATCACTTCCACAAATCCTCTTCTTCTGCATTACTTCCACAAATCCTCTTCTTCTGCATTATTTTCATCTTTATTTTTTTCTTCTGATTCTTCTTCCCTTGATTCTTTTTCTTCTGGTTCTTTTCCAGCTTTTTTCTTTTCTTTATTTTTTTTCGGCAAAGCAAACAAAGCAGGAACGTCTTCGTCATCTGAATAAGACTGATTTTTTTTCACTTTAAACATTGATCCCAGTTCACTGTCATCAAAAGAAGCTTTTTCTTTTCCAAAAACATCTTCGTCTTCATTTTGTTCAGTTTTCACTCCTTTTTCTTTTGAAGCTTTCTTAAATGCCTCAATAGCAGAATCAATATCCCTTAACTCAGAACTATATTTGGATAACAAAGAATAATATTGTTCGTTTCCAATTGCACCCAAATTAAAGTATTTGTCCTGCAAATCCCCTTTAAGTTTTTCTAACTGCTTTTTCCTGTTATTCAAAGCACTTAACCTGTTCATCCTGTTTCTTACAACAATTATTACAATAATAATGAAAACAAAAGCAAAAATCACTGAAAGGAAAAGCAAAGGATTTTCCCTGAAGTAATACTCTAAAGTCAGTTCTCCAGTAACTTCAAATAATTTGTTTAATGAATCAGTATTATCAAATGCATCTGAAACCTGAACATTCAGCAAAAGCTGTCTTGATTCAGAAATATCATCAGTATCAACAATATAATTAAAAGAAAAAATTCCTGATTCTTTTTCTGTTGCAACAATATTTTTGTCATTTAATCTGATTAAAATTTTTGCTTTAGTTAAAGGCATTGCATTTTCATAAGCCAGCCTGATTCTAAAAGCCAGTTCTTCTCCTAAAACAACAGTCTGCTTTGTTGGCTGAAGCAAAAAAACATTTATTTTAGCATTATCAATGGTTACTTTCAGTTCATTTGAACCGCCGTATTTAATTGAACCAATTTTTTTTTCTGCATTAATTAAAATAGTCTGTTCTCCTAAAGGAAAATCAAACGGAAGAAAATACGAAAGAGAATATTTTCCTGAAGCAACCATCTTTAAGTCAACTTGTTTCCCGTCAGGAAACAATGCAATTACATCAGCATCATCAATTGGTTTTTTGTCAAACAATACATCAACTAAAAGCTTTATTTCATTTCCTCTGTTAAAAAGCTTGTCATAATCAGAAGCAAACACTACATCCATAAAAATTGTTCCTGCTTCCTTGCTTACAATAGCAGTTGTTTTTCCTAATCCCTCATTTTGAAATACATCTAATCCTGAAACCTCAAAACCCCAGTTTCCCTGAGAATAAATTAAGCTGGTTCTTTCATCCCATTCAAAAAACCCATTTTTGTCTGAACGGGTTTTGGATTCAAAAATTTTTTCTCCTTTATTAAAAGCAGAAATAGTAATAACAGTTGAAAGCGGTTTTTCCCGCTTTGTTAATATTCCTTCAAAATGAATTATTTCTCCTAACACATAAATATTTTTGTCAATAGAAAAATTCATTTCAAGCGAAGGATCAACTTTAACAATAAAATCATGTGTTGCGCTTACCCCAAGCTTTTCTGCATAAATTTCTGAAACATAATCATTTTTTGTAATCAGCTCTGAAACCAAAAAACTTACTCCATAAATCCCGTCATTTGCTTTGACATCTGAATGATTGCCGTCATCATACATTGGGATATCCCCTACAAAAGTTCTGACCCTTACATTAGCCTGTTTAGCTGTTACTCCATCAGCTTTTACTTTAGCCTGAAAAGTTATTTCTTCTCCTCTCAAAAAAACATTTGAATCGCTTGGAGACAATAATTCAATTGTTATTTCAGTTGGCGCACAATCAGCATCACAATTAGAAAAATCTTCTCCTGACTCGCAAATATGGTTCCCACAACAATAATATTTTATTGTTGCACGACATAAACCAGTTAAACAACTGTATTCTTCACAAGATGAATTAGTTACATCCCCTGAACAAACACCACAATCATTAGAACAAGTGCATTTGTCTTCGCCTGAATCACATGTTCCATCATTATCACATACCGCAAAATTTATTTGGTTAGAAAAATTCAGTTGTTCAGCAAAAATAAAAGGAATAAAAACCAGACAAAATAACAAAAACAAAACAAATTTCTTCATTAATTCACCAAATTACCACAAACTTTCTTCAGTTTTCTTTTTTGC
>PFAI01000064.1:9494-16658 GCA_002763225.1 Candidatus Diapherotrites archaeon CG10_big_fil_rev_8_21_14_0_10_31_34
TTATACAAAACTATTACTCCGTCACCTAAAAACTCTTCTATTCCTGTTCGAGAATAAATTCCTGGATCCTGTTCTGTTTCAGAAATAATATAATTAACTGAATCATATTGATTCAAAGAATCAAACATGTGTTTGATGTAATAACGGTAATTCTCTGAATTACCCATAAAAGCAACACTCAAAGAAGACAAAGAATCCACTGCAATCTTGTCAGGAACAAAAGGTAATTCAAGTTGTTCAACCTGAACAAGTAAAGCTCTTCTCTGCTTTAATAAAGATGCTTCAACGCTTCTTGCAATCTTAAAAGGATTAATTTTTAGCATTGCAAATTTTTCTTCTTGTTCAAACTGCTCAAAATCCCAGCCATAATTATTCAGCATATGCCTTTTAAGTTTTTCAGCTGACTCTTCAAACAAAATATAAACTGCTTTTTCTCCATTCATTAAACCATGATATAATGACTGCATGCAAAAAGTGCTTTTACCTGTTCCACAGCCTCCTGAAACAAGAATTGTAGAGCCCCTTTCAATTCCATGCGCAGTTAACTTTTCATCAAAATCATCCACTCTGACAGGCAAAAACTCAACTTTTTCTTTCAGCCTTTTTTTTGCTTTTCTGTCCCTCATATCCTCTAATTCTTCTTCTTCAAGGTCTCCAATAGCAATATCTTCTTTTCCAGCAAACTTAATTCCAAAAGGCATAAACCAGCCCTCCTAAATCAATTCACTCAAACTCATATAAAAAGCTTTCCCAAAAAAACAGGAAAAAACACAAAAAGTATATAAAAAATATATATTCAAAAAATCAGTTAAATTTTGCTTTAGCTCAATAATTCTTTTGTTTCAATTCTTAGCCTTCCAAACTTTATTCCCAAAAACTTTTTTCTTGGCTTGTTTGTTCCAACAATATTTCCTTTTGCATCAATAAAAATGAATTTGTACTTGCCTAAAAAAGTTTTGAAATCCTGATTCTCTTTTACCTCGTTTTTCAGTTCGTTTTTTACGGTTTTTGTTGCTTCCCTGATTTCCTTTGAACTTGATTTAAATCCTGCTGCTGCTCCTGATATAGTTGTGCCTGCAATCAAAATCATTGCCCGTTTAAATGAATGGCTGGGGTTTACCAGAAAAGCTGCGGTGCCTGCAACAGTTCCTGTTGCAGCCATTGCAACAACAGTACTGGCTCTTCTTGCCCTATTAAAGTTTAAAAAATTAAGTGAAGTGCGTGACTTTGGGTTTTTTATTTTACCAGGAAAACTGTTTTTTTTAAAAACAGGTTTTTTTTGTTTTACAGGCATTTTTCTCACAAAAAGATAATTGTTTTCTAAGTTTATAAATCTAACATTAAATCAGCGAATAAGCAACCAAAAAAACAAAACAAATTTCTTCATTAATTCACCAAATTACCACAAACTTTCTTCAGTTTTCTTTTTTGCATTAATTTTTTCAAAGGTAACTCCTTTGTTTGTCAAATTATAAGGCATTAAACTCTTTGAATGATTAGAACAACACATTTTCAGTATTTCCATTTAAAAAATATATACTTCTTCTTTTTTGTTTAAAGGAAATGATTTAATAGTTAAACAAGGTAATTTGTTTATGCACAGAATAATTAAAAAAAATCTGAAACATGAACCATTCAAAAGGCATGTGCATGGATTCAAGTCAATAAAGCCAATGGTTATTGAATTCAGCAAGAAACTTCAAGACCCTGCATTTTTTAAATCACTTCCAAATCTTCATGGAGGAGGAAGAGTCAGGCTTGCAGAATTTAACGGGAAAAAAGTGGTTATAAAGAATACCAGAGGGTCAGAAGTTCATGGATTAAACCATGAAGAAATTACTAGGATTCATAGAGCCCATGAAATAGCAGCCAAAAAAGGAATTATTGATTCAAGTCCTTATATCTGGACTGCAATAAAAGTTTATGCAAGAATTGGAAATTATTTGGTTATGGAATATGTTCCGGAAAAACTTCCTGATAAAAGCAATGCAATGGAATTATTTAACGCCAGTCAAGAATTAAGTGCAGTTGAATCAAAATTAAGCGAAAATTTATTGGTTTTACAAAAAAAAGGGTTAATAAAAAAGATTCCTCAAATTGATGTAATCAAAAGAGGGACAAGAAACGGAAAACTGGTTTTTTCTCTTGCTGTCGATTTTGGTTAAACTAAAATTAAGACTGAATTAAATCTTTTGTTTCAATTCTAAGTCTTCCAAACTTTATTCCCAAAAACTTTTTTCTTGGCTTGTTTGTTCCAACAATATTTCCTTTTGCATCAATAAAAATGAATTTATAGTTTTTCAAAAAATTGTTAAAAACAAAATTTGATTTTGCTTCTTTTTTCAGTTCTTTTTTAACAGCAACTGTGGCTTTTCTTATCTCTAATGCACCTGCAACAAAAGTCATTGTCCTGCCAACAATTGCCCCTGCAAAAAGCCTTGTCAAAGCACTTTTAATTAAATGTTTATTAAATAAATCTGCAGGCTCAAATAATCCTGTTGCCCCTCCAAGAACAATCCCTGCACTTACCCCGTAGCGAAGCATTTTTCTTGTATGTTTAAGGGAATCAACAGAATTTTTTGATTCTTCTCTGACTAATCTTGCCTTAAACTTTTTCATTGGCTTAATCTGTTTTGCAGGCACAATACACCTTTGTTTTCTTTCTTTAAAAGATTAACTAAAAAGCAAGATAAGCCAGCAAAAAAACCGAGAAAATTAATGAAATTTTTTTGTATTCCATATGAGTAAACTAGGGCAGTAAAACCACTAAAAATACGGCTAAAAAGAAAATGTTTTTTTCCAAAAAAAACACCTTCTTTAAAGAATCAAACAAATCTGAGGAAGTATGGCTAACTAAGAGAAAGCTTGAAGCAGAACTTTAATTAAATCGTTTTTGTTAGTCATCTGAATTAAATAAAACAATTCTTTTTATTAAATTTTCTTTTTTCAAAAACAATTCTTATTATTAAATTTGCTTTCCCTAGTTTTGTGATGACAGTAGAGAAAATTAAATTAGGCGAAAAACAAGTAATTTTGGTTGGAACAGCCCATATTTCTGATAAAAGCGTTGAATTAGTTCGAAAAACAATTGAAGAAGAACAGCCTGATTCAGTTGGAATAGAATTAGATTACCAGAGATTCAGACAATTAAAATCAGGAAAAAAATGGGGGGAAACAGATGTTTCTCATATAGTAAAATCAGGCCAAACTTATTTGTTTTTAATTAATTTAATGCTTTCAAACATGCAGAGAAAACTAGGAAAAGAATTCGGAATAAAACCCGGAGCAGAAATGCTTGAAGCATTTAAAATAGCAGAAGAAAAAGGATTGGTTGTTGAACTGCTTGACAGAAATGTCCAAATTACTTTAAAAAGAGCTTTGGCTTTTACAGGATTAAGAGAAAAAATCAAGATTTTGATGCATATTGTTTCAGGTTTTTTTTCTGAACAAGAAAAATTAACTAAAGAAAGAATTGAAGAACTAAAAACACAGGATGTAATGACTGAATTAATGAAAGAATTATCTGATACTGCCCCGACAATAAAAAAAGTTTTAGTTGATGAAAGAGATTTATTTATTGCAAACAGAATTCTTGAATCAAAATCAAAAAAAATTGTTGCGGTTGTAGGGGCAGGACATTTAGAAGGAATAAAAAAAGCATTAAACCAAAAAATTGATTTAAAGCCTTTAATGATTGTTCCGAAAAAAAAATCTATTTTAGGAACAATATTAAAGTTTGGAATTCCTGCAGTGTTTATTGCATTTATAGTTTACGCTTTTTATGATAAAGGAATTAATGCTTCATTTGAATTAATTTTAGTTTGGTTTTTTATTACAGGAATTTTTTCTGCGTTAGGCGCATTGCTTGCAAGAGCCCATCCAGTTTCAATTCTTGTGGCTTTTTTGGCTGCTCCTTTTACTACTCTTCATCCTGCTTTGGCTGCAGGCTGGTTTGCCGGAGCAGCAGAAATCAAATTTAACAGTCCAAAAGTAAAAGACTTTGAATCATTAAATCAATTGGATTCTATTGGAAGCTGGTATTCAAACAGAGTGACAAAAATCCTGATTGTAACTGCTTTAACTAACCTTGGAGCAACAATTGGAGTAATTATTGCTTTGCCTTATATTTTAAGCATCCTTGCCTGATGGATTATCTGTGTGTCTCCCTTTTCTTTTTGGGTTTTTATCGGTTCCTGCAGGCAAATCTCTTGATTCTCTTTCAGTGTAAGTTAAACCTTTTCTTTGGTCTTTAACTAAAACAGATTTATTTCTTCCTGTTTTTCGCTTAAAAACAGGAGTTTTATCAACAAATTTAACTGGCTCTGGCTGTTTATTTCTTCTGTTTGTTTGCCTTCTTTCTTCCTTGCTTTGCCTTCTGTTTGTTTTTCTAATTTCGCCAGGAACTAATACTTTACCCTTAAAAACAAAAACTTTGCCAGTTTTATCTAAACTTGCTTTATGCATTTCATTTTCTTTTTCAACAACATCAATAGAACGCAAAAACAATGGTTTAACTCCCTTAACAAATGAAAAACCATAATTTTGCGTCTGTGTTTTTCTTCTATCAGCCAGTCTTCTATCCCACGAAATTTGTTTACCTAGTCTTTTTGGCATAAAACAATTAAGTTAGTTCAGCTATTTATTTGTTTCGAAACTGTTCCGTCAGTTTAGTGCGGTGCGCAACATAAAGTTGCGCTAGCACGGCTTTACGCCGTGCACGCATGTCAAGCTGGGTGTGTGACAGTTGCGCTAAAGTTTACCGCATTTCTTGCACTGGTCTTTGATTCTAGTCATTGCAATTTCTCTTGCAATATGCCTTGGATAAGTGTTTTGCTCTTTTGCTTTCCTTAAAACCAGTTCAGTGTTTTTCTCTATTTTTTCTTTGACTAATTCAAACATTTGCTTTTCGGTTCCGTCAATGAACTCAACATAAGAAGAAATTACTCCTCCTGCATTAGCAACAAAATCAGGTATAACCCATACTCCTCTTTCATGAAGCCTTCTTTCCACATGATTTTTTATAGGAATATTGCTTCCCTGAACAATCAGTTTTGCCTTTACATCTTCAACGTTTTCTGAAGTAATCACATCAGGAATCGCAGCAGTAATAATTACATCTACCGGCAGTTCAAATAATTCTTTGTCATAAAGTTTTTTTGCATCAGGATATTTGTAAATAGTTTTAAACTCTTGGTTTACTTTAACTAGCCTGTCATAATCTAATCCTTCTTCATTGTATATTGTTCCATTAATATCTGAAACAGCATTAACTGTTGCACCCATTTCATTCAAAAATTTTGCTACAAAGCTTCCGACATTTCCAAAACCTTCAATTGCAATTTTTGCATTAGTTAAATCAAGTCCAGCATATTTTGCACCAATTTTTGTTGCCAAAAAAACCCCATAACCAGTTGAACCCAATTCATGAGGTAATCCTCCCATTGAAGCAGGCTTTCCTGTAATAGATTTTGGGTCACCATTTGTTTCAGCAAACAACTGCATTTCTTTTTCTCCCATATTAATGTCAGGCGCAGCAACATACTGGCTTGGACAAAGCTGTTTAAGTGATTCAGCAAAAGCCTTTACTATCTCCATTTTTGCTTTTGGAGTGATTTTTCTCGGGTCAGCAATAATGCCTGATTTTGCTCCGCCAAAAGGCAGTTCAGCCAAAGCATTCTTTAAAGTCATTGCTCTGGATAGATTCTGAACTTCTTCAACTGAAATAGTCGGAGTCATTCTGATTCCTCCTTTTCCTGGGCCAAAAGCAGTGTTGTCAATTACAACAAAACCTTTCATCCCGTATTTTGGATGATAAACCTGCAAAACCTTTTCAGGGCCAATCTCATCATATTCCAACATAAAAAAATTCCTCCACAAAAAACTTTTTTTAAAAAGTTTTACCAAAAGCAACTTTTTCAAAAGTTGCATCAAAAAAATGTCTCCGGCAAAACTTCATAAAAATTATGAAAAACTAAAATATTCATCTATCAAAAGGTTTAAAAAAAGAAACAACCGGCAATCACAGAAAACTATTTAAATATTTTTCCTGTTTTAGTAAACCACAAAAATAAATCTAATTCTCCTAAAGACAAATTTAATTTTTCTGCTAAAACAGATAATTTTTTTTCCAGCAGCAAATAATTTTTTTCATTTAATTTAATTTTTTCTTCCGGCTTATTTTCTTTTTTATTCCCTGTTTTCTTTTCATTTAATTTTTCTTTTTTTATTAATCCGTTTTCTTTTGCCGCATTCCAGACATGCCTGTCTATTATTGCATAATTAAAGTTTCCGGTATTCCTGAGAAAATGGCTTGCCTCTTTTAACCCGAATCCTTTAATGTTTTTCACTAAAAAACTTCTTTTTTCTTTTTCCGGCAAACTAAAAAGAATTTCTTTTATACCAGAAAACTTTCTTGCATTAACAATAAAATTCGCTCTTCTGTTATGGAAACGCGAACCGGCTTTTTTTAGTTCTAAAGCAAGTTTTTTTTCTGGCAAGGAAAGGAATTGTTTTGCAGTAATTTTTTTCTGCACCTTTAAACCCATTTCAGCTGAAGTGTTTGCTGTAAGCAGACAAAAGCATAATTCTGAAAACCATTTTTCGTTTGAATGATTTTTGAATTCAGAGAATTCTTTTATTCTGTTTTTTGCTTTTGCTCCGGTTTCAGAGTTCATTAAGTTTTTTATTTCTTTACTTAATTTTTGCATTTAAAAATTTCCTTAGTGAATTTTTGAGCCAGAAGGAAGTTCTTTGTCTAAAGTTAAAAGAGAAACTTTGCCTTTGTGTTCTGCCGCCAAAAGCATTCCCTGTGATTCAATTCCTGCAAGTTTTTTTGGCTCCAAGTTTGCTACAACAATAATTGTTTTTCCAAGCATTTCTTCTTTTGAATAAAATTCTTTTAGCCCTGCAATTAAAGTTCTTTTTTCTGTCCCCAAATCAATTGTCAGTTTGAACAGCTTGTCTTTTCCTTCAACATCTTCTGCTTCAGTTATTTTTGCTGTACGCAAATCCAGTTTCATGAAATCTGAAAATAAAACAGTTTCTTTTTCCATTAAAGAAATGTGTTTGATTAATCTTTTAATAATTGCCTTTAATCTTTTAATAATTGCCTTTAATCTTTTAATAATTGCCTTTAATCTTTTAATAATTGCCTTTAATCTTTTA
>PFAI01000064.1:16676-16977 GCA_002763225.1 Candidatus Diapherotrites archaeon CG10_big_fil_rev_8_21_14_0_10_31_34
TCATCAATCATGTCAGATGACTTTAAGTATTTCACGGCTTGCTTGATTTCTTTCACGCTTAAATTAGTTTTTTCTGCAATCAAAAAAACATCTAATGGCTTGTCTTCTTTTATTTCCCTGAAAACTTTCAGATAATTGAGTAAATTCATTTTTATCCCGAATTCTGTTTTTTTAAAAGGCAATAAAATAAAGCTATTGTTATATATAAACCTTTTTGTGAAAACCTTTTTTCTTTCAGGACTGCTTTTTGTTTTTTCCTGTTTCTTTTGAATTTAATAACTTAATTTAATAGTTTTTTGGC
>PFAI01000018.1:0-6986 GCA_002763225.1 Candidatus Diapherotrites archaeon CG10_big_fil_rev_8_21_14_0_10_31_34
GAAAAATGATGTTTTCTCCAAGCAAATGGAGCTTACTTCCAACCAGCTTTAGGTTTATGTTCAGCTGAAACGTCAGCTGGCACCGTATACGTCGTCCTGCTTTCAGCAGGACATAAATATTACCGCTCTGTCAAAGACAGGGCAACATATTTCGTCACTCGCGAACGAAATCGAGAAGGAGAAACAATTACAGCAGGACTGAGCAAAGCGAAGTCGTGCACCGTTACACCCGCACGGAAGCGGGTAAGAATAGCCCCGAGGAGATTCGAACTCCTGTCACCGGATTGCTCTAAATTTTTTTTAAAAAGTTTTTCAGAGTCCGGAATCCTTGGCCACTAGACTACGGGGCTAGAACCGTAGTCTAAATTTTGTTAAACCTTTTTTTAAAAGGTTCTGCCAAAGGCAGTTTTGATAAACCTTTTTTTAAAAGGTTTCTAGGCTACGGAGCTAACAAGAATATAAATAGTAAAAAAAACTATTAAATACTAATGAGCTATCGAACAAAGTGAGATAGCTCGACGTATTCTAGTTCAGCTGGGCTTTAGGCCCTGCATTGTGGTAGCCGAGCGAAATCAGCTATTTGCCGAATCTTCTTTGCCTGTCATCGTATTCTGAAACTGCTTCACTTAAATCTTGTTCAGAGAACTCAGGCCAAAATTTTTTAGTAAAATAAAACTCTGAGTAAGAGCTTTGATAAGTTAAAAAGCCTGAAAGTCTTTGGGTTCCGGAAGTTCTGATAATTAAATCAGGGTCAGCGAAATCAGAATACAAATATTTTTTAAAGGATTTTTCATTCAATGAATCCAAATCCAATCCATTTTGGTAGCCTAAAGCAATTTTTTTTGCGGCATCAACTATTTCTGCCTGACCATCATAACCCAAAGCTAAATTAATTGTTTTTCCTTTATTGTTTTCAGTTGTTTCTTGTGCTTTAAAAATCTTTTTTTTGATGTTAGCTGGGAACTCTTCAACTCTTCCAATGAATTTCAGTTTTAAATCATTAACTAAAAAGTAATCTAAATTGATTACTTTATCTAATTCTTTTTCAAAAATAGAAAACAAAATTTTTAGTTCAGTTTTGTTTCTTGTTAAGTTTTCAAGTGACAGAGTGTAAAAGGTTCCAACCTTGATTTTAGGGTAGTCTTTAAGCATTTCAATGACATCCCATGCTTTTTGTGTTCCAATCTGATAAGACTGAAATAAAGGGATGCCTTTAGATAAAGCATATCTTCTGTTTCCATCAGGAATAAAAGCAACCGAGTTTAACATTAAATCTCCTTTTAAAAAAGCTAATTTGATTAATTATTTCATGTAAAAAACATTTTAAATGAATATTATAGAGTTTTACAAAATTTAAACCTATCTCTTTATATTAGAGAAAAAACAAATATAAAGATGTGAAAGAATTAGATGAAATAGACGAGAAAAAAGCCAAAAAAATGGTTGAAAAACTTGAAGGAGTAATGGTTTCCAGAAAAGAAATGCATAAACTAAAACAAAACGCTTTAAAATTAAAAGAAATGCCAATGAAAGGAAAAATTTTCACTCAATCAGAAAAAATAAAACATGGAATAGAAGAAATTAAAGTCCCTAATTTAGAAGCATTAGAAGATGACTGATTTAAATGTTATTCAATAAAACTAAAAGAATAAAAGTAATTGAAAAAACAAGAATAGCTGATACTTTTTTTAAAAGATTTAAAGGATTAATGTTTTCATCCAAACCAGATTATGCACTGATTTTTGAATTAGAAAAAGAAGGAAAAATAAACTCAAGCATTCACATGCTGTTTGTTTTTTATCCAATTGAGGTGGTTTACTTGAACAAAGAAAAAAAAGTTGTTGACATCAAACTGAATTTAAAACCTTGGGCATTAAATTACACTCCAAAAAAGCCGGCAAAATATTTTATTGAATTTTTAGCAGGAACAGTTGGAAACAAAATTGGATTGAATGATGAATTAGAATGGTAACTCTTTCTCTAAAAAAATTAAATGAGTTTTAAAAAAGAGAAGAGGAAAGTTTAGAACTTTCCTCCTTTGCCTTTTGTTGTCTTCCTTTGCAGAATCCGGGGTGATATACCCGACTTAAAATAATGCTTTTTCCTTTAATAACTTTTCGTTGTTTGGGAATCAAACAAAAACAGGAAAAAAAATTAGTAATCCTTATTATGCTTCTGGTTTTGGGTCAAGCAAAGCAAAAGAACCTGTAAGGAAATTCCAAACCATAATAAACCATAAAGCAAAAATTATAATGTAAAAGAAAGGATTGCCTAAATCCAAAAACAAAAGTAATGAAATAAAACCAATTAACATCCATCTGGAAGCAAAAAACTGCAGTCTCAACAATAAAAGCCAGACAAAAATTAAAGCCATTGAAACATAAAAATTAGGAATAAAAAAGACTATTAAAAGAAAACCACAAATTAAAACTATAAAATAAGGTTTTTTTTCAGTTGGAGATAAAACTAAAGCCAGAAATATGGCTATCCAGAAAAGCATCCAAAGCCAGAAATTAAACTGCTCCAAAAAATTAAGAAAGAATTCTGCAGCCATAAAAAAATAATACAAAAAAGAGTATAAAAATGCTACATAATGAAAAAGTTTAAATACCTTAAAAAATCTTTTTTACGGGATTTAACGAACTAAAAAGGTTTTAATTTCTTCAGTTTTGGGTTCTTTAATGAACAAGGAAATAGAAGAAAAAATAGGGTTTACATTAAAAGCGTTTCCTGAAAACAAGAAAAGAAAATTAATTGAAAAAAGAGATGAAACAGAACTAATAGAAGATTTTGACGGAGAATTGTTTTATTTGATTACCGGAATTCCAGAGCTTTCTTTGGATGAAGCAGAAACAACAAAAAAAATAATTGAAGAAATACAAAAACAGGAAAAAATAAATAAAGAAGAAATACAGAAATTCATTAAATTTTATTGTGAAAGAGAATGGATTAAACTGGAAGAAAAACAAAATTATTTTATTAAAAAAGTAATTGAGTCAATTGTTTTTGGTTTTGGGGCAATGGATTTTCTGTTAAAAGATAATTCAATTGAAGAAATAAGCGTTATTGGAAAAGGAAAAAACGTTTTTGTATTCAAAAAAAATTTTGGCTGGATTAAAACTAATTTATTTTATTTAATTGAAGAAAATATAGTTAATTTAGCAAACAAAATGTCTCGAACAATTGGAAGAAGAATTACTTTGCAGAACCCAAAGCTTAATTCAGTTCTGCCAAACGGAGAAAGAATTAATGCAATAACTGAACCTGTTTCATTGACTCCAACTATCACCATAAGAAAATTTAATGAAACTCCTTTTACTCCAATTGAATTAATTGAAAACAAAACCTTTAACTCAAAATTAATGGCTTTTTTATGGCTGGCATTACAGACAGACACCAGCATTGTTATTGCAGGAAACACAGGAAGTGGAAAAACAACTTCAATGAATGCATTGTTTTCTTTTGTAGATAAAAAAGAAAGAATTATTGTAACAGAAGAAACACCTGAAATTTCTTTGCCTCAAGAGCATGTAATAAAATTAAATACAGCAGAAAATCTTGGAATAGAAATGCAGGAACTAATAATAAACACTTTGAGAATGCGTCCTGACAGGATTATTGTAGGAGAAATAAGAGAAAAAAAAGAAGCAAAAGCATTTATTGACACTTTGCTTGCAGGACAAGGAAAAGGTTCTTATGCTACGTTTCACGCATTAAGCGGAAAAGAATTTATTACCAGAATGAAAAATTTAGGGTTAATGGAAATGGATTTGAGTTCAATTGACTTGGTTTTAGTCCAAAAAAGATGGAATTCAATTAATCTGGAAAAAGGAATCAAAAGAGAAGAAAGGCATGTAATTGAAGTAAGCGAAATAATGAATAAAGAAGGAAAAGCAGAATTAAACATTTTATTTGAATTTGATTTCACAAAGAAAAAACTGAATAAAAAAAATGACAGCATCAGAATAAAAAACAAAATAAAACAGTGTTTTGGCTTCAACGAAAAAGAATTAGAAAAAGAACTCAAAAAAAGAGAAAAATTTCTTGAAAAAATGAAAGGAAAAAACATTTCGCTAAAAGAATTCCATGAAAAAACAAGTGAATAAAATGAAAGAAATAAAAAAAATAAAGAAAAACAGAAAAAAAAGAGAAAAAATTCAACTGAAAAAAAAATAAAAAGAAGGAAACAACAAAAGGAAAAAATTCAATTAAAAAAAACAAAAAGAAGGAAAAAAATGAAAGAAATAATTTTAGTTAAAGAAAAAGAACTCAAAAAAGCAGGAATTTTTTTAGAAGAAAAAGATTTCACTGAAAAAGCATTTAAATACTCTTTAATTCTCGCCTCGGTTTCAATCATTTGTTTTTTTGCTTTTACAAAATTAACTACTGCAGTTTTGTCAGGAATTTTGGTGTTTGCTTTAGGAATTTTTATTGCAATCAGAATTCCTTTAATTTTAAAGAAAAAAAAAGCAAAAAAAATAGAAAAATATCTGCCTTTTGCTTTAATGGCAATGTCAGTTGAATTAAACATTAACCTGAGTTTTGAAAAAATTCTTTCAAACCTTTCTGAAGATTACGGAGAATTTTCTTTTGAAATAAAAAAAGCATTAAAAGAAATTAAAGCAGGAGCAACAATTCAAAAAGCATTATTTAATTTAAGCGAAAGAACTGACTCAAAAATTTTAAAGAGAAGCATTTCACAGATTACAAGCATTTACGAGCATGGTTCAGAACAAAAAGGCGAACCAATAAAACAACTGGCAAAAGAACTGCTTTCAAGACAAAAAACTGAATCAAAAGAATTCACTTCAAAAATGATAATGTATTCAGTTGTGTTTATTGTTTTGTCTGCAATAATTCCTGCAATGTTTCAGGCATTTATTTCAATCGGAAGCACTTTTATGGAAATGGATTTTACTTCAATTCAGGTTCTGCTTATTATAACAGTTTTTTTTCCATTGCTTAATTTAGCAGTATTGTTTTTGATTAAAAGCAAAACCCCGGAATTTTTAAAAGGATGAAATGAATTTTTAAAACCATAAAATAAATTTTTAAAGGATGAAAAAATGAAAATTAAATTAGATTTTTCTTTTCCAAAAGAAAAAATAACTGAATTTAATCATGTTTTAAAAGAAAACAATTCAGCTAAAACATTTGAAGAACTGATTAAATGGTATTCTGCTTTAGGCTTTTCTCTGGCATTGCTTTCAGTAGGAATTTCATGTGTTTTTGAATTAAATGAAATTTATTCAGTTCTTTTATTTGTTTTTTGTCTGGGTTCTCCGGGATTATTTCATTATTTTTTTCATTTATTTTTGTTTGAAAAAAACAAGAGAGAAAAAGAAAAATTAATTCCTGATATTTTGCTTCAGGCAAGCATTTTTCCTAAAGGAACTTCAATGATTAAAATAATCAAATATATTTCTACAGCAGAATATGGTTTGGTTTCAACAGAATTTAAAAAAGCATTAAATGAAATAGAAAAAGGAAAAACAGTTGAAGAATCATTAAAAGAAATTTCTTTCAGATGCAAAAGCGAAATAATTTCAAGGGCAATAAACCTGTTAATTCAGGGAAATAAGTCCGGCGCAGAAATGAATAAAGTGTTTAAAGAATCAGCTGAAGATATTCTTGAAACCCAATCAATAATAAAAGAAAGAATTGCCTCTGTTTTAATTCAAAAATATACTTTGATTTTAGCCGGAGGGATAATTGTTCCTTTATTACTTGGATTAATTACTGGTTTTGTTCAGGAAATGAATTTTATAGGGATAGATGAACTGGGTTTAGGGATGAATTCAATTGAAAGAAATGAAATGATTTCTGCTTCACTTTTAGCAAACCAGATTTATATTTTAGAGTATGCATTAATTTCTTCTTTGTTTATTGCAAACCAGGAAGGCAACACAAAAAAAGCTTTAGTTTATGCCTTGATTTTAATTCCTTTGGGGATTTTTTGTTATAACATTGCATTGCTTTTGTAATTCACCAGTTTACTTTGACTTTTTTAAATGTTCCTAAAATGAAATTCAACAAAGTTAAAGCATACAAAACAAAACTTATAATATAAAAAAATGGATTAGAAAGTCCTAAAATGATAAGAATAACATATAATGCAAAAAGAATTTCTTTTGAAACAAAATATTTTGTTTCCATAAACAGAAACCATAAAGTCATGACTGTTGTTGAAACAAAAAAATTTTTAATATAAATTAAATAGCCAAATACCCTATTACAACAATAACCAAATTAATTTTTGCATTTTTGTTTCCAGTAAAAAAGTTTATTGCCACACAAACCCAAATCAGAACAGTAATCAATAACTGGTATAAATCCAGTCCTGCAATAAAAGTTTCTGCTGCCATGAAAAGAAAACGCGTTTAATAATAAATCTTACTGTTTTTTCTTTTTTTTAGCAGGTTTTCTTCTGTCAGTTTTTAATTCATAAGCAGGGTAAACTCCGGATTTTGAGCCTAAATTTTTAATAAATTCATTACCAACCCCCTTAAAACCAGTTAAATGTTTATTAGTAAAACTCCTTCCTCTATCCTTTCTTTTATCAATATTTTTCTTTACATCAGGAGAAACAACATCAATAAGTTTTTCATGATACTTAATAATTCTGCTTCCTTTAACACCATTAGAACCAGAAAAAAAACTAAGATTGGTTGTGCCAGAAGTATCAATTACCTTGCTGGCTGTTTTCCTTCTGTCTGAAACTCCTATTCTTCTGTCATTAACCCCTATTTTTTTTCCAAACTTTGAGGACCCAAACTTAGACTTTCCTAATGGACTTGCTCTTAAAACATTTTGCAAGTTTTTTATTGACCTAAATTTTTTCATTAAATCCCCAATCAAATAAAGCAATAGAAGTTAATAAACTTTTCTGGTAAAAAAGCGGCGTAGAAATCCTCTGAGTTTAAAGAAAAATTGTGTGGATTCCAATTATTTTTAACCAAAAAAACCAAATAAAACAAACTTCAATT
>PFAI01000018.1:7002-8349 GCA_002763225.1 Candidatus Diapherotrites archaeon CG10_big_fil_rev_8_21_14_0_10_31_34
TTAAATCAAAAAACATACTTTAATAAATACTTAAAGCGTTTTTTATGCAGGTGAAGCCATGGAAAAAGAAGAAATAAAAATAGAGTTTGTTGAAAAAATTCCGGTGAATTTTTCCGGTTATACTTTAATTGAAGGATTTCCCGGAATGGGTTTAGTCGGGACAATCGGCGCAAAGTATTTGGCTGAAAAAATGAAGTTTGAAGAAATAGGCTTTATTGACGCAAATATTTTTATCCCAATAATAAGAATTCATGATGGCATCCCGGTTAATCCTTCAAGAATTTATGTTCACAGAGAAAAAAAAATTGCAATAATTATTTCAGAGCAAATTATTCCAAAATATTACACTGAAAAAATGGCTAAATCAATTGTTGAATGGATTGAAGAAAACAATTTTTCCAGACTGATTTCATTAGAAGGAATTAATGCAGGAGAAACAGGACAGGAAAAAATTTATGGAATTGCATCTAACCCTAAATCCTTAGAGTTGCTGAAAAAATACAAGGTTCAGTCAATAAAAGAAGGAATTACAACAGGAATAACTTCACTTATTTTATTGGAATTAAAAAAAGATGAGAACTTTGAAGCAATCAGTTTGCTTGGAAACGTTAATTTGCAGGCAGACTATAAGGCTTCAGCAAGCATACTCAAAAAATTATCTGAAATGCTGGAACTGTCAATTGACACTGCCCCATTAATAAATGAAGCAAAAAAAACAGAAAAAGAATTATTAAAGCATTTCCAGGACATAAAAAAAACAGGCGACAAAATGGAAAAATTCGAAGACCAAACACCAATGACCACTTAAAAGAAAGAATTAAAAAAAAAGAAAAACAATAATTAAATAGAAAAAAGGAAAGGAAGCAAGATGGCTATAAGAAGACGTGCAGGTATTGGCGGGGGAAGTGGGAATCTGCTTAACCGAAGGAGAGCTAAAGGAAAAAGACAAACAGGCACTCATGTGTTTTACCTCCCTAAAAAAGTAACAGTAGAAATGGATTCAGGAACCAAAACAAAAAAGAAAGCAGCTCCAAAAAAGAAAACTACAGCAAAAAAAACCACTTCTAAATCAGCAACAACAAAAAAAACCACTTCAAAAACAACCACAAAAAAAGCAACTAATTCTGGAGCATCTGCAAGTTCAACAAATACTAATTTAACAAATATTAGTCCAACAACTACAAATACATATAATAATTACTATGCACACAAAGAAGGAACTGGCAGAGAAAGAGAAACCCAAAGAAGAGAACCAACAACAACAGAAAAAAGGTCTTTAACTGTAAAAGAAATTATTGCAGAAGAAACAAGAAATTATTATGCAAGCCAGATAAAAAAAGAAGAAAA
>PFAI01000018.1:8362-18210 GCA_002763225.1 Candidatus Diapherotrites archaeon CG10_big_fil_rev_8_21_14_0_10_31_34
AAGAGATGAAGTAAAAAAAAATCTTGGAAGACTAAAAGCAGAAGAAGAAGCACTAAAAAGGCATAAACTTCTTATATTGCTTAGAGGCTCAAAAGAATTCAGAGGAGAATTTTGGGGGGACGCAAACTTAGTTCATCCAACTGACCCATTCAAAAACAATTTAGATTACATTATAAAACTTAAAAAAACAAAAAAATGGAATGAAGCTATGGCAAGAGCACAAAAAGCAGGAAAAGCATGGGAAGACGGTTCACTTCTAAGAAAATATGAAAGAACTTTAACAAACATTATTGGAAGACATGAATATTATTCAGATAAACTAAAATATAAAGCTTTATTTGAAAGGTTTGGAGGAAGCATTAAAAAATTATGTGAAATAACCGGATTAGAAAGAATTGGTCTTTCTTTAAATCCAGGAACATTTATCAGGCTACCTGGATTAAGAGAATACAGAATGGATTTAGCTAAAATGAATAATCTTGCCATAGTTAAAGCAATAGATTTACATAAACAACATGAACAAAGTTTAGCTATAAGCAAAGGCGCTTTAAATGAATTAGAAAGAAATAAAGCAAAAAGCTATGAAGCACTAAAAAAGAAAGCACCCTAATTTTTTTTTCTAAAAGAAAACTGTGTTAACAGCATGCAACAAATTAATGCAGCCATAAACAAAGTTAAATAAAACAAGTTTTCAGGTAAAGAAGGCAAATCCCATAGATTGGGGGCAGTTTTGTCATTTAAATTAATGTTCATTGTATTGGCTCCTGGAACAGCACTGACATTTCCATGGTCATCCACAGTTGTTTTGATTCCCTGCTGTCTGAATAAATCAAGCAATGGAAGCAATTGAGCGTTTTCTGCATACCACATTCCTGTTTCTGGGTCATACCACATGCTTCCGTTTTGTCCTCCAATTGTTCTAAGCAATTCTTTTACTCCATTGTAATCCAAGAAAGGCCTTCCATCTTCAGTTGAAAAACCAAAATCGTGAGTTTGCCCGTCAGCTGTCTTAACTTCAAATCCATCAGGAGTTGAAGTCAAAGATTCAATTGCTTCATCATATTCAATGTTTCCTGTTTCATTATCAATTATTCTTAAATGAACCTGGCAGTCTTCGTCTTCATAAAACACATAAGTTTTTTTATCTGTTTTAAAAATATTATATGGCCCCATTTTATCCAGAGACTGATTAAACAATTTTGCTTTCTCTGTTTTTGCAGGGCTTTCAGGGTCGCCTAAAACAGCTAAATCAAAAACATATTCTTCACAACCGGTAACAGGATTAACTTGTGTGTCAGGAGTAACTTTTAATCCAAAAACATCTGTTTGATCAAGCTTTCCCTGTTCATGATGTTTTAACCAAAAAATAAATTCATTTGTTGATTCCTTGTATAAAATAAAACCGTTTTCAAAATACATTGCAGTAAGCTTTCCTAACTCTGGATCATCGTCTTTTGAATTAATTAATTTAACGCTTCTGTCTCCATAAACTTCTAATCCTGGGTCAGTAAAAGCAACTTTTCTTGGAATTCCTTCAGCAATAATTTGTCCGTTTTCAACAAAAACACTTGAATGAGTTAAAGTTTTTAATTCCTGGAATTTACCAAAAGCCTCGCTTAAATTATTTGAGTTTAATGGTAAACCAGTCTGAAGCATTACTCCTTCTTTAATACAATTCAATAAATCACTGTCTTCAACTATTATGTCAGATGAATCTCCAAGAGAATTAATCTTTAATCTAAAAACTAACTGAGAAGGATCTCCGGAAAATCTGGCTAAAGTTAAATCATTTGGGTATTCTATTGCAGGAATAGCCAAATTTGTTGAGGCAACCCTGACATGGTCTTCTGAAGTTAAAACTGGTTCGCCGTCAACAGTTAAAGTGCCTGTTTCATTATCTGATACAACTGTCTGACCATTAGTTCCTTTAATAACAGTTTTTCCTGTTGTTTTGTATTCAGCTGGTTCAATATTTGTTCCCCCTGCAGCCCAAAAATAAAATAATCTTATTCCATTCATCATTCCTCTGGAAAAACCTGAAGTATCATAAGTTGCCTGAACTAAATCAGAGCTTTTTGCTCCACCTGAAAGAGAATCTAATTGGTCTTCAACATTTTTTACTGCATCCTGAGTTAAAGTTCCTGTTCCTGTTAACATTTCTTCCATTTGAGCTGAAGCATCATCAATTAAATTAGAAACTTTTTGAGTTGAATATTCAACAGTATTTTCTTTTACCTGTTCTTGTTCTTCAAAAGCAGGAACAAAAAAATGAGTATAATATCCTTCACTTGAATCAACACAATCCTGTAGTTTTGCTGCAACAACAAACTGCTGGACAGCAGAAACAATTGAACCACCCATTCCAAAAACAAAATAAGAAGCTGCTTCAGTTGCAGCCAAATACAATCCAGGATTAATTCCATGCTTGTCTGCAAAGCCTACTCCATAACCTGCTTCTTCTATTGCATCCTGACAAGTCTTTTTTTCTTTTATTGCTTCACTTAAAATAATTTTTTCCGGAATTCCATCAGGAGTTTTTCCCTGCAAATCCATGTGATGAGCATAATTAATTAATACTGCTCCATTATCCTGCTCGTCTTTTGGAGTGTCTTCTAATACAATTGAAGAAGTCTTACTTTTAGATTTAAAGAACGCAGAAAAATCACTTTTTCCAGCTGAAGTCAAAGTTATTCCACAACCCAAACAATTCTCTGAAGTATTAGAATAAATTGCAATGTTTCCAACTTCAGTTCTTAATCCTCCGTCAGGTTTAGTGTAACGGTCATATTGTGCTTTAACCGGATTAAATTGATCTGAAAGAGTATTCAAAACATATTTCCAGGGAAGATTGTTTATTACTCTTGCAAACAAGTCTCCTTCATCTGAACCAGAATTAGCAAAAAAATCAATATAAGCATCATCATATAATTGGTCTTGTCCGGAAGAATAATTAACTGTTCTCCAGCTTTCTGGAAGCATGTAAGCGCTTAATTCATCTACTCCAAAACCTCTTTTTGCCTGCCAATAAACATATGGAACAACAGTATATTTTGCTGCTCCCCCAACAGTTCTAAAATAAGCACTAGCTAATTTTTCTTCATTAGCAAACACTTTATCCATTGCATTAAAATAACTTCTTTCAGCCCATTGTCTTTCCCTTAAAGCACCCCATAATTGTTTATTCATTGCAGCTGCCTTTTGAAGCCTTTTAGTTGGTTTGTCTGCAAGAATGTCTCCCATTTGTTCTGGTTTAAGAACTCCTGCTTCCTTCCATGTCCCTTTATATAATTTAATGTCTCCCGGAACCTGCTCTAAAATAAACTCTTTAGTGTTATCCCTTATTTCAATAAAGCCATGCCCTGGAATATTAGCATAAAGGTCTTCTGTCTTGCTTCTTGCAACCCAAGCCTTTAAATCCCCTCTTGGAATGATATCTCCTGTCAAAGAAGGCTCAAGCTTGTAATAAACCAAGTCATCTCCAATTGTTTCCCAATGCCTTGCAGCATTAGCAAAAGTTCCTGGCTCAAAATCTGTTGCCTCCCTCATTGCAAAATCATATTTTCCATTTCCTCCAAACCATTTCATAATATTATTCCAGACATCTGTGTCAGCTGAAATAGTCTGAACATTCCCTGTCCTGACATTTTTAAGTCCTTTATTCCATAAACCAAGCCTTTCCATTGCAGCAATAGAATTAGGAAAATCTGCATCCAAATCATCATCAAATTTTCCATATAATCTAGACATTTTTGCTCCATATGTTCTTCTTGCTTCAATTCCCTGAGGAGTATTCAGCCCTAACTCTCTATTCCCTCCGCCGGCTAATTCAACTATTTCATCCATTTCTTTTTTTGCTTCCTGACCATAATCATCTGCAGTGGTTGCATATCTCTTCAAATCTTTTATTAACTGAACAAACTCTTTCTTTTTTTCAACAGTAATTTTTCCATTATCATATAAAGGAGAAGTCTTTGGATTCAAATACTTGGTTATGATTTTTGAAGTAGCTTCACTGTCAGCCATTCCTTTTTCATAAATTGTTGCCTGAACAAATTCTTCATAAAATTCAGAAAACCCATCATACTTGTTTTTTTGTGCCACAATTCTTGGGCCCAATTGTTTTCCAAAAAAAGCATCAGGGCCCCATAACTTCATTCTCATGTTCTGGATTAATTTAGTGTTTTCAACATCAATGAATTTTGCTCCAAATAATCCTCTTCTTGCACTTAAACCAAACAATTTTTTTGCTCCAAACAATAGTGTTGGACCGGCAGTCTGAATAACCATATTAGAAGAAAACCACTGATTAAAATGCTTGTCAAAAAAAGAATACAATGAAATAGTACAAGAAGAATCCCTGCAGGTTGTTCCCATTGAAGCAGTAAAATCATCAGTTAAAACACTGTTGCCCATATATTTTCCTGGAACTTTTTTCACTATTGTTCCGGCAAAATCTGCTTCATCTCCTGACTCATAATAATCTTTCAGCATTTGTTTTGTGTCTACAGGAAGCTGTTCACCGGGAACATCATTTTTTTCTCCAAACCAGTCACTCATCAAACCCTTAAAGTCCTTCCAAACAGAAACAAAATCTTCTTTAAATCCTTCTCCATCAGTTCTTAAAGTCAAAAAATTTCCCATTAAAGGGCAGTCAGCTTCATTATCCCTGCACTGGCCTAACCTCAAAGAATCATTTAATAATAATCCAAAAGAATATGCTCCATCATACCTGTTGTTCAGCAAAAAAGAAACTTCATCTGCAGTAATTTCTTTGTTAGGCAGTTCCATTTTTACTGCTTCATTTGAATCAGGTGAAACAAGCAAAGCAGTATTATTTTCTAATGTTTCCCTGTCTTTTAATGGCTCAGTTCCTGCAGAAAGTTCTCCTCCGGTAAACCCTGTTTCCAAAATGCTTTTCTGAAAAGCCTGAACTTCTTCAGGAGTCAAAGAACTCTGAGAACAATTAAAAGTGTTAGTTAAATCAGGATCAGCAAAAAATAGTTCTTCAGAAGAAAAAGATTCCTTCGAAAACAGTTTTTCAGAAGATGCAGCCAAAGCTAAAGGCGAATTAACCAATAAAGAGATTATCAATGCAATCATGAAAATATTTTTTTTATCCATTCATTCACCTAAGCAAAATAAATCAAGTAAACTGCTCCAGGAATAATCCAAGGCATTAAAAACAATACAATAAACAATCCAACTCCGGTTGCGGCAAAAACCGAAAAGAAAAAATTAATGAATGTATTCCACTTAAACTTTTTGTCTAAAAAATCAAAAGCAAAAGCTCCGACAAAAGCTAAAGGCAAAACAAAAATAGAAAACACTAAAGCAACTGCAATCATTTTAATTAACACTGAACCAGCTAAATAAAAAAATTCTCCTAAAGTAAGTTTCAATGGTTCAGGAACTGTTCCTAAATCAACTGACAAAAAAGAGTCAATTACAGGCCAGACAAAAACCACTAACAAAAGCAAAACAAAAACAAAAAAACTGCTGACAAAAGTTTTCTGCATCCAGTTTAATTTAAACTTTTTTTCCAGTAATTCCCTGGAAAAAAAATAACCCAATAAAAACAATAAAAATACTGCAATAGACAAAAAAAACGTTCCTCTAATAAAATCAAAAACCGAAAAAAGGACATCTATTAAAATATTCTCAACCATTACAGAAAATAAAGGGAAAACTAATATAAATAACTAATGCTTTTAGTTATTATATGGCAGAAAAAACTCCAAGAAGAATGAAAAGATTTAACCGGGAAAAAAACAAAAAAATAGTGGAAAAACTTAAAGGGATTCCGGAAAAAAAACAAAAAGACTTTTCAAAGAAATTAAAAATACAAAAAGAAACTCCTGATTCAATAGCTGAAACTATTTTTGAACAACTAAAACAAAAAGAAGAAAGACAAAAGCTAATAGAAAAAGAAAACAAAAAAAGTAAAAGTAAAAATGCTGAAAGCATTATTCAAAAAAGTTCTTTTGATAAACGCCAGTCTTTTGGAAAAAAGCAGGCCAATGAAACCAGAGAAGAAGAAATTCCTTTATGGAAGAAAAAAAGAATGGAAAGATTAGGGCAAACTAAAGAGAAAAAAAATATTGAAAAACCAGTTCAAGAAAAAGAAGAAAAAACTGAATTAAAAAGAAAACACGGCAAAAAAGGAAAAAAAGAAATTGAACCAGAAGAAAAAGAAATTGAATTAGATGAAATAAAAGGAACAAAAATAAATGGGTTGTTTGGAGACCTTAAAAAAACTAAATCTGGTTTAGCAAAAAAAGAGTTAGATGAACTAAACTTAGATTTAGAATTAGATGAATTAGATGAAGAAGAAACACCTGAATTAGATGATTCAGATGAAACAGAAAAAAAAGGAGTTTGTGTTAACTGCAAACAGGAATTCAATGAACTGATTTTTTGCTCTAAATGCGGTAATGCTTTCTGCGATAAATGCGCTAAAATAAAACACAAAGAAGGAACAAAAACAAAGTATGTTTGTCCTCACTGCGGGAATGTAACAAAAAAATAATCAGGGAGCAGCAGCTGCCTCTAACTCTAAAACATCTTCTCTTAACACGCAGTCTAAATCAACAAACAATGGGTTCTCTGAATTAAAATCATTCGGAGACCATAAAATTAACTGGATTTCTCCTTCCCTGAATTCAGTGTCTCCAATTACAGGCAAATAAAGAGATGAAACCGCTTGTCCTTTTGCTCCGACAAAAACAATAAAATGATTTATTTTATTTTGATTAAATGCAGTTAAATCATTATAATTGCAGTAATAATCTTTTTGCACTGCAGTAACATCTGTGATAAAAGCACCTGATGCAGTTGAAGTAAACTCTTTTCTTGACATAAAAAAATACGGATAGCTGTAAGGACTAAGATTAACTTTAATGTAAACCAGGTAATCAAAAGAATTTCTTACAGGCATCATTACTTTTTTGATTGAATCAGTTAATTCTTCCCTGAAAAAATTAATGTTTTCATCATCAGCATAATCTTCTTTTACTGCTGCAATCAAATAATCAACTTCCTCTGAACAAGAATCTGGAGTGCAATCATCTCCAAACTTTCCGTCAACAGTTAAAGGCAGTCCATCTCTTGCAAAAGAAGAATACAAAATTGTTTTTAATGCACTGACAGCATAATCTGAGCCAAACTTTGAATTAGAATATTCTCCTACAGTTCTTCCATACTGGGAACTGAAAAAAAACAAAAAAGAAACCAAAGACATTACAATCAGCAAAAAAAACAATGCATCAGTTATTGCTGCCTGCCCTTTATAATTCATTCTTTCCATGCAACCACCACTAATTTAACCGGCAAAGCAACAGAATTTTTTTGCAGGATAATAGGATAATACCTTAAAACAATTCTTGAATTAGGCGACAAAACTTTTTGTTGAGTTAATTTTTCTTCAGTATTAGAGCACTTAAAATAATCTGATCCTTCAAAAAAATAATCTTCATCTAAACTTAAAACATTAATATCCTTGTTTAAGTCTATTAATCCGGCAGAAAAATACGGCTGTCTTACATTTAATGCATCACAGGATTTTTTGAATTCCTCTAAAGAAGAAACAAATCCAGTGCCTCTTAAAGAAGCACCAATTTGGACTACAGCAATATCATTTTCAAAATCAACTGTTTTATCATTATAAGTGTTTACTGTTGCATAAAAAGAAGAAAAAAAGATAATCAAAGCAAACATTAAAGGAATCAAAGAAGGAAGGTCATCTCCTATTGGACCCAAATAACCTTTTTTGTTTTTAATTAATTTTCGTAAGAACAATTAAATCCCTCTGGCCTGATTTTTTGTCCTGCAATCCCCATTAAAGTACTGCAGTCTGAACCTCCCCTGTTACTGCAAGGAATAACATAAATTGTTGTTTCGCCTAAATTAACTTCTTTTAATAAAACATATGCATCAATCTGAGTTTTTGCCTGCGGGTCAAGCATTGTGTTTGAATCATAAATATTAATTTTAGATGGATTTGCAGTAATCAGCTCCTGAAAATCAAAAAAATTCATTTTTGCATCAGTGTCAAAAGATGCAGCAGCCATATAAGTTTCTGGAGTTCTTCTTGGAGCCAAAGCAAAAATCATTTTATTTAAACCATTTTTTCCTGTTCCTTGTTTGATATTTAAAACATAATATAATCCTCTTCCACTGTTCCCTGAACTTGCTTCAATTGAATCCTTTAAATAATGAATTTGTGCTGCACACAAAGTAGGAGAACCAACTAAAGTAAAAGCATCCTGTGCATGAATTCTGACATAATCGTTTGCAATGTTTTCAACTAAAATCTGAGAAAAACTAAAAACAAAAAACAATACAATAGAAAAAACCGCTACAACAAAAATAAGCAGATTAATTTTGCTTAAAGTAAAACCAAGCATTTTTATCCCTTTAATTTTTTCCTTTTAAATAAACACAAATAATCGGGTTATCAGAACTTGAATTAGGAGAATACAAAAACTGATAAATTCCTGAAACAAAACCAGCATCTGTTTCAACATTAATTCCTTCAAAGCCAGCCATTGCTTCACACGAATCACCTTCATAATTAAACTGAGTGCTGGAAGTTACATCAATGCATTTGTCTTGTATTCCTGTTACATCTGAAGTTGAATAACGCAAAACCAGACAACTTGAAGACGGATTTAAGCAAAGCCTTTGGCATAATCTTGGTTCATCTGAATTAAACAAAACAAATGATTCTTTTTTAGTGCAGTTAGGCAGACTAAAATTGACGTTTGCCGGCTGCTGATAAACTGCAGTTTTTTCTATTGCTAATTTCAAGTCATTCATTAATTTTTCTGTAGTATTAAAACATTTTTGTTTTGATGCTTCATTCATTGCATTTAATCCTACAATAATAACAAAAGTCATTAAAATTACTGCAACAAGCAACTGGAAAGGCGCTTCTTCTTGTCCTTTATTAAACAAAAAAATCATCCTCCTAAAGGCTGGTTTATTTGCTGGCTTTTATGAAACATTGGCTTGATTACAGTAATCAAAAGCAATGCTGCAATAATCAATACAATCAGCATGTAAACAGAATTCCATTCACTTTGGGCTCGCTCTTCTAATAATAATCCCATAGGAAAAATAACGTCAAAGAAATATTTAAATCTGCCCTTTTTCTTTTTTCCGAAAAAGAAAAAGTGCAAGTTGCCCAAAAAGAAAAAAGGTTTTAATTAAAAGAAAAAAAATAGAAGCAGTACGACTGAAAGTCGTACGTTTTGTTAAACCTTTTGTAAAAGGTTTTTTTGATAAAACTTTTTTCTAAAAAGGTTGCAGTGCGGCTTTATGCCGCACATTTGGTTAAACCCTTTGGAAAGGGTTTATTCGTTGGATTTAATTAACAGCATATAACAGGCTTTTCCTGAAGCTTCAGTTATAGTGCAATCAGAAAAGTTTCCTGGAAATTTCTCTGAAAGGGTTGGGGCATAATCTTCAAAAAAAGCAGTTTCATCTTGAAAATCTGTTCCTTCAGCACAAATTCCTGCTAATTTAACTCTAACTGAACCGCTTCCAGTATAACTTATTAATTTTCCATTTGAACTAAACTGTGCGTCCGCTAAAGCATCTTCTACCCCAAGGCAAATCTGGTCTTCATCTAATCCAACTTCTTTTGCCAGAGATTTAGCATTAATGCTGTTTTCACTGGTGAAATCAATTCTTGCACTGACTTTTTCCTGATACTGCGAACTATCCATTGAAGTCAAAAGATTTCCAGCTGATTTTGATGGATCAGTATTTGGGTTAAAATTAATTATTCCAAGAATATTTAACAGCAAAGTCAAAATAACTATTGCAACAATAGCAGAAATTAATAATTT
>PFAI01000005.1 GCA_002763225.1 Candidatus Diapherotrites archaeon CG10_big_fil_rev_8_21_14_0_10_31_34
ACAGTTAATGCTTCAAGAAATTTTGAAGTAACTGGTTTTGTTAAAAACCTTGATTCAGAGGAAGTGCTGATTATAGCTGAAGGAGAAAAAACTCAGCTTGAATTGTTTTTGCTTGCAGTGAAAAATTTTTCTTTCACTAAAATAACTAAAGTTAAAGTTAAATGGAAAAAATTCAAAAACGAATTCAAAGAGTTCAAAGTTGAATATTAGACTTAGTCATTTTTAATATAGATTGAAGTTCTTTTCAGGAAAAGCCTTCCGCCAGAAACAAATCCAACCTGAATTTCGTAGTTTCCTGAAGCAATGTTTTCATTTAATGCCCTTAAATTAAAGTTAAATGTTCTTGATTCTCCTTTGCCTAAAACAGGAATTGAAACTTCTTCCGGAGAAATTATAATTGAATCAGCATCAATCGGATCAACTTTAAGTGTTGAATCAACTGCATCTTCTTCCAAAACATTTGACACAACAATTTTCATCAGCAAACTGTTTTTTTCACTTAAATCAAAAGTTGGGTCTTCAAAAGAAACAAACAGTGGGTCAGGCTTGAATAAAGAAGAAGCAGAAACAATCAAAAAAACAATAACTAAAACAATAATTACTGCTAAAACAGGAAACTTTAGTTTAGAGTAATCAAAAGAAAATTTTGGCAGGGATTTTGTTTCATCATAAATACTCATTTCAATCACATAAAATAAAGCAAAGGGAATTTAAAAAGTTTACTTTTTGATTATTTAAGGAAAAAATGACAAAAAAATCTTTTAAAAGAAAAAACCAGCTTAAACTGGGCTTAACCGGATTCAGAAGAAAACCTGTAGTAAAAAAATTAATAGGAAAAACGAAAAAGTTTAATGGTTTTTTTAAACTTGGAAAAAGAATTATCGCAGAAGAAAGAACAAAACATGAAATAAACTTTTATGAATTAGACAGCCAGGGAAAACCTTTTTCTGAAAAAATTGGAAGCGCATCATTGATGCCTTTTGATCTTCCTGCATCAAACATCAAGGCAGTATCCAGAATAAAAGGAAAAAAAACCGGAATGATTAATTATATGCTTTTAGATAAATACAGGAATATTAAATTTCTTGGTAAAGGCATTGGGAACCAGCTGGTTAATTCTCTTGAAGAACTTGCAAAAGAAAAAGGGATCCAGATTGTTTTTGGCTTAGTCAGAGAAGATAATTTAGCTTCAGTAAACTTGTTTTTAAACAGAGGATTTAAAAAACTCAGAAAAACAAATATTTTCTACAAAGAAATAAAATAAAAAAATTATTTCAGGGTAAAAAGATTATCGTCTTCTTTTCCGTCAAACAAGCCTGAACGGATTCCTGCATCAAGCCATGCATGAGCATAAGATAAACAGGCAAGAGAATTCAATAAATCATTTTTTTTCTGAAAATGCTTTGCGTCAGAAAAATAATTTTTTGCCATGCTCAAAAAATCTTCTGCAATAAGTTTTTCTTTTTCAGTTAAATCTTTTTTTAATTCAATTTTGTTCAAAGCTTTTTCAGTTAAAGAAAAATACTTTTGAACTTTTAACACAAGATTTTTTTTCACGGAAATTTCATTTAAATCTTCAGATATTTTTTTATTTTTGGTTCCCTTCCAATTGCCGAAAATTTTCATGAATTCAGTTTCATCTTCGCTTAAATTCCCGCAGACAATCAAAGAATGCGGTTCTGAACCAAAATCAAATTTTTTTAGTTCACCTGCATTTCCTGCTTTGATTTTCATTGAATCAGAACCGGCTCTTGCAATTCCGACTAAAACACTTTCAGAAATAATTTTTGAATTTCTTTTTTCCTCAATTTTTTCTAACAGTTCAATTGCCTGATTTATTTTCATGAATTTTTTTTCTTTTACATCCAGATCCAATAAACATAAAGTGTGCAAGCCAATTGATTTGTTTTTTTCAATTGAATCAAAAAAGGATTCAGGAGAATAGTTTTCCCTCTGAAAAACAACTGAAACAGTTTTTCCAAACTTGTATTCCTGTAAACCAGTGTATGAAACAAAATTTGAAATAGAAATTCCTGCAATCACTTCAAAAGGAGTTTTTTTTTCTTTTAGTTCTGACAGAATGGAAAGATGGGTTGTTGCAGTCAAAGGGTTTCCAAAAACCAGCAAAGCAATATTTTCTTTTTTTGCTTCAGCAAAAAACTTCATTGAGTTTTCTTCCAAATCAGTTCTCTGTAAACAAAAAATTTTTTTCCCTAAAAGTTTTTCTAACTCAGAAATTTTTCCTTCAGAAAAAACACTGGTATATGAATCAATAAAAATTTTTTTGCATGATTTAATTTTTTTTTGCGCTTCAAAAGTTAAATTTTCTTTTTTTAATCCAATTCCAATCAAAAAAAACATTTTTTTTCACCTAAAATTACTTCTGAAACAAAACATTTAAATATAATGAATTCTTTATTTTGTAGTATAATTTTTTTAAAAAAGGAGGTTAGTTTTATGGCAAAGAAAAAAACAGTTAAAAAGAAAAAAACAGTTAAAAAGAAAAAGAAAAGATAAATGACTAATAAATTTTTTCTTTTGGGGAAGAATTGAATTTCTTTCCTCTATTTTTATTTTTAAATCAAATTTTTTTCCTGATTTATTTTCAGCTTAAAGTTAAACCCAAACTAAAAGCATCTCTTATTCCCGGTGCAAAACCGATTATTATTACAAACAGTTTAATGAAATTCTTTAGTTTTTCGTCCTGAATTTCTTTTTCAACATACCATAAAATTGCTAATGAAAGCAAAACTTTAACTAAAATAAATGCTGCAGGAGAAAAATTCTGGATTACAAAATCAGACAAAACATGCTGTTCACTGTAAGAAGGAAAAAAACTTAATGCAGTAAAAGTTGCAACCCCATCTAAAGTCTGACCAAATAATACTGCAAGATTTAATTTAGCTGAAAGAAGATTAAAATTAAGTTTTTCGGTTATCAGTTTTACAGCAAAAACAATTATTCCTGTTAGAATAAAAACAAAAAAGAATTCAATTGGATGAGTTAAATGAAGCAAATGATATAACACAACCGGAACACACAAAACAATTCCAATTCCCATAAAAATTTTCAATGGTTCTTTCTTCAAATGCTTGCTTAAAAAAAATGAAAGAACTAAACTGAAAATTGTTAGCAACCCAATGAAAATATATATTCCCGGAGAAACTGTATAGAATCCAAAAGAAAAAAGATCAGTTGAACGTTCAAACAAAGAAAAATAAACCGCTGAATAATTTTCTTCAAAAATTCTTATAGTTGAACCTAAAACAATAAAAGGAAAAACTGCTTTAAAAAAATCAAAATCAAATGAAATTCCTTTTTTTTTGAAAAAAGGAAACACAACAAAAAAAGCTATTCCCAATAAAATTGCGGCATAAACTAAAGTGTTAACTAAGTTATAACCTGAATGACTTGTAATAGGATTAACAAAAAATTCGTTGATTAAATCTAAAACCATTGAATAATTACAGGAAAAAAGCTTTTTATATTAAACTGAATGAAAAGGTAGCAAACAAAACGAATATATGGGTTGCCTAATAATAATTAATTATAAGAAGCTGATTTAGATGAAAGAACAAAATATAAATGAATTCAGGAAACCAGAGTTTTCTGTTGATAAAATTTTTCTGAACAGATGGTCTCCCAGAGCAATGTCTGGCGAAGAGCTTTCTGATGACGAATTAATGAGTTTGTTTGAAGCAGCTAAATGGGCTCCTTCTTCTGCAAACAGCCAGCCTTGGAGATTTATTTATGCTAAAAGAAATTCAAAGCAATGGAATGCAATATTTAATTTGATGGCTGAAGGAAACCAGGAATGGGCTAAAAACGCTTCAGCGTTAATTGTTGTAATCTCAAAAACAACTTTTGATTTTAATAATTCTTTTTCCAGAACACATTCATTTGATTCTGGTTCTGCTTGGATGAGTATTGCATTACAGGCCTTGCTTAATGGTTTGGTTGCGCATGGAATGAGTGGATTTGATTACGATAAAGCAAAAACTGAATTAGAAATTCCAGATGAATTTCAGGTTGAAGCAATGATTGCAGTTGGAAAACCAGGAAAAAAAGAAGTTTTGTCAGAAAGAAACCAGAAAAGAGAATTTCCTTCAGACAGAAAAAAACTTTCAAAAATTGTTTTTGAAGGAAAATTCAGGAAACAATAAGAAAAAAAGCAATTATAAATTATTTCTCACTACTTTTTATTATGCAACAAGGAAATCTAAAAGAAGTTTTGAAAAGCAAGTTAACGAAAAAAGAATTAGCTGTTTTTACTAAAAGCTTTGACTCTTTAGGAAACATTGTTGTAATTGAAATTCCAAAAGAATTAGAGAAAAAAGAAAAACTAATTGGAAACACAATTATTCAGTTAAATAAAAACATCAAAACAGTCTGCAAGATTGCAGGACCTCATAAAGGAAAATACCGTTTACAAAAATTAAAAATCATTGCAGGAGAAAAAAACTTTATTGCAGAATACAAAGAGTCTAACTCAAAATTTGTTTTTGATGTAAGAAAAACTTTTTTTTCTCCCAGATTAGGCACTGAAAGACTGAGAATTTCTAAATTGATTAAAAAAGACGAAATGGTTGGATGCTTTTTTGCAGGAGTAGGACCTTATCCAATTGTTTTTGCAAGAAATTCTGAAATGAAAAAAGCAGTTGCAGTTGAATTAAACCCTGAAGCAATTAAATTCATGAAAAAAAATATTGAATTAAATAAATGCACAGAAAAAATTACTGTGATTAAAGACGACGTAAATAAATTAGGATTAAAACTAAAAAATTCTTTTGACAGGATTGTAATGCCAATGCCTCATGGAGGAGAAACTTTTTTATCAGCTACTTTGAAAACTCTGAAGAAAGGCGGAGTAATCCATTTTTATCAGGTATTAGAAAAAGAAACTGCTTTTGATACTGCAATTGAACGCGCAAAAAAAGAGTGTATTAAACAAAAAAGGAATTTTGTTTTACTGGATAAAAGAAAAGTTCGTCCTTTTAGTGCAACAAAAATGCAGGTAGTAATTGACTTTAAAGCAGAATAAAAAAATCAATTAGTTAAAAAGAATTTGTTTTTTATTTTATTATTGAATTAAAGGTGAAAAAAATGAATTTGATTTTTTTAGGACAACAGGGTTCAGGAAAAGGAACTTTTGCTCAATATGTTTCTGCAAGAAAAGGATTAGTTCAGATTAGTGCAGGAGACTTATTGAGAGCAGAAGTTAAAGCTGAAACAGATTTAGGAAAAAAAGCAAAAGAAATAATGAATGCAGGAGAATTAGTTCCAGATGAATTAGTAGCAGAATTAGTTGAAAAAAAAATTGAAAAAGAAAAAAGCAATGGAGTAATTTTAGATGGTTATCCAAGAACATTAACCCAGGCTGAATTACTGGAAAAAATTCTTTCAAACCATAAACTGAAAATCAATGCAGTAATAAATTTTGTTATTTCAGATGAAACTACTTTCAAAAGAATTGGAGGAAGACTGACTTGCACACAATGCGGAAAAATTTATAACAAAGAATCTAATCCTCCTAAAGAAGAAGGAAAATGCAATTCTTGTGGAGGAGAAGTTGTTACAAGAGATGATGATACTAAACAGGCAATCAAAAAAAGACTGGATGTTTACAGGCAACAAACAAAACCTTTAATTGATTACTACAAAGAAAAAGGTTTGTTAAAAGAATTTGATGCAAAACCAGCATTAGATGAATTAAAACCAAAATTTGATGAACTGTTAAAAGAACTTGAATGAAAAACAATTTACTTTAATTTGTCAAACTCTTTTTTTAAAATCAACGCATCTGTTTCAAGATTAGGACTTTCACAAATTAACCAGCCTTTAACTTTAAAATCTTTTAAAACTTGAAGAAGGTCTTTGTAGTTCATGTCGCTTTCTTTTAGAATCAAATGCTTTCTTTCTCCTTTATCTGAATACTCAATTCCGCTTAAATGCATGTGCAGTTCATTCAAAGCCTTTTTTCCTAATTTGTTTTCAACTAAAGAAAGATTTTCATGGAATTCTTCTAAAGAATTATTTTTTCCTCCACTTCTTGCATGCAGATGAGAAAAATCAATGCAAGGCATAACCATTTCAAGTTCTTCTGATAAAGAAACAATTTCTTCTAATGAACCCCATTGAGTTCCTTTTCCGGTTGTTTCTGGCCTTAACCAGATTTTGATTCCAACATCCAATAATTTTTTTTCTAATTCTTTTATTCCTTCTTTTATTTTCTGAAAAACCTGTGTTGGCTCTTGTTTCATATAAAATCCTGCATGAAAAGTAACTGATTTGGCTCCACACAAAAAACCGATTTTGGCAGAAGAAAAAATATAGTTAATTGAAGCATAATACTTTTTTTTTTCAACTGAATTCAAGTTAATGTAAAAAGGAGCATGAACAGTTAATTCAATTTCTTTTTGTTCTGCAATATTTTTTATTTCCGGAGCTTTTTCTCTTGAAATATTTACACTACGGACAAACTCTAATTCCATACAACCTAAGTTCAGTTCTTTTAATCTTTTGATTCCGTTTTCAGTTGAACGGTTTTCAGTTGATAAAGGAATTCCTGCTGTTCCAATCAGTAATTCTTTTGGCATAAAAGAAGAAAAGGAGAATTACCTTATAAAGTTTTTGAATCACTTTATTTTACGTGATAAAATGATTGATGTATTAATTGTCGGAAGCATGGGATTAGATGATATTGAAACTCCTTTTGGAAAAATTTTGAATACTTTAGGAGGCTCAGCAGTTTATTCTTCTATTGCTTCAAGTTTTTTTTCTAAAACAGGAATTGTTGGAGTAATAGGAAAAGATTTTCCTCAAGCCCATCTGGATTTAATGGAAAGAAAAGGAATTAATTTAACCGGAGTGAAAAAAAAAGAAGGAAAAACTTTTCATTGGTCAGGCAAATATGAATTTGACTTGAATTCAGCTATAACGCTTAACACTGAATTAAATGTAATGGAATCATTTGAACCAAAAATTCCGGAAGAATACAAAAAAGCAAAATATGTTTTTTTAGGAAACATTGACCCTGAAATTCAGTTAAATGTATTAGATCAAATTAAAAACCCTGAATTAGTTGTAAGCGATACAATGAATTACTGGATTCAACACAAGCAAGGACAAGTAAAAGAAGTAGTTAAAGCAGTTGATATTGCTTTAATGAATGACGGGGAAGCAAGAGAATTATTTGGAACAACAAATTTGGTTAAAGCAGCAAAAGAAATACTTAAACTTGATTCAAAATATGCTATAATAAAAAAAGGGGAACATGGGGCAGTAATGTTCACTGAAGACAAGCATTTTTCTCTTCCAGGTTATCCATTAGAAGACATTAAGGATCCAACTGGAGCAGGAGATTCTTTTGCAGGCGCATTAATTGGATATTTAGCAAAAGAAAAACAAGTTAATGAAACAAATATTAGAAGAGCAATGGTTTATGGTTCAATTATTGCTTCACTTGAAGCAGAAGGAATGGGAGTAACAAACATGGATTTTATTACTCAATTCAAAATAAAAGAAAGGTTTCAGGAATTCAAAAAATTCATGCAATTCTGAATTCAAAACAAAAAAGAAAAAATAAAAGAAGTCAGGGAATTCACTTAATTTTGGTTTAATCCAATAACCTGTTAATGTCCCTCAGTGAATTCACTTAATTCCTGTTTACTCTAATAACCTGTTAATGCTTCTTGCTTTTCCCCTGTTTTTTTCCTGGATTTTTCCAATAAACTTTTTGTCTATTTCGCTTTCAATTTTCTTTAAACTTAAATCAACTGCTTTAAGGAGATTCCAGTCAAATGATTTAGAGGTAAGCATTGTTCCGCTGAAACCCAAAACAGAATGAACAGAAAACTTTCTTCTTGTTCCTTTAATCTGGTAATCCTTTAATTTTATTTCAATGTATTCAATGTTTTTTAGTTTTTTGTTGTTCTTCAAAAAAAATTTTTCGCAATTAGTTTTAATTACGTTTTTATCTATTCCGGAAATATCCTGAAAACCAGACAACTTTACTTCAAACTCACCCATATTCACCAGCTCCCTAAAATTTTTGAAAAAACTCTCTCAATAAAAGAAATGATTTAACTGTTTTTATTTCTTCTGGTTCAACCCGCTTCCGTGCGGGTGCAACGGTGCACGGCATAAAGCCGTGATGCTTTTTCAAAAAAGAAAGTTTTTAAAGAATGTCTTATCCCGATTTAAGTTCCCCTCTATTTTTAACTATTACATGCGTAAATTGAATAAGAATAAGGTT